>CBIHKY010000107.1:0-10191 GCA_966205705.1 uncultured Alphaproteobacteria bacterium
CATGAGGGAATGCACCGCGATCGAGCCAAATTCCTCGCCGAAATGCTGGATCTTGCCTGATCAGGCGCATGTCCGCATGGGCACTAGAAAGGGTTTCGAAAGGTGCGGTGCACCGACTTGTAAGCTCTGGTCAGCGTATCGGCTACCTTACCATCCCCGTGCATCGCACCACAAGATGCGCTAGCGATGGCACGCGAAGGAGATCCGGTCCGTGTTGAGAATTGCCAAGGGTGCGTGGAAGCTGCTGGTTGCGGTGAAGGATGGGCTGGTTCTGCTCTTCCTGCTCCTGTTTTTTGCGCTTCTCTATGCGGGGCTCAAGGCCGCGCGGGCGCCGGATGGCACGCCTTCCAGTGGCGCGCTGCATCTGGTGCTGGATGGCGCGATTGTCGAGCAGCCGCAGGATATTGATCAGTTCGCGCTGCTTTCCGGCGGCGGTCAGCTCAGTCAATATCGCCTGCGCGACGTCGTGCGCGCAATTGAGGCGGCGGCGGACGACAACGCGATCAAAGCCGTCGTGCTCGATCTTGATGGCTTTGGCGGCGGCGGTCAGGTGGCGATGGAGCGGGTTGGCGCGGCGCTGGACAAGGTGCGTGCGGCGCGCAAACCCGTGCTGGTGCGCGCGTCCTTTTATGATGATGACAGCTATATGCTTGCTGCCCATGCGAGCGAAGTGTGGCTGAGCCCAATGGGCATGGTCGGCGTAACCGGGCCGGGCGGCAGCAATCTCTATTATAAAGGCCTGATCGATAAGCTTGGCGCGAAGGCGCATGTCTATCGTGTCGGCACGTTCAAAAGCGCGATCGAGCCATTCACACGCGCCGATCAATCGCCGGAAGCGCGCGCCGCCAACGAGGCCTTGGTGAAGGCCGTATGGGGCAGTTGGCTCGACAATGTTGGTAAGGCGCGGCCTGCGGCGAAGATCAGCGCCTATCTGGCCGATCCCGTGGCGTTGCTGCGCGCGCAGAATGGCGATGCGGCGAAAGCGGCACTCGCGGCAGGGCTGGTGGACAAGCTGGGCGATGAAGTCGGGTTCGGCAAGCGCGTGGCGGCAGTTGCAGGTGAGGGCAGCGATGGTCGCCCCGGCGAGTTCGCGGCTATTCCGCTCGCTACCTTCCTCACCAAGCATAAGGAAAGCACATCCGGTCAGGTCGGCGTGATTACGGTCGCGGGCGAAATCGTCGATGGCGAAGCGCAGGCGGGAACGGCGGGTGGCGTCAGCATCACCGCGCTTATTCATGATGCGCTGGCGGATGACAGCGTGAAAGCGCTGGTGCTGCGGGTCGATTCGCTGGGCGGGTCGGCTGCCGCGTCGGAGGATATTCGTGCGGCGCTGGTTGAGGCACGCACGCGTGGTCTGCCGGTCGTCGTTTCCATGTCCAATGTCGCGGCGAGCGGCGGCTATTGGGTAAGCATGGCGAGCGACATGATCTTCGCCGAACCCTCCACAATCACTGGCTCCATCGGCGTGTTCGGCATTTTGCCGAGCTTTGAAGAGACGCTGGCCAAGGCAGGCATCACCAGCGATGGCGTGAAGGCGACGCCGCTTTCGGGTGAGCCGGATGTCGTGGGCGGGGTAAGCCCGCAATTCGATCAGCTGGCGCAGGCGAGTGTCGAGGATATTTACGGCAAGTTCATTGGCCTGGTCGCCAAGGGGCGCAATCTCACCCCACAGCGCGTGGACGAGATCGCGCAAGGCCGCGTGTGGGATGGCGGCACAGCGCACCAGCTTAAGCTAGTGGATCGCTTCGGCGGCATCGACGAGGCCGTGGCCGAAGCGGCTCGGCGTGCGAAGCTGGGTGGCGATGCCGCAAAGGCGCGTTATTTCGATCCACCCAAAGACACGTTCACGCAATTTCTCTCCGCCCTGACTGGCGGTCAGGCGCGTGTTTCCGCGCGACCCGTCGTGCGGGATTGGTTGAGCCACGCCGCGTTGCGTCAGCAAGGCATTGCGGCGCGTGTGGTTGCGGATTTGCGGGGGCTGATCGAGGGGCCTTCGATCCGCGCCGATTGCCTTGAATGCCGCGCTTATGGTGCCGCCCCGGCCATCACTGCGCGTGAACAGGCGGGCTGGTTTGGCGCCTTGCTCAACTGGTCTGGCTTGCGCTGATGGGCGAGACAATCGCGGGCGGCTGCCTGTGCGGGGCGTGCCGCTATGCGACCAAAACCGAGCCGATCAATGTGCGCGTTTGTCACTGCCGATTGTGCCAGCAGGCCATCGGTGCGGCATTCAATGCGCGCGTGCTGGTGCCGCTGGAGGGGTTGACGATCAGCGGTCCGGTTGGCTGGCACCATAGCTCGGACGTGTTGCGACGGGGCTTTTGCACACAATGCGGCACCACGATGTTTTCGGAACGTGCTGAAAAAAATGTGATCGGGCTGACGATGGGCAGCCTCGACGAGCCGGATCGCTTTGCGCCGACCGACCACATCTGGACATCAAGCAAGCAAAGCTGGCTGGAGCTTGCCGATGATGTGCCGCACTATTCCGAGGGGCCACCCGCCTGATCGGTGCTTGCTTTGCGGCCATTATACACCGGCAAGCCAAGGCCGCGCACAATGGCAAGGGCGCGCAACGCAAATCCAGCCAATGCTGCGATAACGCTCGCGACTGGCGCGGGGACGGCGAAATAGATGAGCAGCGCATAGAGCGCTGCAGCAAGAGCGCCGGCCGTCACATAGATTTCCCGCCGTAGCAGAATGGATGGGACACCCGCCAGCAGATCGCGAATGATGCCGCCCACGCAGGCGGAGATGACGCCCATCAACACGGCGACAAAGGGATGGATGCCAAGGCTCATGGCCTTGGCTGTGCCGAAGACCGCAAAGGCGGCAAGTCCGATCGCGTCCAGCCAGTCCAGCGCGCGTGCGCTCCACCAGCGCTCAGGCGTTAAATAGACAAGCAGCGCAGCAGTAAGGCAGATAAGGGCTGGCCTCGCGTCATGGATCCAAAAGACGGGCGCGCCGATCAGAAGATCACGCATCGTGCCGCCGCCAACGCCTGTGATCAACGCAAAGAAAGCGAATGTCACGAGCGTCTGCTGCAGGCGCGCCGCAGCAAGCGCGCCGGAGGCTGCGAACACGAATGCGCCCACAAGGCTGAGCGCCGTAAGCAGCGATCCGATCGGCACATCGATAGTCGGCGGCAACATGACGCTGCCCTACGCAATTTTGCGCGTGCTGGATATATCGGACGTGCCTGCGCTGCGCCGGGCAGCTATGGAGGCGGCAATTCTCATCTGCGTCGCGGAGACTGACGTCATGACTCTATCCTTGCTGGTTTTCTACGGCTCCTATCGTGAGACACGTGCGGGCATTCGGCTGGCCGACTATTGCGTGCGCACGCTCATGGGCCGCGGTCATGATGCCGAGCTTATCGACGCGAGGGCCGTGGGCCTGCCGATGCTGGACAAGCGCCTCTCCGATTACGAGTCCGGCACCGCACCCAAGGCGATGAGCGATCTGGCGGATAAGATCAGCAAGGCCGATGGCTTTGTGTTCGTGACGGGTGAATATAATTCGGGGTTGCAGCCAGGCCTCAAAAATCTGGTCGACCATTATTATAAGGAATGGCGGCGGCGGCCTGTGGGCATCGCCAGCTATTCGGCGGGGCGCATGGCGGGCGCGCGCTCAAGCTATGCCTGGCACCCCACGCTCACGACGATTGGCCTTGCGGTGATCCCGGCGACGGTTGCCGTGGGTGGCATTACGGAGAGTCTGGACGAGCAGGGGCAGCCGATCGGCGCGGGCGGCGCGGCGCTTGAGCGCGGTTTCACCGGTTTTGCCGAAGAGCTGGAGTTTTGGGCAGGCGCGGTGAAGGCCCAGCGTCAGGGCTGAGCTTCAGGCGGTTGTTCGATCAAGCCGTCGTGCGCGTGCCGAACAGTGCGGTACCAATGCGGACATGCGTGGCGCCCAGCATAATCGCTGTCTCGAAATCGCCGGACATGCCCATCGAGCGACTCTCAAGCCCATGATCGCGCGCCAGCTTGTCGAGCAGCGCGAAATAGGGCGCGGCTTCCACATCCGCAGGGGGCACGCACATGAGGCCAGCGATGGGCAGATTGGCTGTGCGCGCTTCGGCGAGGAGTCCGGGCAGATCGGCAATCGCGCAGCCGCCCTTTTGCGCTTCCGCGCCGATATTCACTTGGATGAAGCAATCGGGCCGCTTGCCCAGCTTCTCCATCGCATGGCCAAGCGCGGTGACGAGCGAGCTACGGTCGATAGAGTGGATCGCATCGAACAGTGCCACGGCATCTTCGGCCTTGTTCGATTGGAGCTGGCCGACGAGATGAAGCGCAATATCGGGATGAGCTTTACGCAGCGCGGGCCATTTGCCCTGAGCCTCCTGCACACGATTTTCGCCGAACAAGCGCTGGCCAGCCTCGATGAGGGGGGAGATCGCCTCGGCAGGGTGCATCTTGCTGATCGCGATCAGCGCCGCCGAGCCAGCCGGTCGCCCGGCGATCCGCTCGGTCTGGCCGATTATGTCCCGCACGCCAGCCAAGCGCTGCGCTGCATTCATCTGGTTGCTATGCCCGTTCATCGGCATCGCTATAAGGGGCGGCATGCATAGAGGCCAAGGCAAATCGCCCAGTTTCATTCCATCCGTCTCCATCCCATCTGTCTGGTTGATGACGGATGAGCGGATCGCGCAGGCGGATTTGCTGCGCGCAATTGCCCAGCTTCCGCGCGGATCCGCAGTGGTCGTGCGCCACTATAGCCTCGCGCTGGAAGAGCGGCGCCAGCTATTCGACCAAGTGCGGCAGGCGGCGCGGCAGCGGGGCTGCCTCGTGCTGCTGGCGGGCGATCCGGCGCTGGCGAAGCGTTGGGGCGCTGATGGCCATCATGGCAGGTCGCGTATTCGGGGAATGGCGGGCAAGCGCTGGCTGCACAGCGCACCCGTGCATGATCATGCCGAACTTGTGGCAACGGTCCGCAACGGGGCAGATGCCGTGCTGATCTCACCGCTGTTCGCCACCCGCTCCCATCCCGGTGCCTCCGCGCTGGGGCCGGCACGTTTTGCCGCGCTTGCCCGTCGATCGCCGCTGCCAGTCATCGCGCTTGGTGGCGTGCATCAACGCCATGCTCGCCTCGTGCGGATGCTCGGCGCGGGCGGATTTGCCGCAATTGACGGGCTGGTGCGCCCGCCTCGCCCTATCTCCACAGCGAGAGATTGATCGATTTGGCAATCGCCTCATAGCCAGCATCGGTGCCGTGCAAATGATCGCCGATATGATAGCCCGGGCGCATTTGCAGCGGATCGGCGGGATCACGAAACGCCAGATCGAAATCCAGAAAATCATCGAACAGCTTGCCGGACCGGATGGCGGCGTTGATCTGCTGACGCACGGCCTCGCCTTCCTGCGTCCAATAGGTCGCGCCCTTGAAGGGGGCAATGGTCGCGCCGACCACCTTCACGCCACGCGCCCGCGCGCGCTCCACGATCTGGCGATAGCCCGCAATCATCGTCTCGGCGGTCACGATTGTGCCGTCGTGGAAGGGGTTGGGCTGGCCGGTGGCAGCTGCACGCTGAGCGGCGCCAAAAGCGATGCCCAGATCATTCACGCCCTCGAACACGATAAGCGTGCGGATACCGGGGAGCGCGAGAATATCGCGATCCAGCCGCGCCAGCGCACTCACGCCCATCCCGTCGCTCAAGATGCGGTTGCCGCTGATGCCCTGATTGGCGATGCCCCACTTGCCCGGCGTCGCGGCGGAGAGACGCGCGGCGAGATAATCGGGCCAGCGGCGGTTCGCGCCCACCGTGGAGCCGACGCCGTCCGTGATCGAATCGGCCATCATCGCGATCGTGCCCGCGCCTTTGATGGCATCCACCTCGATCGCGGCGAAGAAGGGACGGTTCTGGAGCGTTTGCACGGGCGTGAACGCCTTGCCGAGATGATTGCCCGGCGGCGAGACGAGCATATTGTCCAGCCCCACCTGATGGCACGTGCACGGGCCTGTTTCTCCCGGCACATAAATCTGGAGCGACAGGCGCGCGAGATCGCGGGTGGGCAGAGCAATGCTGTCACTCAGCAAAGGCGCGCCGGGCGCAATCGCCGCAGTTGGCTTGCCCGCAAAGGCGAGCAGATGAGCCGAGCCCGGCACTTCCTTCCCGTCCTTATCGAGCAGAGCGACGCGCGCACCGCCGATTTCGAGCGCTTTCTCGCCATAAAGATTGGTGAGGCGCACCCGCATCGCCTTGCCGCCTGCCGAGATGCGCAGGGTCTGCGCAAGCGTCTGGTTCTTGAAAGAGGGCGCCGCCATCAACGGGCCAAGCGAGGTCATCGGCCCCGTGTTCATTGGCCGGACGGGGGCGGCCGACCAGGTGGTGATCCAGTCAGCGCGCGCAGGTGCTGCAGCGAGCACGAGCGTGCTGGCCAACAGAAGGGCGCTAAGACGCGAAGATGCCGAAAAGCTGTGCCTTGATTGCTTTGAAATCACGATCATCCCCGTCCTTATTGTCTCGGCTATTGATAAGCCGTGCGCGAGAATTGGGGCCGGGAGTGCGTGCCTGTCAATGGCGGAAAGGCTGGCAAGCGGGCCTGTGCGGATCACAACAATGCCCAACCTGCGGATGATCACACAGGAAAGCCACCAAGCACCAAGGCATAATCAAGCCGAGCTCGCGACGTGCTGCCTAAATCAGAACTTGAAGGTGGTGCCGACATAGACGGCCTGGCTGTCCTGCGTCTGATCCGTGATCGTCGGCGCGAGGCGGTTGTTCGGGCCGCGATAGCGCAGTCCAGCCTTCAGGTTCAGGTTGCGCGTCAGCGAGTAGCTGCTCGAAAGATCGACGGCATAGCTCTGCTCGGTGCCGAGCGTGGCTGGCGTATCATCGACCGGCGATGCCACAACGCCTTCACGCTGCTGCACTTGCAGGTTCGTCGAGAAACGCTCCTGCTTGGGGCGCAGGGTGAAGTTTGCAACCGGCTCCGTGATCGATTTCTCGATCATCGGTGCAAGCTTGGCAGGCTCGTAACGTCCATTGCTGATGAACTGCGTGAAGCCCTTCGTCGCGCCCAGTCGATAAGCCACCGAGGAAAGACCAAGATTAGGCAAGAGACGCTCGGACTTGCGATCCGAGGTCAGGGCGCCCGGCGTGCGAACGAGAATGGTCAACGACCGATTGCCGTTGATCGAGCCGCTGGTGGGCGTGAAGCGGAAACCACGGCTCTGCGATTCGCGAGCGGCCTGCGTGTAAGTCTTGGCGAGCGAGCCATTGCTGGTGACGGGTGTGAAAGAACCAATGCTGCCGAGCATCTTGAGCGAAACCGCTGAATTGCCGCTTTCCTGAGCGGATGATCCGAGCACGGCGGAGAGCGCTGGCGACAGGGCGAGCGAACAGGTGGCTGTAATCGCCCCCAAAGCCGCTATTCTGCCTTTCGTCAAACGCACTGTCTCAACTCCCTTTGCGAACAACTGATCGGTCTACCGACTCCATCGCTCTGCATACTTGATAACATGGGGGAAGTGGCGGAACCAGCGCCCCGGATAAAAAGCCCAAAGCGTGACTTATTATCCACAGTGCGTCCGGCGACCCGCCATTCAGCCCCTTCTTCCCAGAAATTATTCAGTCGCTCATGAAAATCAACACGCAAATCGGCGGGATGTTCCTTCCCGGCGGCCATCATAAAGCTCCCCAGCATCGTGACGTATAATATCGCACTTGATTGCTCTGGCTGCAAATTCGGCCACTTGTATGGCAGGCGGGGGTGACTATAGAGGCTGATCGACAGGGATCCCGGTTTTGCCGGACATCACAGGAAACGGATCGCATGGTTCTGAGCGAACATAAGAGACTGACGGGCGGCTTGCTGCTGGCGCTTTCATGCAGCCTGCTGGCTGCTTGCGGTGGAGGCAAGGATCGCCCCAAGGCTGATCTCGCCGAATCGCGCGTGACCAACATTGGCATTAATGGCTATCTCTGGCGCGCAAGCCTGGAGACAGTGGCCTTCATGCCGCTCCTGCAGACCGATTCCAACGGCGGCGTGATCCTGACCGATTGGTATATCAATCCGGCAGCCGCCAATGAGCGGATGAAGCTGACCGTGACGATCCTGGATCAGGATCTGCGGGCAGACGCGTTGCGCGTTGCAGCGAGCCGCCAGACGCTCCAGGGCGGCCAGTGGATCGATGCGCCCGTGCAGGCCGCGACCACGCAGAAGCTTGAAGAGATCATCCTGACGCGCGCTCGCGATCTGCGCCGCCGCGCCATTAACGGCTGAACTGCCTCAGTCCGGCACCCCGCCCTTATGTCTGGCAGGGTCCGGGCGGGCTGCCATTGAAATGAGGCAAATGTGAGCGATAGACGCTTCAATCCCGCACAGGCTGACGCGCGCTGGCAAGCGGTGTGGGACGATCGGCAAAGCTTCAAGGCGGGCACTCGCGTTGGTGCGCCGAAAAGCTATGTGCTGGAGATGTTCCCTTATCCGTCCGGGCGCATCCACATCGGCCATGTCCGCAACTATTCGATGGGCGATGTGCTGGCGCGTTTTCGCCGGATGCAGGGCCATGATGTACTGCACCCGATGGGCTGGGACGCCTTCGGCATGCCCGCCGAAAACGCGGCAATGGAGAAGAAGGTCCATCCCGGCGACTGGACCCGCGCCAACATCGCATCCATGAAAGCGCAATTGAAGCGCCTCGGCTTCGCGCTCGACTGGAGCCGCGAGTTGGCGACCTGCGAGCCGGATTATTACGGCCATGAGCAGGCGCTGTTTATCGATCTGTATCAGGCGGGCCTTGTTTATCGCAAGGAAAGCGCGGTGAATTGGGATCCGGTCGACATGACCGTGCTCGCCAATGAGCAAGTGATCGACGGGCGCGGCTGGCGCTCCGGCGCGCTTGTGGAGAAGCGCAAGCTCTCCCAATGGTTCCTCAAGATCACCGACTTTGCCGATGAGCTGCTGGACGGCCTCGATTCGCTGGACAAATGGCCGGACAAGGTGCGGCTGATGCAGGAAAACTGGATCGGCAAATCAACCGGTATGCAGTTCCACTTTGCGCTGGATAAGCCGGTGGATGGCATCGAGACGCTGGAGGTCTTCACCACCCGGCCAGACACGCTGTTTGGCGCAAGCTTCGCCGCAATTGCCGCCGATCACCCGATCGCGCTGGCGCTCGCGCAGGACAATGCTGATCTTGCGGCCTTCGCTGAAGAGTGCCGCCGCACCGGCACCGCCGCAGCGGATGTGGAGACGCAGGACAAGAAGGGCTTCGATACCGGCCTCTCCGTGACCCATCCGCTCGACCCCCAGTGGAAGCTGCCGCTGTTCGTCGCGAACTTCGTGCTGATGGATTATGGCACGGGCGCTATTTTCGGCTGCCCTGCGCATGATCAGCGCGATCTCGATTTCGCGCGCAAATATATGCTGCCGGTCGAGCGCGTCGTCGCGCCTGCGGGCGAAGAGGCTGCGCCGATCCATGACGAGGCCTATACTGGCCCCGGCAGCCTCGTGAATTCACGCTTCCTTGATGGCATGAGCGTGGAGGATGCCAAGGCAGAGGTGATCCGCCGCGCTGAGTCCGGCGGCTGGGGCAATGGCACCACCGTTTGGCGGCTGCGCGATTGGGGCGTTTCCCGCCAGCGCTATTGGGGCACGCCGATCCCCTTCATTCACTGCGCGGATTGCGGCGTCGTGCCCGTCCCCAAGGATCAGCTCCCCGTGGTGCTGCCCGAGGATGTCAGTTTTGATATCCCCGGCAATCCGCTGGATCGCCATCCGCACTGGAAGCATGTCGATTGCCCAAGCTGCGGCAAGCCAGCGGTGCGCGAGACGGACACGCTCGACACCTTCGTGGACTCAAGCTGGTATTTCATCCGCTTTGCCAGCCAGCCTTCCGATCAGCCCTTCGATCGTGCCGAGGCTGAGAGCTGGCTGCCGGTTGGACAATATATTGGCGGCATCGAGCATGCGATCCTGCATCTGCTCTATGCGCGCTTCTGGACGCGGGCGCTGGCGCATATCGGCAAGATCAGCATGGCCGAGCCGTTCGAGAGCCTGTTCACGCAGGGTATGGTCACGCATGAGACTTATGCGCGCAAACAGGGCGAGGGTCTGCCCCCACTCTATTATGCACCCACCGAAATCGAGCGCACCGGCAATGGCGCGACGCTGATTGCCGATGGTGCGCCGGTCGAGGTTGGTCGCGTCATCAAAATGTCCAAGTCCAAGAAGAATGTCGTGGACC
>CBIHKY010000108.1:0-10174 GCA_966205705.1 uncultured Alphaproteobacteria bacterium
AAACTGGATAATATCCTTGCCGAGCACCTGCGCGGCATTCTCGCTCTCCGGCTCCCAGATGACGACTGCATCCACCCGGCGATCGGCCAGTGCCTTGTGCATGTCGCTCAGCGGGGTCACGCCCACCGGCGTGATGTCGGCATAGGAGAGGCCTTCGCGCGCGAGCATCTTGTGCAGGAAATAGCCTGACGATGTGGTCGGGATCGTCGCGATCTTCTTGCCCTTGAGATCGGCCACGCTGTTGATACCAGCCGACTTGCGCGCCACGATGCGATACAATCCCTGCGTCACATTCATGATGATGCGCAGATTTTCATTCTTCACCGAGTAGCGCAGCGCCTGAGTCTCGGCATGGGTGGCGGCGTCCGCGACGCCTTCCGAGCCGAAGCCCGGGATTTGCGAGGCACCGACCAGATTGGGAATGCCACCCATCTTCACGGTGGCAACACCGGGATAATAGTCCTGCGCAGCCAGCAGTACCGGCGCAATCTCGAAGACCGTGATGTTCCCGTGGATGGAGATAGGGCCGGGGCTGGTGGCGCTCTCCGCCTTGGGTTGCGCATGGCCCGCACAGGCGGCCAGCATCGCGCTTGCCATCAACAGACCCGCGACTGAGAACCTCTTCACATTTTTCATCAACTGCATCCTCTGCCGGGCGACGGCTTCTCGCGCCGATCACTGATCAGCATCCAGCTATTCTGCTTCTGCCCCCAGCGGCAAATCAATTGCGCGCCAGTGCCGCACTGGGAAAGAGAGCGCTCCGTCGAGTGCAAAGACAGGGCGTTTGCGCGTGGCATCCGGGCATTCATCAGGCCGGATTTTGCAGCGTCGCACTGGCGATCATCTTGGCGGCCTTGGCGAAAATCGTGGTGTCGTTGCTCACCATCACAAGCGAATAGCCCATGTCGAGATAGCGCCGCCCTTCCTCCGCAGTGCTCGCCGCAATGCCCGATGCCTTGCCCGCGCGCTTTGCCCCAGCAAGCACATCACGAACCATCCGCATGGTCTCGGGCTGGTCCGGCGTGCGACCAGTGGAGAGGAAGAGATCGCCGAGACCCACGAACACGCCACCGACATGGGGCAATGCCAGATACTCCGCCGCTAGGCTCATCACGTCCCAATCCTCAAGCTGCAGCATGCGCAAACACTGCTCGTCACCCGCGCGGACATACTCCTCAACCGGGATCGTCCCCCAGCGGCCGGCCCGTGATGTCGCACCAAGGCCGCGCGTGCCCTTTGGAGCAAAAACCATGCTGCGCGTGATGCGATCCGCGGTGTCGAGATCGGCGGCATGGGGCACGAGTAACCCATCAGCACCACCATCCAGCAATCGCTGAATCTGCGAGCCCTGCCGATCCGACAGACGCACCAGCGCACCCATGCCCATTGCCTGCGCCGCGAAGATCATCGGATAAGCGGCCTCCACGGTGAGCGGGGCGTGCTCGAGATCGACGACCACGAAATCGAAGCCCGCATGGCCGAGCAGTTCGATCATTTCGAGCGATGCGATCTTGGTCCAGGTCCCGAGCATCCCCCGGTCGCGGTTATTCAGCCTATCGATGAAACCAGCCATGCGCACTCCTTTGAGCAGGGCGGATTAGCAAGGCAGGTTGGCTTATGCTTGATTGGAAGGGCAGGGAGTTTTGCCAGTTCAGCAATGTGACAATGCTCGCCGCCCACCGCGACACGCACTTTGCGTTCATCAAACGGGCGAAGGTCGGCGACATGATCACGCTGGATCCGGTTTCCGGCCCTCGTGGCACGTATCGCGTGACTGGTTTTCAAATCATGCGGCGGGATCAATTCGCGCTGCCCTGAACCTCCTCGCGCCTACGCTCGGGCTGGTGACCTGCTATCCGTTCGGCACCACAGAGCATGGGCCGCTCCGGATCATCGTTTGGGCGGAAGCGGTCAGTTGAGCTGAGCGAGGCGCGGCTGCCGGGCTCTCAGGATGCCGCGTCAGTCGTCACAGACTGTCACCATGCCCATGGACATTGCACCCCCACCCAATGACGCAACGACGCGTTGTTCAAGTCGCGTGCGGCTGCAAGGTTTGCCCGTCTTGTTGAGAAGCGGCTTCTTGCCCGGGGAACGGTCCGTTGCGGCAACCTGTTTGCCAGCTTTATTGGGCGGCGGACATGTGCCGCTTGCCACAAGCTTGGCATAAAAGCGGCGTCCCTGCTCGTGTACCCACGCATCGGCACTTGCCTTTCCGTCAGCACGGGCACGGCGCTTATATTCGATTTCCATGGCGCGCCTCTCCGCCGCGGGCAGAGCATCGGCCGAGCATTGACGAGACGTGGCGCTTGACGACTGCCCTTTCCCCTTATCGATGCCATGGGCTTTGTCGTAATTATCATAGGTGCTGCGCAGCGCCTGCTGACCCAATATGCCGTTGCTCCAGATCGGCACGTCCACCATTTGCGCCGCCACGGGCATAGGGGCCATCACCAAAGCAGCCGTTACAAGGAATGATTTTCGCATGATGTTCACCTTGTTCTATCCGCTAACCCATTGCTTCAACACTTGTTTACTGAGTTTTCTCCAAAGCTGGACAGGTGCATGCTCTATTTGACGTGCATGGGGCTCTACTCGTCTCATAAGCGGATCGGCCCGTTTAACATTCTGCATCATGGTCAAGAAAAGGAGCCATAATGCGTCACAATCATCATGGACCTCGCCTTGTCGCATTCCTGCTGCTTGTGACGCTTTTGGGATGTTCGAAAGGCCCTGCCGAGGCGCCATCAGAGGATGTTGAGATCGCCGAGGTAGCGCCAATTTTCGCGCAGGGTTTCAAGGATGCCAGCCGCATTGAGCCGAGCCGCACGGCTTACGATCTGGACCCCGGGATCAGGCGTCGGATGAATGAGCAGTTGGCAGGCAATCTACGCCGTAATTTTTCCCTGGAGTTCGCGATCCCAGACCCGGAACATTTCATCCGGTCCGGCGCTGCTGCTGATGTTGCTGATCGGAAGCTGGAAGCCCTCGGCCTGCCGATCAATGACTTGGCGAGCGCCACCGTATTAATGTTCGGCCTGGCTTGGGAACTGGCCAATGGTGAGAAATTGAACATGGCATGACAGCAGGCTTTGGTCCGGCAGGTGGACAAACAATTGACCGACCGAGACAGCAGTGCCGATCTGCAGCGGGAAGCAGACGCACGCCTCATCATGGCTGGTTTGTGGCTGGAGGAATCACGACTGAGACGTGAATCAGCCGACCAGACACGCGAACTTTCCGACGCCGTACAACGCGACATGAAGCGGATGAGCGGGAATGACATGCGTGCGCACGATATCAAGGATGGGGGCTTTGCGGAGCGATGAGTAAGCCCAGCGCGCACAGTTCCAATCCGGATGAAGACGATGTGGTCAAAGCGGTTGTCGCTTGCGCGAGCGATGTTGTTGATGGTGACTGGGGAAACCGGCAATGGGTTCACCTGTTCGTCGACTTCGAGATCGACCAGAGTGGCGAGCGAACAAGCAGCATTTCATTTGCGCTTGGCAATCGTCCCGGTGAGCAGATCGAGAAAGTGAGTTTTCGATTGTCACCAGAGGCCAAACGCTCATTCGCTGCCCTTGCCGATAGCATGGGGGCCAGCCCGAATGGCCGATGGACGAGCGCACAACTTCGCATCGCACCGGACGGCAATTATGACATGATCTATTCATATGCTGCTCCCTATCGACTGAGTGGCAATCTCATCGATGACCGGTTTCGGGACTATGTTGCGCAATGGATGGCCAACGCGAATGTAACCGGCGGTCCGGCTGCGCGAACGTCATTTTGGCGAAAGATCTTCGGCTCATGATTGGTTGGAGGCTTCCTCTCTTAGCGCTGCTTCTCGTGCCAGGACTCGCGCTTGCTCAAACCGGAGATGTTATGAACCAAGGCCAGGCCGATCTTGCGCAGCAGACGCCCGAGGACATCATCGCCGGTGCCGAGAGCGCGCATCCTGCCGCCCTATATGTGCTCACATCGAAGCTGATGGCGGCGGGACGGTTGGATGAAGCAGTCCGCTGGTTCTATATCGGTCAATTGCGCTACCGCTTCTACCTCATGACAAATCCACCTGATGCCGCAAACGCAGGCATCCTGTTTTCCGCACTGTCGGAGTCGGTCGGTCGTCCAATCAATGAATATGCATTTGGCGACGTTGAGGGCGCCGTGCAGCAGATCGATGCCGCGCTGGCTTGGGACGAGGCGCATCCCAACCAGTTCACATCGAAGGATGCTCATCCCGCTCAGCACGCAACCGTGCGTGACGGCCTGATCGCGATGCGGGACGACATGATGGCGCGGAAGCAGGAAATCAAAGAGACAAGGACACGCAATGGCCTTCCAAATCGCTAGTGCAATCATTGCAGCGGCACTGGCGCAGTCCGCCATATCCGAGCCGCTGGTCGCGACAGAGGGCGATGCTGCCCCGATGCGTTTGCACATTGGCGATACAGGTATACGCTGCGTCCGCCTGCCTTGCCCGTCGCGCGGCGTTTTCATTCCGCAGCAACAGGTGAGCGAGCCGAGGGCCGGGCTGCTTTATTCGGACATGGATGGGAATTCACCGCCACCCCCTATGATTGGTGAGAAGGCGCTTTTGATCGCTGTGTCGCGGGCCTGGGAAGAACGCGCCTGCCTTGCGATCGACGGGCGCCTGATCAGTGGTGAGGAAGACAAGCCCGTCCTGCGTGTGGACCGCATTTTAGGACCGTGCCGGGACCATGCCGCTCCTGCGTCCGGCCGCTGAATTGGAGGCAATAGCGATGTCGAACGAGATGCTCGGCCTTACCGCGAAACGATCATTTTTTGAGCGTTAAGTGGGCAGCCACGATCGTCGCAACGGCAATAGGTCTGATCATGCCGACACACGCCGCTTTGGCCGACAAGGATGATTGGAAGACCTGGCACAACAGCCGCTTTGCTTTCGAGATCTGCTACCCGGCAGCGCTGTTCGATCAAAGCCGGGAATCGCCGCAGAGGCATGGCATCGTGCTGGAATCGAGGGACAGCGCAATGCTCATCGCTGCGGCGATCAATTACCCCGGTGCAACGCTGGCAGAGCCAATTCGGATGGAGCGCGAAAAGCTGACCCATGTCGGCCTTGTTGCGCGGGGGGAGAATTGGTTTGTGGTGTCTGGAACGCGCGTTGACCAAATTCTCTATACCAAAGCCATCCTCGCTGAGGGGCGACTGATTGCATTCAAGCTGCGCTATCCAGAAAGCCTTGCAAGCAAATATGCCCCACTCGTCGAGCGTATATCGCAGTGTCTGCGTACCACGCATAATCCGCCTTGAGGCTTTTTTGCGAATGACCCAGCTGCCGTGCGCAGCTTCCGGAAAACTCTTATTCTCCAGAACTTTACATTGTCACTCCGACAAACGAAGATGTGAAATGCCTTGGAAAATTGATCGCCTTAAGCCGGTTTGCGCCAAACTTTTAGGCTTCCACATGCGGGCGGCGCTCGCGGCTATGGTCTTTTCACTCCTCTTTTCAGCTGCTCCCGTAACAGCGGCGGAAGCTCCATCACGCTGTGTCGATTCTTCCCGTGCTGGCGCTGGGGTGACGCTCGCGGGCAAGCTGACGCTGGTCAACTTTGCCGGACAGCCAAATGATGAAAGCGCCGTGCGGAGAGATGCAGGTCAACGGGCGTTGATCCTTGAACTGCCGCGCCACATCTGTTTCGACGATGGAGAATTTGCTGACGGCAGTGAACGGTTCGATCGTGTGCATGTTCACGCCACTGACAAACGACTGACCAAAATGCTTCAGGATGCCGTGGGCCGTGATGTGACGGTCTCGGGAACAGCGATGGGCGCCCACACGGCCCATCATCGCGCGCCGATGATTCTTCTGGTCAAATCGGTAACGGTTCGCTGATGCGCTGGGCTCGACTGGGCGCGGCAATATTGTCCGCTTTAATGCTGGCAGGTTGCGGCGATCGCGAAGGATCGGAAAGGGCGGCCATCGCTCTTGCCGAAGCCGTCTATCCCGGCGAATTTGAGTTTTACGACAGCTATTTGCAGAAGGGCTATTACGACGTTGCCCTCGTCAAGAGCGGCGATCCGCTGACGCGCATCCGCTTCAATATCGATCCTGACCCTGCCAAATGCGGTGTCGGCACGGCCTGCGAGCAAAGGCTGCGGCGCGCTCATGACAATGCGGTCTTGAGCGGCATCAAGGTGAAGGCGCTGAACGCCGCCTTCAGTCAGTGCGGCATCGCGTTGCTGGGCATTCACGAGGCGCAGATCACACCAGCATTTCGCACGGTTCTGGAGCTCGATCTTGATCCGGCCAATCAGCAACCCGCGCTCGATCGCCTGACGCCCTGCATCACACGCTATCGGCAATCGCTCCCGGCAGATGCCGATACGGCTTTGCGCACGCTTGCGCTGCGCATTCTTCGCCCCGCACCGGGACAGCCGGCCAAAGCCGCGCCCATGACGCTCGATAGCCGGCTGCCGGACAACCGGTCTGACGAGCCAAGCTATCAGATCAGCATTGGCGCCGATCAGGAACAGGCCCTGGCTGCTGACTTGCGTCTATACGTTCATTACATCAGCGCGAGCGGGCTGGATGACAGGCTTGCAGACGTCGCTCGCAGCACATTGGCGAAGGACCCGCTAGGCGGACATGTTCCAAACTATCCGGTCAATTGGCAGTTGAAGCTCGATCCCCAACGGCTGGACGTCATCCGCACTTATGTGCTTGCGTGCAGCATGTATAAGGAAGGGCAGGACCCGTGCCAGGCAGATATCGCCGTCAGGATGCGATATGATCTGGCTAGAGGCGAAGCATCAGACGTGGCAGTCGTGCGCAACATCCGGGACGCACGTGGATTGCCCGTGCTGCAAGCCTTGCCAGGGCGCTAAAGAGTTGGGCTGCCGGAACTGTCTGCCCAGCCGTTACTTGGGGGCGCTACGCCCTGATCCCGCTGGACAATATGGGGCTGGAGCTCATCGTAAAGTGGTTCGCTAGCTCGGCGTCGCAGCACTATGCCACATTGGCGCCCCGCCGGAAGGCACCGTCCGTAAATCACATCTAAGTCATTGAAAAAGTGGTGGACGCACTTGGGCTCGAACCAAGGACCCGCTGATTAAGAGTCAGCTGCTCTACCAACTGAGCTATGCGTCCACATAGACGGTTGCGAGACTTGTTCGTGTCGCTTTGCCGTTTGGAGGGGCGCGGTTAGCACGGGGGTTTCGGCTTGCCAAACAAAAAACGCAACGTCGTGATCTTTGTTCAAATATGCGTGGTTGAGCATGTCGCGATCCGCAGATATCACCCGGCTAACCCCTTGTAATTGTTCCGTTCAGCGCCAGCGACTGGTGAGCTTCTCGTGGTTGCGATCGATATTGCGGATGATGCCGATGCACAGCATCACGGTGAGCATGGCCGAGCCGCCATAGGAGAGGAAGGGCAGGGGAATGCCGACAACCGGCGCGAGACCCATCACCATCATCACGTTGATCGATCCATAGATGAAGATGGTGGTGGTGAGGCCTGCCGCCACGAGCCTGGCGAAGCGATCATCCGTGCGCTGGGCAACGCGCAGGCCCCAGCGCAGCAGCAGGAAGAACCCGGTGAGCAGCAGGATGCCGCCCAGCATGCCCCATTCCTCGGCCATGGTGGCAAACACGAAGTCGGTGTGCCCTTCCGGCAGATAATGGAGGTGGCTCTGGGTGCCGTTGAGGAAGCCCTTGCCGAAGAAGCCGCCGGAGCCGATTGCGATTGTCGACTGGCTGATATGATAGCCTGCGCCCAGCGGATCGCTTTCCGGATCGAGGAAAATGAGCACGCGCTTTTGCTGATAATCGTGCAGGAAGCTGAAGGCGATGGGCACGATCGCCGCGCCCGCCAATCCGGCGCCCACAAAGAGCCGCATGGGCAATCCGGCGAGGAACATCACGGTTACGCCGCCCATGCCGATCATGCTCGCGGTGCCAAGGTCTGGCTGGAGCAGCACCAACACAACTGGCACGCCAATCAGGCACAAGGCTGGCCAGATCGCCGTCGGGGTGCGGATGTAAGATGCGGGGATGAGTGCATAGAAGCGCGCGACCGCGAGGATCACGGCGACTTTCATGAATTCCGATGGCTGCAACTGCATGAAGCCAAGGTTGATCCACCGCTGGCTGCCGCCCGCCACCGTTCCGACAAGTTCGACGATGATGAGCGCGATCAGGATGAAGGCATAGCCGGGCAAGGCGCCCGTGCGCAGCAGCGAGTGGGGCAGGCGCGCGATGACTTCCGCCATTGCCAGGAACACCAGGAACCGCACGACATGCACGCCCGCCCACGGCAAAATATGCCCGCCTGCCGCACTGTAGAGCACGACGGAGCCAAAGCCGATCATCGCCATCAGCAGCGCATAGAGGCCCCAGGGCAGCTTTGCCACGGCATCGGGAACGGGGATGAACTTGTTCATGGCGTTGTCGTCGCAGATGGCGCGGCATCGGGTGCTGGGGTGCTGCTCGTGGCATGCGCGCTCTCAGCGGTTGCGGGCACGGCAGGGGAGGGCGCGGGTTGCGGTTGCTCGCGCACCTGATCGGACTCGGGCGTGGGCGCCTCGGCAGCATTGGTGGCGCCATTGCCCTCCAGCGGAATGAGCGGCGCGGCGGCGAGGCCTTTGGCGATGCGGAATGCGTTCAATTGCCGTTCCAGCCGCACCTGCGGCGGTCCGCCCCAATCCTTTTCGATCTTCTCGAGCGTTTCCATTGCCTTGGCCGGATCATACAGGAAGGTGAGGCAATCGGCGGCGATCATCGGCGTATCCTGAATGGGGTTGATATGCCCGCCATGCTCAAGGATGGTGGCGATGGCATAACGCGGATTATCATATGGGGCAAAGCCCATGAACAGCGCATGGTCCCGCAGCTTGAAGGGCAGCGAGGCGTTGGAGCGCACGCCGCCGCGCCGCTCCGCCATCGTGATGTTGCGTACCTGCGCCGTGCCGGTTTTGCCCGCCATCAGGACATTGGGCACGTTGATGCGCGCCCGGCGCCCGGTGCCGCCGCCATTCACCACATCGCGCATCGCGTTGCGGATGACGGTGAGATGATCGAGGGGGATGCCGAGCGGTTCGCCTGAGTGCTTTTTGCCATCATTGATATAGTGCGGCATCAAATTGGTGCCCATTGCCAGCCGCGCGGACATCACGCACATCTGCGTGGGGTTGATGAGCATATAGCCCTGGCCGATGGTGGCATTGACCGTGTCATAAGGCTGCCAGGGCTGATCATATTTTTTCAGCTTCCAGGCCGGGTCCGGCACGGTGCCATAGCTCTGGTTGGGGAAGGGCAGATCGAAGCTCTGGCCCATGCCCATCTTTCGCGCCATCGCGGCGATCGTGTCCATGCCGATCTTCTGGGCGAAATAGTAGAAATAAATGTCGCAGCTCTGCTCGATGGCGCGGGACATGTTGACGGTGCCATGACCGCGCCGCGAGTGGCAGTGGAACAGCCGGTTGCCCACGCGCAGGGCGCCAGTGCACACGACGCTGTCCTCAGCTGGCAGCCCGGCTTCCAGAAAGGAGAGGGCAACCATCGGCTTGACGGTGGAGCCGGGCGGATAAAGCCCGGCGAGCGTCTTGTTGCGCAGCGGGACATGATCGTCTTGCGAAAGCATCTGCCACTCAAGATGCGAAATGCCGTTGGAGAAGCTGTTGGGGTCAAAGCTCGGCATGGAGGTGGAGCAAAGCACGTCGCCGGTGAGGCAATCCATCACCACGACCGCGCCGCTCTGTTCACCCAGCCGACGGCCAGCAAATTCCTGCAAGGCGCCATCGATGGTGAGCTGGATCGTGCGGCCCGGCGTATCCATGCGCGTATCGAGATCGCGCACTGTTTCGCCACGCGCGGTCACTTCCACCCGGCGGGCGCCGGGTTTGCCGGTCAGGATGGAATCCAGCGATTGCTCAAGGCCTTGCTTGCCGATCTTGAAGCCCGGGGTAATCAGCAGCGGATCGCGGGTTTTCTTGTAATCCTCGGGCGACGGCGTGCCGACATAGCCAACCAGATGCCCGACTGATGGCCCGGCGGGATAGAAGCGCGCGAAGCCCTGCGCGGGCGCGACGCCGGGGAACTCGGGCAAACGAACCGAGAGCGCGGCATATTGCTCATAGCTCAGATTATCAGCCACCTGCACGGGCTGATAGCCTGCTGCCTTGTCCAGATC
>CBIHKY010000109.1:0-10046 GCA_966205705.1 uncultured Alphaproteobacteria bacterium
CCTTCACGCGGAGTGCCATCATCGGCAGCGCGGCGCACTTGCGGCGCAGCGGGGCCATTGCGGCCCGCACTCCGGCGCATACGCGGCGGAGACATGCGACCACGCTCGCCAGTGGGAGCGGTGGGGCGGGATGGTCTGCGAGGACCTTTTGGGCCACTTGGGCTGGGCAAGATGTTCGTCCGTTTAATTTGGCGGTTTTTATTTGTGTTGTGTCGCCATTGCACTGGCGAATCACGGTTGCGCGACCTAGCGTTTTCGAGCGCGTCGATCGATCCTATTTCGATCCGCAGGTTAGTGGCGCAACGGGAATGAGGCGGCAATGTTTTTCTCGAAGAGGGCTCAGCAGATCCGCCGGATCCTCGTCGTTGAGGATGAGCCGCTAACCGCGTTCGACTATGAGCATACGCTGCAGCAGGCGGACTATGAGGTGATTGCCACAGTCGCTCGCTTTCGCGATGCGCAGGCGATCATCCTGGGGCAGGGCGCGGTCGATCTGGTGATTACGGATATTCAGCTGGCAGGCGTGCGCTCTGGCATTGAGCTTGCGCGCCATGCCCGCGAACTTGGCATCGCCGTGCTCTATGCCAGCGGGCGTCCTCCAGAGGATATCGCTGAGCAGCGCTATGCTTTGGGCTGCCTCGCAAAGCCCTTCCTGCCACGAGACCTCATCCGCGCCATCACGGTGTGCGAGCGGCTGGTCGGCTCCAAGCCTGCCGGGCGCCTGCCGCGCGGGATGACGGTGTTTCCGCGCGACCAAGTGCAGAGCTGAATGACAAAATCGCTTTGACCTGTAGCGTGACCGGTTAGGGATAAGCGACACGGGTCAAAATTTGGGGGCGATGCAGCCATGAGTTCAGCACAGATCGCCAGCGAGGCGGAAACGTCTGCGCCGCCGCCCAAGGGCTGGGCGCTTCTCAAGGCAGCGCTATCCAATCGCAAGGTCGGCATCATGCTGGTGTTCGGCTTCGCCTCCGGCCTGCCTTATGTGCTGCTGCTCGGCACGCTTTACGCATGGCTGGGCGAGGCTAAGGTCGATCTGGAAACGATGGGCGTCTTCTCGCTGATCGGCCTTGCCTATGCGTTCAAATTCCTCTGGTCGCCCATTGTCGACCGGGTGAATTTGCCGCTCATTGGCTATCTCGGGCGGCGGCGATCCTGGCTGGTGCCGATCCAGATCCTGCTCTCGGGCTCGTTCATCATCCTGTCGCAACTTGATCCGCTGACATCATTGGGCGTGTTTTCGCTGCTGGCGGGCCTTGGCGCCTTCGCTTCCGCGACGCAGGATATCGTGATCGATGCTTGGCGCGTGGATGTAGCGGACGAGAAGGCGACGCTGGAAATTCTCTCGGCGGTGTATCAGCTCGGCTACCGCATCGCCGCGCTCGCGGGCGGCGCGATGGCGCTCATTATGGCCGAGCGGATCGGCTGGTCGAACGTCTATCTGTTCTTCGGCATCGTTATGCTCGTGCCGCTGATCGCCAGCCTGCTCGCGCCTGATACGCCGCGGCCTGTCCTCGCCAATGCAGCGCTGATCCCGGCGGGTGAACTCACGCTCAAAGTGCGGCTGATCGCCATGCTGATCGTGGGCGCATCATGGGTCTGGGCGCTGGCCGAGGTTATCATCTTCATGGTGCAATCGCTCGGCGCTGAGCCAGCGGCGCGGCCGGACTCAGGCGCCTTCATCAAGACGATGGGGCCGCTGATCGTGGTCGCGACGGTGCTCGTGCCGGCCATCATCGCCGCAATACTCAACTACTGGCGCAAACAGTCCCGCCACGTGCTGCCGCGCGATGAGCAACTGACGAGCAGTGGCGCGCATTTGGTGCAACATGCCTATACCGCGCTGCTGATGCCGCTGGCGGAGATCATCTCCCGGCTCGGCTGGGCGTCCATCTTGGCGCTGGGCATCATCCTCTCATACCGCTTCACCGATGGCGTGTGGGGGCCGTTCGCGCTGCCATTCTATCTGCAGGAGCTCAAATACACGAATGACGAGGTAGCGATCGCCTCCAAATTCTTCGGTGTCGGCATGACGATGGCGGGCATCGCGCTGGGTGCGATCTCCTTCGCGACATTGGGCCGGATGATCACGCTGATCCTCGGCGCGCTGGTCGCTGCGCTTTCCAACCTGCTCTATATGGACCTCGCCCTGGGTGGCGCCGGGCTCGACATCTTCGGCCAATATAGCGGCTTCTACTGGCTGACCGAACTATTCGGCGCTGATGCCCGCTTCTCGCGCCTGCTGCTCGCGATCACAGGCGAGAACATTGCGGGTGGCCTCGCAGGTGCGGCGTTCGTGGCTTACCTCTCGACGATCACCTCCAAGCAATTCAGCGCCGTGCAATATGCACTGCTCTCCTCACTCACCTTCCTCGTCGGAGCGCTGGGGCGTGGGGCGCTGGGCGGCATGATCGAGACGCGCGGCTACGCGGATGTGTTTTTGCTGACGACGCAGCTGGGGTTCATTGCGGTGATCTTGTGCTGCATCGAGGCGTATCGCGTGCGCGGGCAATCCAAGGCTGAGGCGGCGAGCGAGACGGGGGGCTGATGGTCGGCACCACGTTGCACCCACACACAACGTCACCCCGGACTTGATCCGGGGTCCAGCTTCCTACTCACATATCCCCGGAAAAAAGCGGGACCCCGGATCAAGTCCGGGGTGACGGCTATGCTGTGATTTTTGGCGCTATTAAACCGGCGGCTGGTCATTCTCGATAAGCACTTGCCCCGCGAGATACAGCGTCCCCGCAATCAGCACTGTCCGCGCCGGGCCATCGGACGTCGCAATATCGTCCAGCGCTTCCCGGATCGTCGTGAACGCGCTGTGCGGAATATTCCATTGCGCCCCCACCTCGGCAAACACCTCCGCCCCATGATGCTCATGCCCCGGCACCGGCAGCGACCGGATCGAGCGGAGCAGCGGGCGCAGCGGCTCCAGAAAGCCGCGCACATCTTTGTTCGCAAGCATCCCAGTCACTAGATCCAGCCCCTCGGCAGCGAGCCCTGATTCCTGCAAAGCAACCGCAAGCGCCTTGCCCGCATCCGGATTATGCCCGCCATCGAGAATGATCGCGCGATCCGGCAGGCGCGCATTCAGAGGCCCACCCTCCAGCCGCTGCATCCGCGCGGGCCATTGCGCCCAGAGCGGGGCGGCGCGCAGCGCGGCCTCGCTGATGATGAGCGCGCTCTGGTGCCGCAGCATCGCGATGGCGAGGCCGAGATTGCTGATCTGGTGCGCGCCCGGCAGGCGGGGCAGGGGCAGGTCGATCCGTCCGGCTTCATCGCGATAATGGAGCTGGCCCTGATAATCGGCAATGTCCCAGTTGCGCCCACGCGGCAGATGCGTGGCGCCTGCGCCCTCGGCGACCTTGGCGATCGTGGCGTTCATGGCCGGGCGATAATGCTGCGTGACGAGCGGCGCGCCCTGTTTGGCGATGCCCGCCTTCTCGAACGCAATGCGGCTGAGCGGCTCGACCGGCACATTTTCTTCCGGCGCGAGCAGAAAGCCCTCATGATCGATCGCCAGCGAAGAAATGCCACATGCGACAGGGTTCGTCAGCACATTGGTGGCATCCAACCGACCGCCAAGCCCCACTTCGATCACGCAGGCATCCGCCGGAATCCGGGCGAACAGCATGAAGGCGGCAGCGGTGGTGATCTCGAAGAAGCTAGCGTTCAGATCGCCGCCAAGGTCCAGCACCTGCTCCAGCGCGAGGGCCAGCATATCATCGTCGATCAATGTGCCCGCAATGCGGATGCGCTCGTTAAACCGCACGAGATGCGGCGAGGTGAACACATGCACACTCTTGCCATCCGCCTCCAGCGCCGCCCGCAGATAAGCGCAGGTCGAGCCTTTGCCGTTGGTGCCCGCGACATGGAATGTCGGCGGCAGATCGAGATGGGGATTGCCCAGCCGCTCCATCAGCTCGGTGATGCGCTCAAGGCCCAGCACATCGCGCCCCGGTGAGAGCGACATCAGCCGGTCAAGCTGCGCCTGCACGGCAGGATGATCGGAAACCGCGTGATCAGCCATCGATAGCCTGCTTTTCCAGATTGATCAGGCGGCCTTGGCTGCCGTGAGATAGCTGATAACCTTGGCGATCGTCTCGCGCATATCCTTGCGGTGCGTCACCATGTCCAGCATGCCATGTTCGAGCAGATATTCCGCGCGCTGGAAGCCTTCAGGCAGCTTCTCGCGGATCGTGTTCTCGATCACGCGGGCACCGGCGAAGGCGATGAGCGCGTTTGGCTCGGCGATCTGCACATCGCCCAGCATCGCGTAGCTGGCCGTGACGCCGCCCGTGGTGGGATCGGTCAGCACGACGATATAGGGCTGGCCTGCTGCGCGGAGCTGCTGGATCGCGACGGTCGCGCGGGGCATCTGCATGAGGGACAGGATGCCCTCCTGCATGCGGGCGCCGCCTGCTGCGGTGAAGATCACATAGGGGCAGGCATTTTTGGTGGCCTCGCGCACCCCGGCAACGAAGGCTGCGCCCACTGCCGTGCCCATCGAGCCGCCCATGAAGGAGAAATCCTGCACGCCCACGACGGCAGGCTGACCCTCGATGCGCCCAAAGGCATTGATGAGCGCATCCTGCTCGCTGGTCTGCTGGCGCGCGGCCTTGAGCCTATCGGTGTAGCGCTTGGAATCGCGGAATTTGAGCGGATCTTCCTTCACGGCAGGCGCGGCGATGACGCGCAGCGTGCCCTCATCGAAGATCTGGCCGAAGCGGATGCGCGGCCCGATGCGGCCATGATGATCGCAGCGTGGGCAGACGCTCAGATTTTCGTCCCATTCCTTCTGGAAGATCATCTGGCCGCAGGATGGGCATTTATGCCAGAGATTGTCCGGCGTTTCGGCCTTGCGCGCCATGAATGGCATGACGTTGCGGACGCGGTTGAGCCAGCTCATGCGGCATGTTCCCTGTGGTTGAGCGCGGCGCGGAGCGAGGCGACGAAATCGCGCACGGGCTCTGCGGCATTCGCGCCGTGGGTTGCGATCAGATCGATAATAGCCGAGCCGACGACGACGCCATCGGCAACCGCGCCAATGGCGGCAGCCTGCTCTGGCGCACGCACGCCAAAGCCAACGGCGACGGGCAGATCGGTGGCGGCTTTGAGGCGCGCGACGGCATCCTCGATGCTCACTTGCACGGCCTGCTGCATGCCGGTGATGCCCGCGACCGAGACATAATAGAGGAAGCCCGAGGCGTTATCGAGCACCGCCGGGAGCCGCGCCGCGTCCGTGGTCGGCGTAGCGAGCCGGATGGGCGCGATGTGCGCTGCACGCAACGTTGGGCCGAGCTCATCATCTTCCTCGGGCGGAATGTCGACGCAGATCACGCCATCGACGCCCGCTGCCTTGCACTCCTTGGCGAACCAGTCAGCGCCTCGGATGCTCATCGGGTTGGCATAACCCATCAGCACCAGCGGGACATTCGGGTTACGCTCGCGGAATGCCGCGGCGATGCCGAAAATGCCTGCCGTGGTGATGCCCGCGGCCAAAGCGCGCAGGTTCGCGGCCTGAATGGCCGGGCCATCCGCCATCGGATCGGTAAAGGGCATGCCCAGTTCGATCACGTCCGCGCCGCCCTCGACCAGTGCATCGAGCAAGGCGGCTGTGTGCGCCGGGGTCGGATCGCCACCCGTGATGAAGGTGACGAGCGCCGCGCGCCCCTCATCCTTCGCCTTCGCGAAAGCTGCTGTCAGGCGCGCGCTCATATCTTGGCTCCCAGCGCCTGTGCCACGGTGAAGATATCCTTATCGCCACGCCCGGAGAGATTGAGGATGATGATCTCATCCTCGCGCATTTCCGGCGCCTTTGTTTCCAGAATCGCCAGCGCATGGGAGCATTCAAGTGCCGGGATGATTCCTTCGGCCTTGCAGCAGAGCTGGAAGGCATCGAGCGCCTGCATGTCTGTCACCGGCAGATAGGTCACCCGGCCACTCTCATGCAGCCAGCTATGCTCAGGGCCGATGCCGGGATAATCCAAGCCAGCCGAAATGGAGTGCGCCTCGGTGATCTGGCCGTCCTCATCCTGCAGCAGATAGGTTTTGTTGCCGTGGAGAATGCCGGGGCTACCGCCGGTGAGACTGGCGGCATGCGCGCCGCTATCCAGGCCACGACCCGCGGCTTCCACGCCGACCATCGCGACATCCGCATCGTCGAGGAAGGGGTGGAACATGCCGATCGCATTGGAACCACCGCCAACCGATGCGATCAACAGGTCCGGCAAGCGGCCTTCCGCTTCCAAAATCTGTTCGCGCGCCTCGGTGCCGATCACGCTCTGGAAGTCGCGCACCAGCTCGGGATAGGGGTGCGGGCCTGCCGCCGTGCCGATGATGTAAAAGGTGTTCTCCACCGTCGCGACCCAGTCGCGCAGGGCCTCGTTCATCGCATCCTTGAGGCTTTGCGATCCGCTGGTCACGGGCCGCACTTCTGCGCCGAGCAGCTTCATGCGGAACACATTGGGCTGCTGGCGCTCGATGTCCTTGGCGCCCATGAAAATGGTGCAGGGCAGGCCAAAGCGCGCGCACACGGTCGCCGTCGCCACGCCATGCTGGCCAGCGCCGGTCTCCGCGATGATGCGCGTCTTGCCCATGCGGATCGCGAGCAAAATCTGCCCGATGCAATTATTGATCTTGTGCGCGCCGGTATGGTTCAGCTCTTCGCGCTTGAAATAGATTTTCGCGCCATGGCCGGGCTTGGCAGCCTTGCGATAATGGTCGGTCAGCCGCTCGGCATAATAGAGCGGAGAGGGGCGGCCGACATAATACTTCATCAGCCCGTCAAATTGCGTCTTGAAGGCAGGGTCTTCCTTTGCCGCGCGATATTCCCGCTCAAGGTCGAGAATGATGGGCATCAGCGTCTCGGCCACATAACGCCCGCCAAACTGGCCGAAATGGCCGCGTTCGTCGGGCAGCGCGCGAAGAGAGTTGGGTAGAGCGGTGGTCGTGCTGGTCATGGTCGTCTCTGGCCTCGTGAATACGTGGGTTCGCTTGCTTCGATCATCAAGGAGAAGCGATCAGCGCCATCGTGTTCCGATGCGGATGGCAGGGGCAGGCTGCGTCAACATAGCGAAATCGCTTTGCAGATGGTCACGCCCTTGTCCACCGCCTTTGCGCAGGTTCGGGCTGGAATGAGCGGCGTTTTTCACGGCGCTGTGCCAGATGACTGGGCAGCCGCACCGACTTTCTTCGGCACGAGAATGAGTGTGCCATCCTGCACGCCCCAGGATGCAAGCTGGGAGAGGAAGTTCATGCCAAGCACATCCATATTGCCGAGCGCGGGCGAGATGACGACGTTCAGGTCGCGCGCCTCGATATTGCCGAGCACGAGCCGCTTGATCGTCCCGGTTTCCGCCTGAACGGCGCCATTCGCAGTCTGCAAAACCACGGGCAGGATGTTGGCCGACTTCTCCACCGCCGCGCGCTGCGCTGTCTCGGCGGAAATGGCCGTGATGGTCGCGCCGCTATCGATGAGCATGCGTCGCTCTACGCCATTGATTGTGACATTGGCCCAGAAATGCCCATCCCGCGCGATGCGGATGCGCACTTCCTCGCCGCTCACCTGCTGGCTGTCCTGCCCAAGCTTGTCGTTCAGCGTGGAGGGGTTGGGATCGAACGGCGCTTGCTGGAAAAGCAGGAAAAGGCAGAAGGCGAGGATGCCGAATGAGAAGAGGCTGCGCAGGATGCGGCCAATATAGGGGATGTTGAAAATCAGGATGAGCAGCACCGCAGCGCCACCGGCGTAAAGCGCGAGCTGCAGCCATTCAGGATTGGTCGTCATCTGCGGGATGGTCATGATGATGGTTCAACCACGGGTTTGAAAATTCGATCCCGATTTGCGATCGTCTCGCGAATCCTACACGTCACCCCGGACTTGATCCGGGGTCCCGCTTTTTCCAGCGCGACGCTCCAAGGCAGCGGGGCCCCGGATCAAGTCCGGGGTGACGAGGTGAGTAGGTCGCATGATCACCCGATGCTGCCCTCAAGAGAAATTCCCAGCAGATTCTGCGCCCCGAGGATTAAAGGCTGCTTTGCTCAGGATGCCAGGGCTGCCTGACAAAAAGCGGCGATGCGCGCGACCTCCTTCACGCCCGGCGCGCTTTCGACGCCGGAGGAGACATCCACGAGCGGCGCGCTTGTGACGCGGATTGCCTCTACGACATTGCTCGCATCCAGTCCGCCAGATAGCCCCCAGGGCAGCGGCGCGCGATGCCCGGCGAGCAGGCTCCAGTCGAAGCGATGGCCCAGGCCACCTGGCAGCACCGCGCTATCCGGAGTCTTGGCGTCATAGAGGAGAAAATCCACAGCGCCCGCATAAGCAGCGCCGCTCGCCAGATCGGCGGCAGTCTTTACGGCGATGGCTTTCCACACCGGAAGTCCCGTGCGCTGGCGCAGGGATGCCGTCCGCTCCGGCGTCTCGCGCCCGTGCAGCTGGATGATCTGCATGCCGCCCGCCGCAATCATCGCATCGATGAGATTGTCATCCGGGTCGACCAGCACGCCGACGCGCTTGAGATGCGAGGGTATGCTCGTCACTAGTGGCGCGACGCGCTCAGGCGCCAAAAAGCGCGGGCTTTTGGGGAAATAGTTCAGCCCGATATGGCTGGCCCCACCGCGCGCAGCGGCCTCAATAGCGGCTGGTGTTGTGACACCGCAGATCTTGATAGCGACTTGAGGCATTTTTGCTGACGATCCGGCTTTGAAAAGGCTGAGTGGCGGGAGGGCGCTGCCTAGAAAAGAATGATCTCCGGCGCAACCTTAGGGCGGGTTTGCAAGGGTGGCGTCAGGCGAGGAGCGATGGCCCAAGCAGAGTGAGCAGCTTCACATCCACCGCATAGCCTTGCTTGCGCTGCTCAGCGATCCAGTCCGCAAGATGGGCCAACGGCACCCGATGAACCCGAATATCCTCGCCCGGCACGCCGCCGCCATCACCCGTCTTGACCAGATCGAGCGCGCGAAAGAGCCGGAAGCTTTCCGAGACCATGCCGGGCGAGCTCCAATATTCGCCAAGGTCCACCATGCGGCCTGCATGATAGCCAGTCTCTTCCTCCAGCTCGCGTGCGGCGGCGAGGGAGGGGGCCTCCCCGGCGGCTTCATCGCCCACAAGGCCCGCAGGCAATTCGATGCAGCGCCGCCCAAGGGGAACGCGGAACTGATCCACCAATATGATGTAGCGGCCATCACCGGCGTCATCGATCGCGATGATGACGGCCGCGCTGATGCCGCGGGCACGGCCCACATATTCCCATCGCCCGCGCCGCTTGGCGGTGATGAACTTGCCTTCCCACATCACTTCCTCAGGGAAGCGATGCTCATCTTCTGGCGTGGTCGCGCTCAAAGCTCGATCAGCCTGTCCGGCAGCTCGTTGGGGTTGGTGTCACTTCTGGGGCAATGCTCGGCAAGGATCACGCCTGCCTTCTCGATGGCGAGCGCCATGCCTTGCGCGCTGCGCCCAGCGCGCACAACATCGACCAACGCGGCCATCGCTTCGCCCCACACTTCCGGCGGGACCTAGGAGGCGATGGCCTCGTCGGCAACGATTTCCGCGCGATGCTCATCGAGCGAAAGATAGAGCAGCAATCCGGTCAGGCGCGCCGTGCGGGATTCGGCGGAGGTGCGGAACAGGAGCAAAGCCCGGCGCCGCACACGCCGCGATTTGGTCGCCCCGGGTGTGACCAGCATGCGCAATGCAGGGATGGCGAGCAGATAGCGCACGGCCAGAAACACCAGGATCATATTGCCGAGCAGCACCAGCAACAGCGTGCGCAGCGGCAATTGGTGCGTCCATTCGGCGAGCAACCAGATGATCGCGCTTTCATAATGGAGCGGAAAAGTCGCCGCGAAGGCCGGGACGAGCAGCATCGCGAGGATTGCCCAGTGCAGGCCGACATCATGATAGGCGTCGGATCGGCGCGCGACGATCGTCACAATCTCGGCATCTGTATGCTGCTCGGCCTTGCCGACCGCGTCGGTCACGATCTGATGATCGGCCTCGCTCATGGAAACGCGCTTGCCCATTACCAGCCCCCGCTCGCGCC
>CBIHKY010000110.1:0-9958 GCA_966205705.1 uncultured Alphaproteobacteria bacterium
TGGGAGTCGTGATCGGCAAGACTTGCCGTTATGTTGACGAAGCTGATGCGCTGGATCACGTCGCCGGCTTTGTTCTGGCGAATGACGTGTCCGAACGCGCTTTCCAGAAGGAGCTGGGTAGTCAGTGGGACAAAGGCAAAGGCTGTGACACCTTCGGGCCGGTCGGCCCCTGGATCGTAACGCCTGACGAAGTTGCCGACTGCCAGTCGCTCGACATGTTTCTCGATCTCAACGGCAAACGTATGCAGACCGGCAACACCAGCACCATGATTTTCTCGGTGGCCGAATGCATCGCTTATATGAGCCGGTTCATTACGCTCCACCCAGGAGATTTGCTGATCACCGGTACGCCTCCGGGCGTGGGCGAAGGGCAAAAGCCCGACATGATCTTCCTCAAGGCCGGCGATGAAATGCGTCTGGGCATCACTGGACTGGGCGAGCAAACGCAGAGCGTTATCGCGTTTGATCTAGAGGCGCTGGCATGAGTCTGTTTCCCGGGCGTTTCGCGGGCCGCACAGCCGTTATTACCGGCGGTGCCTCTGGCCTTGGCAAAGCTGTGGCAAAAAGGATCATCGAAGAAGGCGGCGCTGTCTCGCTCTGGGATGTGAATGCCGAACAGCTTGCTCTGGTTTCCGCAGAGATTGGCGCAACCCACACGGCCGCGCTTGACGTGTCCGACGCTGACGCAGTGCAAGCCGCTGCCTATGAAGCGGAAGCATCGCTTGGTCATATCGATATCCTCGTCTGCTCGGCAGGGATTACCGGCCCGACGGCACCCGTTCACGAGTTCCCGATCGATGGCTGGAAGCGCGTGATGGACATTAACGTTAACGGGCTATTTTATTGCAATCGGGCGATCGTACCCATGATGCTTGCGAACGGCTTTGGCCGGATCGTGAACGTCTCGTCAGTGGCGGGCAAGGAGGGCAACCCCAATGCCTCGGTCTATTCAGCGTCCAAGGCTGCAGTGATTGGTCTTACCAAGTCGCTTGGCAAGGAATTAGCTGGCAAGGGGGTGATTGCCAACGCGCTGACACCGGCGACCTTTGAGAGCCCCATTCTCGACCAGCTTCCGCAAAGCCAGATCGATTATATGCGCTCGAAAATTCCGATGGGCCGCCTCGGCGAAATCGATGAATCGGCCGCGATGGTTTGCTTCATGGTCAGCGAGGAATGCAGTTTCACGACGGCATCGACTTTCGACACCTCGGGTGGCCGCACGACCTATTGACGCAGAAATCGTAGCGACCTGACACAAAAGGCGCCGTGGGAGAGGGATATTGCGAGATCTGCCGTTTATAGATCCACATGTGCACCTGTGGGATCTAAATCGACTAAATTATCCTTGGCTCACGCCGCCCTTCGGTGCGGCGGGGCCTAATGGTGATGTGTCGGCGATTGCGCATGATTATCGCCTCGCGGATTATCGCAAGGAAAGCGCCAACTTGAACGTCGTCGGAATCGTTCACGTCGATGCCGGTGCGACACCGGCGCAGGCGCTGGAGGAAACGGACTGGCTGCAAGACATGGCAGACCGTGAGGATCTTCCAAGCGGCATCATTGCGTTCGCAGCGCTCAGCGATCCTGTGGTGGAGAGTCTTCTTGCGATGCACGCTGCGAGGCGATCGGTGCGGGGTATTCGCCACATCATTAACTGGCATGCTGACCCCGCACGAACATATACGCCGCACGATCTGAGCCGTGACGAGGGATGGGCGCGCGGCTTCGGCATGCTCGGCAAATATAATCTCTCGTTCGATCTACAGGCTTATCCAGAGCAATTTGCAGGACTTGCGCCTCTAATTGAGCGCCACCCGGATATTCAGGTCATCGTCAATCATGCAGGCATGGGGATCGGGCTGGACCAGCAAATCGTTTGTGAATGGCGCGCCGGAATGAGCATCTTGGCGGCGTTCCCCAACGTCGCCGTCAAGATTTCCGGACTAGGTTTTGTCGAGCGTCCTTGGCGCGCGGAGACGGTCCGTGCTCGGACCTTGGAAACCATCGACTTGTTCGGCACCGATCGCGCAATGATTGCAAGCGACTTTCCAACCGATCGGCTCTTTGCACCATTTGATGAAACGCTCGACGCGCTTGGGGAAGCGATCTCGGATTTCAGTGAAGACGAACGACGCGCGCTCTTCGCGCGCAACGCAAACCGTATCTACCGTCTTGGCCTATCAGTCTAAGGATCGATAATGACTCCCAATCCACTCTTAGGCGTTCTTTTCCACTGGCTGGGCGGTCTTGCGTCGGCGACATTTTACGTACCATATAAGGGTATCAAGCGCTGGAACTGGGAAATCTTCTGGCTCACCGGCGGCATTTTCAGCTGGCTGATCGCGCCATGGTTGTTCGCATCGATTCAGACTTCTGATCTCTTGGGAGTGCTTGCCGCCGCGCCGGGCGCCACGATTGGATATTGCATCCTGTTCGGCATTCTCTGGGGATTTGGCGGCCTCACTTACGGCCTGACCATGCGCTATCTCGGGCTCTCACTTGGCATGGCCGTAGTTCTGGGACTTTGTACCGTGTTCGGCACGTTGATCCCTCCGATTTTTTCTGGCGAGTTCAGTGAAAAGCTTCTCGGAACATTGGCTGGTCGCCTTAACCTACTCGGCTTGGCGATCACGATTGCGGGCATCGTCGTAGTTGCTTTGGCTGGCGCGCGCAAAAACGCCATCCTGAGCACCGAGCAAAAGGCTGCTGCAGTTGCGGAATTCAACTTTCCAAAAGGGATTTGGGTAGCAATTTTCTCAGGCATCATGTCGAGTTGCTATGCCTATGGCTTGGCCGCTGGCGAACCCATCCGGCAACTTAGTTCCGCCGCAGGCACGGGCCCTCTATGGGTTGGACTGCCGGTCATCTGTCTTGTGACGCTCGGGGGGCTGGTGACGAATGGGATATGGTGTGCATTTCTCATCGCCCGAAACAAGAGCGCCGGACAATGGATCGGACGTGTGGAGCCGATCGCAGGCGCCCAAAAACCAAGTCTAGTCTCCAACTTTCTGCTCGCCGCTTTGGGGGGAACGCTCTGGTATTTTCAATTCTTCTTTTACACGATGGGAGAAAGCCAGATGGGCACATTCGGCTTCTCCTCCTGGACGATCCACATGGCGTCGATCATAATATTCGGCACGATCTGGGGGTTTGCATTCCGGGAATGGAAAGAAGCGCCATCGTCAACACGTTGGATGGTGTGGTTCGGCGTGTCGCTGCTCGTTCTTGCTACGGTCGTCATCGGCTATGGAAACATGTTGGCGGCCTGATTAGCTAGATTTCGCGATGATGGGCTTTGGTCCGCAGTTTTGGGGCAACTTTACGGACGTTAGCCCGGGCCCGCTAAACAATGGCAGCGTTGCATTTGGATCGTAGTACGGCTGACTGGGCAGTCGTCCAACCTTGCGGTCGTGACCCGCGCAGCAAAGGATCACAGCTAATCGGCTCGAAGGCACACAAGCAGACTATTCGGATCATGCGCAATTGCCGACTTCCGATGGAAGATGAGAATGAGCGGCAGCTGAGCCTCACAAGTCGCTGAAAGCGGACTTTTCGGACTGTCCAACATAGCCGTCATTCGCCCGGGGTCTGAACGAACGACGATTTAATGACGTCGGCCTCCGAAAGCGGACTGTTTGGATCGTCCTCATCGTGGCCATTTTGTGCCCCGCGAGCTGACGTCTGCTTTTGGCCGAACCTGCCATTCGACTGCCGACCCGTGAATGGCGGGTAAGTCCCAAAATCGGTCGATCACTATTCCGCGACAGCCTGATGAACAAAGGGCAGCCTCTAGGAGGTCGTTTGAAGCGGTCGAATGTCGGCTATGTCGGCGACCAACCCACTATGTTCTCGGCTGTGGGTCCCGCACTCTGATGACTTTCGCAATCCTGCTCGTTAAGATGAGGTCAGCAGGCATAAATGCCGCACGGCGAACCTAGGTCGTCGCAAGGGAGAGAGAGATGGACCTGACGCATCACCTTCTGCTCGACCTTTATGGATCAGTGGACAACAGCGCGCGCTGGACGCCGATGCTGGACAGGCTTTGCGATATCATGGGTGTGCGCAGCGCGGTCGTGCAGATATTCGAGCATGAGCGTGCATCCGGTCATGCGCAATGGACTGCCCGCGATACTGGAACCCTTGCGCAGGCAGCCGCGCATGATCGCTGCATCAATCGGCCCGATAATCCTCGATTGGCCCTCGGAGCTCTGTCGCTGGCCAGTGGCGAAATCGGTAGCGACCAGCGCCTGTTCGGATCAAATCATCCGATGCTTGGCGTGTTACGCGAACGCTTGCGGCAGGTCGATCTTGGCAGTGCAATCTGGGCGGCTTTCCCGATCGACAACGGGCGGCATTTCACTTTGGTGCTTCATCGCCATTCAGACGACATGAGAGACCTAGAGGAAACGGAAGAGAGTTTTCTCAATATGCTACTTCCGCACTTGAAGCAGAGTGTAAGCCTTAGCCGTGGATTTGCTCAACTTACGACGCGCAACTACGGGTTTGAAGCGGCGCTCGACAAGGTGCGCACCGGCCTCATCATATGCAGTGCCGAGCTTAAATTGGGCTGGTACAACTGCGCAGCAGCCAAAATATTCGAGACAAGCTCTTCCTTGAGCATCGCGCATGGGAAACTATGGTGTGGCAGCCCCGAGGCGAGCGGACGATTGCGAGTTTTGGCGAGTGCAGTTGCGCGTGGAGATCAGCCCAGCGCTACTCTGGCACTCGGGGACAATGCCGATGATCTCGTCCATATTCGCATCACCCGCGTCGATCAGGAACAGGCTGATCGCGTTTGGCGGAGTGATGCCCAGATTGCGCTCTTCCTTTCTCACTCAGCCAACGTGCCCCATTTCGATACCGCCGATGTCGCATCGCTTTTCTCGCTCACCCCCGCCGAGGCGCGCCTTGCCGGGGCTTTAGCAACAGGCGAGACACTAGCCAATTTTGCCGATCGCCGAGGCATTTCGATTGGTACCGCGCGCATCCAGCTCAAACAGGTGTTGTCGAAAACCTCATCAGGCCGACAAGCGGAACTTGTGCGCAAGCTTTGCAATTCTGCCGTGGCCTCACTCGCCAAGGTTTAAAAGCGCCCTATCCCAAACGGGAGATGCGCCAGCGCGCGTCTTGCCCCACCTTCACCGGTGTAGAGTGACGCTCAAGGTTCGCTCAGCCGAGGTGAGGATTGGAAGAATGGCAGATCAACTTAGACTATTTGCGCTGGCCTGCGGCCTTGCCATGAGCGCTGTACCGGCGTCCGCGCAGCAGGCTCTGCCTCCGGAGCTGGTGGGCGGCGCACCATCGGAAGTGCCTGTAGCCGTGCAAACGCTGCGCTGGCATATGCTTGATAACGACGTCAGTTCTCTCGCTTTCCGCAGCATGGATACTCTGTTCACCACACGCACCGTGGCGCGCGCAGGCGGCGTTGCCGTGCTCCCCCGTGCCGATCATGCGCTCGATTTCAATTATGACTTCGATGGCAAAAGCTATTCGGCGCAGCAGTTCCTTGAGCGCACATACACCAATGCCCTGTTGGTGATGAAAGACGGCAAGATCGTCAGCGAAATCTATCGCAACAACAGCAATGATCGCACGCGCTTCATGGGTTGGTCGATGACCAAGTCAGTCACGTCCGTGCTCGTCGGCCGCGCTCTGGAAGAGGGGCGGATCAAATCGCTTGACGATCCCATCACCAACTATCTGCCGGAGCTTAAGAGTGGCGGCTATGATGGCGTCGCCATCCGCCACATTCTGCAAATGCGTTCTGGCGTCGACTATGAGGAGCGTTATGATTTCGCCAATCCTGGCACAGCGGCGACGAACCACATCAATGCGCTGGTGAAGAATGTCGCGCGTTTTGCCGATTCGGCACGCACGATCAAGCGTATCCATGAGCCGGGCAAGGTCTTCCAGTACAAGACGCTGGATACCGCCGTGCTGGGTTGGCTGATCGAGCGCGTCACCGGCACCAGCGTTGCGGCTTATACCGCGCAAACGCTGTGGGAGCCGCTCGGAATGGAGTCCGACGCCTTTTACATCATGGATGGTGCGCCGGGTGTTGGCCGTGAATTTAGCGGCGCCGGGTTCAATGCAACGCTGCGCGATTGGGCGCGCTTTGGCCTGATGATGCTGAACAAGGGCTCAGCCAATGGCCATCAGATCGTCTCAGCCGAGTGGGTCGACAAATCCACGGTGCCCGCAGCAACGGAAGATGCATCCGGCGGCTATGGCTTCCAGTGGTGGACGATGCCGAACACGGCTGCCTATTCGGCCATCGGCTTGCAGGGGCAATATGTGTTCGTCGATCCGCTGACGCGCACAGTGGTGGTTAAGCTCAGCTACTTCCCGCCCGGACCCGATGACCGGACGTCCGCTGAGACGGCTGCCTTTCTCGCCGCGGCTTCCGCCTGGAAGCCACGCTGAAGATCATAGACGACAACTAAAAAAAATCAGGGAGAATGAATATGAGGGGATTTCTGAAAGCGGTGCCTTTGGGCGCGCTCGCCTTTGGCCTTTGCACGTCTGCGAGTGCGCAGGATGTTGCAGGAGCGCAAGCCGAGGAGGGGCTGACCGACATCGTCGTCACAGCGCAGCGCCGCACCGAGCGGCTGCAAAATGTCGCGATCTCCGCCACGGCGCTCGATAGTGCGGCGCTCGCGCAAAAGTCCGTAACGAACCTGGCGGATTTGCAGACGGCATCGCCTGCCCTTACGATCAGCAATGGCGGCATCGTGCAGACGGTCAACATCCGCGGCATCGGCCTTGCCAGTGACTCGCCCAATGTGACCGCAGGCGTTGCGACCTATGTCGATGGCTTGTTCCAGCCGCCTATCGTGCAGGCCAACAGCTTCTACGATCTTGGTAGTGTGGAAGTGCTGCGTGGTCCGCAGGGTACGCTCGTCGGCAGCAACTCGACGGGCGGCGCGATCTTCATCAATTCGCGCAACCCGGATCTTACGTCCGGCCTTGGCGGCTATGCTGACCTCTCCTATGGCAATTTCAACAGCGTCGCCACGGAAGCGGCGCTGAACGTGCCGCTCACGGCGGATCTCGGCGTGCGCGCTGCTGGCTTTTATCGCCGCAATGACAGCTATTATCATGATGTTGGCCCGTTTAATAATGATGCGGGCAAGCTTGAGGAATTTGGTGGACGCATCACGGCGCTCTGGCAGCCGGGCAGCTTTCAGGCCATCGCAAAGGTCCAGTTCAACGATCGCGATACCGGCGGCTATGCTTATCGCCCGATCCCCGGCACGACCTTTGCCCCATTCCGCGTCGGCGATATCCGCACGCTCAGCTTTGACGATCCGACCGGCAACCGCGATCTGGCTTTCATGGCCAGTCTGGAACTGCGGCAGGAGCTGGCGAACGGCATCACGATCCGCTCACTCTCCGGCTATCAGAACAAGCGCATCAAAAATCTCTATGATCTTGACGCGTCGCAAGCCCCGCTCACTGCAGGCGGTGACATCAGCCAGGATTATTTTGCCGGTGAGCGGCAATATAGCCAGGAAATCAACATTATCTCTCCCACGGACGGCGCATTCGACTGGATATTAGGCGGCTATTTCCAGCGCAACGATATCATTGTGCGCATTTACGAGGATCAGGGCGGCTTCCCGACCGATATTGATCCTATCAATCAGCGCACCACGATGGGCGTGTTCGCGCAGGGCAATTACCAGCTGTCGCAGCAGCTCGAAATACAGTTGGGCGGCCGTTACTCGACCTATAAGGCAACCGGCACAGGCAGCGTCACCATTGGACGGGGCATTCCGGGCTTTCCGCCGCAGGGCTTGCCCGTCGCGGACTTGTCCGGCTCCCATAAGGACTCCCGCGTCACCGGCAAGGCATCGCTCAACTGGAAGCCGAATGAGGATAATCTCGTCTATGCGCTGGTTGCGCGGGGCTACAAGCCGGGCGGCTTCAACTCCAGCACGTCTGAGTTCGCTCCAGAGACAGTGATGAGCTATGAGCTGGGCTGGAAATCAAGCTTCCTCGACAATCGCATCCGCACTCAGATCAACGCTTTTTACAACAATTATAAGGGTTTCCACGCCAATGTTGTAGAAACCAGCACCGGTTTCTCAGGCGTGGAGAATATTTCATCTGCCAAGATCAAGGGCATCGAGGCGCAGATTCAGGCCAAGCTGGGTGGTCTCGGCTTCGATGCAAGCGTTGCTTATATCGATTCAGAACTGGCGAGCGTGACCTTCGTCAACGTGCGGAACGGCCTGCCATCGGGCACATTGGGGCCGCAGTGCCCGATCGGCACCCCGTCAGCGCCGCCCTTTTGCTTCGATTATCGTCCGTTCATCCAGACGACCGGTGACAGGCCTAATCTTTATGCGCCCAAATGGACGTACAATCTCGGGGTGGATTATCGGTTCAACCTTGGGGCCGACATGACCCTCACGCCACGTGTCAACTTCTCTTACACCGCTTCGCAATTCACTTATCTGGGCTACTCACCCGTCAGCGATCGTCTGCCGAGCCGGGGGCTCCTGTCGGCATTGATCACCTTGCGAGCCGGCGACTGGCGCGTCGAGGCCTATGGCCGGAACCTGACCGACAAAGAGTATGCCTCAGGTCAGTTCGGCATCAACGAATTTTACGGAACGCCGCGTGAATATGGGGTGCGCGTGGGGGTGAATTTCTAAGCATTCTTTGGTGTCCGGCGGTTTGATCTGGGGTCAGCTTTGACGAAAATCGGATCTCTGCTGCGATCTCAGGCGATAATTCGGAAGATCCTGGCAGGTTCGGCCGGACGATTTCATAGCCGTCGGAAAATCAAGTGTGTGAACTCGGGCTCAACATTGGGCGTGCTGCGGTCAGTGCAAAAGAGAGGCCGGCACGCCCCTTCCGATACCGACGCTTGTCGTATTTAATGGTCTTGTTGCGGGATTTTCGGCTCGGGATGCAGGGGGTAATCCCTTTTTCCTGCAACGCATCGCGAAACCAGTCGGCGTCATAGCCCCGGTCGCCCAGCCACCACTGTGCTTTGGGCAAGGCGTCCAGTAAAGCCGCCGCTCCGGTGTAATCGCTGACTTGCCCCGCCGTCATGAAAAAGCTGATCGGGCGGCCCTTGGCATCGGTCACGGCGTGCAGCTTGGTATTCATGCCGCCTTTCGTGCGACCAATCAGCCGCCCAAGATCCCCCTTTTTTTGCCCCCAGGCTTGATGCGGTGCGGTGCGCTTTAAGATAGGTTGCATCGATCATGATTGTCTTGCGCTCCGCGCCTCTGGCCGACAGCCCCTCCATCATCGCGATAAAGACACATGTTTCACCCCAGCGCTTCCAACGGTTATAAAGAGTCTTCGCCGAGCCATACTCTCTGGGCGCATTTCGCTACCTCGGCCCGTTACGATTGACGAAGATGATGCCGCTGAGCACGCGACCGTCATCGACCCTCGGCCGGCCATGGCTCTTGGGGGAAAACGGCTCAAGCCGAGCCATTTGCTCATCCGTCAGCCAATAGAGGTCGCTCGTAATCAGTCTCCTTGCGAAGCCTGAATCAGATCACGCCTCTCAGATCAATGGGTCCTGACCCTAGTTCGAGATGGATCGTTGGCTTGTCTCAGAGGCATGCGGGGTTGCTCATTGGGTCCTCGCTGGCGAGCATGGAAACGTACGATGGTGGAAGCATCCGTGCGGAAACGCGGCGTTTGGCTTGCTACGACTTGGGAGAGTTAGATAATGTTCAGAACCATGATGGCCGCGCTATGTTGCGCGGCGACAGTCGGGCCTGCTTACGGACAAGCTTATGGGGAAAGAACGGCGCTACCGCGCGGCGCGTGCGACCGGCAGTGCCTTGAGTCCATCATGGACAATTATTTAGATGCTCTCCGCAAGAAGGACGCCAGTGCCGCGCCCTTTGCAGCCAAGGCACGCTTCACCGAAAACAGTGTCGAGATGCCGTTGGGCGAGGGGCTCTGGAACACCGTCACCAGCGTTGCA
>CBIHKY010000111.1:0-9531 GCA_966205705.1 uncultured Alphaproteobacteria bacterium
ATATAGTGCCGGGCAATCCTGCCGATGGGTTCGAGAATGATGCCATGCGCGTGGCAGCCAAAACCTGGACGGGCGAATGGTGGAAAATGGGGGGTGGTGGAAATCCCTGGAATGCCTTCTCGTACGACCCCAAGCTTCGTCTCGTTTATGTGGCCACTGGAAATGGCGGACCTTGGAACCAGCATGTCAGAAGCCCCGGCGGCGGCGACAATCTCTTTCTGGCGTCCGTCGTCGCCCTTAATGTCGATACCGGCGACTATGTCTGGCACTATCAGGAAACTCCCGGTGACAGCTGGGATTTTGCATCCGCCATGGATATGATCCTGACGGATCTGCCGGTCAAAGGCAAGGTGCGGCAAGTCCTCATGCACGCGCCCAAAAACGGGTTCTTTTATGTGTTGGATCGCAGAACGGGTGAGCTGCTTTCCGCCGAAAAGATCGTGCCCGTGACATGGGCGGAACGCATCGACCTCAAAACCGGGCGCCCCGTTGAGGCTGTAAATATCCGCTATGATAATGGACCGGCTGTGATCTCTCCAACGGGCGCGGGCGCGCATAATTGGCAGCCAATGTCCTACGACTTCAAACGGCAGACTGTCTTCATACCCTATCAGGAGAGCAGCGCGGCCTATAGTGATGCGCCCGATCTCGATCAGTATCGCTTCATCGCTGGCAAGTTTGACCGGTCCGCCAGATTAAGCCCTGCCGGGCCTGCGCCCAGAGCTGGCCTGTTGGCTTGGGACCCGGTGACGCAGAAAGAAAAATGGCGCACTTTGGCCCCCACCCCTATCATTGGAGGCACGATGGCCAGCGCAGGTGGGCTAGTCTTCTTCGGTCGGCCTGATGGGCAGTTCATTGCGGCGGACTCCAAGACTGGTCGCGAGGTCTGGAAACGCTATGTTGGGTCGGGAATTGTCGCTCCGCCAGTATCTTTCGCGTTAGATGGGAAGCAATTTATCGCGGTCCTTACCGGCGTTGGCGGCGGCGCAGCAAATGCTGGCGGCCCCAAGATGGCGGGCTATGGATGGCGCTATGGCGAAGGGCGCCGGCTTCTCGTGTTCACACTTGACGGTCGCAAAGCCCTTCCGTCTGCCCCATCCATAGACCCACGGAAAACGCGTGCGGCTTTGCCAGCTCAGAATCCTTCGGCCCAGCGAGGCTCCGCGCTCTATGCGGATTATTGCTCGATCTGCCACGGAGGGCAGGCGATCAACGGCGGGACGACCCCGGACCTGCGCGAAACCTCGTCAGAGATTTTAGAGATGATGCCCGAAATTCTGCTCGACGGTGTTCTGGCGCCTGGCGGGATGCCAAGCTTTGCCCACATTTTGACGCGTGAGAACGCGAAGGACATCGGCGCGTATTTGAGATCCCAATCTTTTGCTCGCAGCGCTCCAATGGAATATTGATGATCCCGGCAGCCATGACTTTCTGCTACTGCGCGTCATCGGTTATAATGGCAGTACAAGAAACGCGGCTTTCAAGGATCCTTAGGCCGCCCTCCCTTAAGATTGTCTCAGCCTTTCGACAGCATGGGAATCGAGCGCCTATAAGGGCTGGTCTCCGAAGCGGATACCGCCGCATCCAAATGTCCGCTATGCATTTTTCGGGGCTGCAACTTGCCATTCCCCACTGTCCGCAATCACGGCCATTCTGAGCCCCGCGAACTGACGTCCGCTTTTGGCCGAACCCGCCATTCGACTGCCGACCCGTGAATGGCAGGTAAGTCCCAAAGCCGGTCGATCAATCTGTCACAACAGCCTGATGCACAAACGGCGGGTTTTAGGGAGTCGTTTCGAGCGTTCGAATGTCGGCTACGTTGGCATGAGGCCACGTTACAGTGACAGAGCGCCTTGATGAAGACTTCGGTTCGCGCTACCGACGACTTCTGATGACGCTGACAGCCGCAATCGTGTTGCATCGAGGCCTTTAGCCATCTCTCTAGCGCATAAAGAATTCGACTGGAACAATGAGCTCGATCGTTTCGCCGGTTACGTCCTTTGGTGGACGAGGAAGCGGCTCAGCACGCCCTGGGAGATCAAGAGCTTCGCGATCAAGTGCCGCAAAGCCTGATCGACGCTCAAGACCAGTAGATAGGAGCTTGCCGTTCCTATCGATGACGAACCGAATATAGGGCACCCCCTGCTGGCGGCGAGCGCTGGCAATCCGAGGGTAACGCTTCACCTTGTTCAACGCGCTCAACACCTGCGCTTCCCAGTTCGACTTACTTTGTGCGGCTTTCGGCGCTGGAGGGGCGGCCAAGCGCTCGGGCGCCGTCGTCTCTTTCACAGGTGGCGCGGGATCGAGGGCGACGGGCGCTGGCGACATTTGCAGAGAAGACGTGGTGTTTAGCTGGATTTTAGGCAGTTCTAGCTGTGGCGGCTGCTTTTCTGAAGGGGTCTGCTCCTTTTGAATTTGTTCAGGGCCATCGGGAACTTCGCTCACCGCTTCAGGCGGGGCCGCTGGTAAAGCAACGTCGAAAACCGTCAGCATGTCTGGCCTCGGCGCGCTCTCATGACGCGACCGGCTGATCAACCCGGCACCCGCGAGCAGCACCATTATTATCGCAACCCCTGCAGCGCCAAACATGCGGGACTGCCAGCTCGTTGGTCGATCCGAAAACCGACTATGCGCCAAATGCGATGGCCTATGCGCCTTCTGCACAGGTTTGCCGTTCTGCGTCATTGCAGCAACGTTGCCAGCGCTAGAACGGGAGCTGCAAGACACATCGCTGCCGAGCATTGCGGGCGGAAGGCGAGCAGTAAGACCAGAATGATCCCGGCGAGGGAAATGATGCCGAAATAAGCCGGAATGGCGATGCCCCAATGCCACAGATTGCCGGACAATAGCAGGCCGCACAAAAGTGAGGCCCATCCTCCAAACCGAAGCACCGCAATGAGGCGCTTGCCCGGCGGGTTGCGAAAAACGTCTCGGAAATGCTGCACGCGGGTAAAACTCAGGCACGCCAACCCCAAATAGGCTAGCGCGCACATGAGTGGAGCCACACTCACGCTGCCGACCGACGGCGGAGGGGAGCGGCTGGCCGAACATGCCGGGCCGCATAAGCGAACGCGGCGGCGCAAAGACCAAGCCCGATATTTGTGCCCAGCACAGCTGCAGAGCTGAGGTGGTTTTGCAATGTTGATATGCTCAGCGCCGAGCCAAGATCATAGCAAAGCAACAGCGCGGCGATTGCGGCGCTGAGAGTCAATTGTTCCCGCCAGGCCTGGACAGGGGTGCGCACGATTGCATGGGCCAAAGCCGCTGCCCATGTGCCGAAGAATATGATCGTCTCAAGGCTCCTGTAAGCCGCGTCCGCGCCAGCGAGTATTCGCGCGCCTGCCAGATAGGCGAGGCAAGCGAGGCAGAGCCCGGTCACGGCGGCAGTTGTCACCGTCTCGGCATGTCGAAGCCCTGGCTTGCGCATAAGATCGGCGCGCCGCTTGACCGAGAAGAGCATGAGGCCGGCGCCGATCATGCATGTCCCTGCCGCCCCGCACAGAAAATAGATCCAGCGCACCAGGTCGCCACCATATTGGCCGAAATGCAGGCCCGCGAACACGCGTTGCGTCAAATAAGCGCCGCTCTGTACGCGCTGGACTTTCAGTATCTCACCGGTGGCGCGGTCCAGCCGCACAGTATCGGTCGACAGATTGAGCCGATCATCGCTGCGCCGCGAGGCGGTGAAGCTGATGCGTCCATCATCATCCGTCGCAACAGATATGAATGCGATCTTGCCTGTGCCGATGGCGCTTTCGGCGATCCGTATGAGATCGGTAACGCTCGGAGATGGCCCGGATGGGGGATGCTGGAGGGCGGTTTCGACCGGAGGCTTTGGCATGCCAACAGGCGACGATGAGCCTGGTTTCGCGGAGGCGGCCTTGATCGGCAGGTAGGTGGAGGATTTGATCGTGAGGCCAGTGTAGACGATCATGATCAGGAACGGCAGCGTCAGCACAGCCGTGAAATTATGGAGGTCCATCAATTTGCGCTGCGACGCTGCGCGTGGACGGAAAGTGAAAAAATCCTTGAAGATGCGGCGGTGGATCACGACGCCGCTGACGATGAAGCTCAGCATGGCAACCGAGGTTGCTGCCACGATCCATAAACCGATATCGCCAGCATGCAGGGTGTAATGGAACTTGGTGAAGAAGGCGCCGCCCGCGGTTTGCGACATGGCGAGTTCAGCGCCCGTTGCCGTATCGATCAGCTTTTGAATAGGCACGTCCGCTTGCCCCTCGCGCCAGTTCAGCTTCATGGCCGGAACGCGGCTTGTCGGTAGCATTGCGAACCAGGAGCCGGGGCTTTTTCGGTCGGCCTGCGTCATCAGTATGAGCGCTTGGTCGGGGTCGATCCGGGCTGCCGCGACTGCAGGATTCGCCCAGAGCGTGATTTCGTCGTCGAACACCGCCAAAATACCCGTGAGAAATATCGCGAAGCCGAGCCAACCGAAAACCAGTCCGCCCCAACTGTGCAACCCGGTCATTGCCTGACGAAATGACATGGGCTTCCGCTTGACCGAGAAGCACCACAGGATGACCAGGGTATAGATCAGCCACGCTGCCAGCACCGACCCGACCAAAGCGTCGGATCGCGAAAGCGGCATGACCATCATTAGCAAGCTGACCGTTGCCCATGTCACGGCATAGCCGCCGACCGCCGCGCCCACGATCCGCGCAGCGATTGATAGAGATGGGCGACAGTTAATTTTCACCAGCGTGTATTGAAGGTGAGACGGAAGCTGCGTGGTTCACCAAAGCGATTGCCGTTTAGAGCGGTGTTGACCCAGTGATAATATTCTTTGTCGAACAGATTGTTCACGCTCAGGGTGACTTCCGCGTGCGGAGAGAAACGGTAGCCGGTCTGAACGTTGACGATTGTGTAGCCCGCCGCTTCAAACCGCGTGGTGCCGCTCAGATTGTGGAACTTGCTGACGCTCTTGAGCCCGGCTCCCAGGCTCACGCCGTCGAGAAGGCCTTTGTCGATGGTGTAGCGCGTCCAGAGATTGGCACTGTGACGCGGTGTTGTCGGGCGGAAGGAGAGCCCCTCCAGCGCAGACGTGGCAATCACATATTCAGAGCGGGTATAGGCATAGCCCGCATTGATCTGCCAGTTGGGCATGATCTCACCGGTGATTTCGGTCTCGAAACCCCAGCTTCTCACCTTGCCGGCGGCAATGGAAAAGAGCGGCGCGGCAGGATCGGTCACCGCGCGGTTCTGGTCCTTGATGTCGAAGACAGCAGCATGGGCGTTCAACTTGCCATCCAGCCAACTTCCCTTGAGTCCAGCTTCATATTGGCGGCCCGTGCGTGGCGCCAGAAGATTGCCCTGCGCATCCGACTGGGACTGTGGCTGGAAGATCTCCGCGAACGAAACATAGGCCGACAATGTGCCGTTGAGATCCGCGACGATGCCGGCATAGGGCGTTACCTCGGCATTGGCCTTCGATGCGCCGGAGATTGCCCCGGTCGTCAGCGTCACTGTCTTGGTGTCGAACCAGCTCACCCGTCCGCCGACAATAAGCGTTGCCCAGCTGATGGGCTTCAACCGCGCCTGACCGTAGAAGCCATATTGCTCTTGATCGGATTGGAAGCGGTTGGTGATAGCTACCGTTTGCTCGGGAACATTGCGGACCGGATTGAAGATGCTCTGATTGAAGAAGGCGCCGTTGCCGGTGTTCTGGTCAAAATTCCATTTTCGATAATTGGCACCAATCAGAATATTCTGCTCCAGACCGCCCAATGTGAAAGGGGTGCTGAAAAAGGCATCGAAGCTCGTGTCTTCCTGAGCGTAATCCAGGCGGACGACGTTCATCCGCGAGAAGCCGGTCAATGCGCCGCTTGTGCCGATCGCGCCATTGGCTGTGGCATATTGCGCGTCTGTCGAGCGATCGACATTGCGACCGGAAAACTTGATCTGCCCACCATTTGAAAGGCGGTGGTCGACTTCCACGAACAGGTCCGTCGTCTCGGCGATCCAGCTATTCCAATCCGCACCCATGAAGGTTGAGCTTGGGACATTGGCCTGCGTCCCATTCGCATAGGCAGAAAGACCGGCAAAGGGCACATAGTCGATCTTCTGATAGGTGCCGCCCACCGACACTGTCGTGTCAGGCGAGACATCATATTCGAGCGTGCCGTAAACCATCGGTCGCTTCGAGTTCAGCCCGTCGGTGAAGAACTCGCGATCTTCATAACTCGCCAGCAGGCGCGCCCGCAACGCACCGGTCCGGGTCAGAGGTCCCGTAATATCGGCTTCGATCCGCTTATAAGCCCAGGATCCGAGCGAGGCGCCTGCAATCACCTGCAGATCGTCGAGCGCACGCTTGCGCGCGAGATTGAGCCCGGCAGCAGGTTCACCCGCGCCCTGAAACAGGCCCGCAGGTCCGCGCAACACTTCCACCCGATCATAGGCGAACAAATCTGGCGAGGTCGCGAAGTTGCTGGCGAACTGCACCGAAACGCCGTCGAGCTGGATCGTATCGAGCGAAAAACCACGGAAGAACAAATTGCTGCGCCCGGCATCAATCTGCAGGACAGACGCGCCGACGGTCTGCTGCATGGCAGCCTCAAGCGTATCCAGGTTCTGGTCATCCATGCGTTGACGGGTGACGATGCTGAGCGACTGGGGAATCTCGCGAACCGTCTGGAATGTCTTTCCCATGGCGGTGAGGTTCGAACCATAAGATCCGCTATTTTCTGTCGAGCCTGGGTCGCGGACGACGGAGCGCGACGTGGCGCCTTCTACCCGCACTGCGCCAAGCTGAACGGCGCCGGACTGTGCCGTGGGCGCAGGGGTGAGCGTCACGGCCTTAGGGCCGGTGAACTGATAGGTGAGGCCGGTCCCTTCAAGCAGGCGAGAGAGTGCGGCCACCGCAGACATGTCACCTGACACTCCGCTCGACGTCACATTCTGACCGATCGAGGCTGCGTAAGCCAGCTGAACGCCAGTGATGCGTGAATATTCTCGCAGCGCGTCGACCAACGGCTGGGCGCGGATCGCAAACTGATGGGTCTCCGCTTCGCTCGTTTGAGCATGCGCACTACTGAGCGAAAGCCCGCACATGGCGGACGTCACGAGCAGTGCAGCAGCTATGGCACGCAGCGCCGGGCGCTTTGAGAGGTTTGTCATCTGTTCACAGTCCCCGTTGAGGCGTTCACCCTTGCCGGTGAAGCGCGATAATTCTGCCGGTGAGACGCATTAGCAACACCCAGCACTCTCTAAGGCGTTTGAAAAGGGTGCTTGCCTAACCCCCGAATGAGATTTTTTATTCGGCCGGACGAATGATCGTGATGCCGGCAGGCAGGCGCAGGATGCGCAGGCCTGCACCCGCAACAAGCGCGTCCAGTCCCTCATCGGCCTTGTCGATATGCAAGATCGCTGTAACCGGGGCATGCCCTGCAAAGTCGCCGAGCATGAACGTCGCCCCCTCACGATAACGGGCGATTTCCTCGACTGCCTGGCGCACGGGAACAGACTCAAGAATGATTTCGCCCGTCCGCCAGGTCGCAATGCGCTGTTCCGGGAGCGGGCGGCCACGGATAACGCCGTCATCGCCCGTCCAGGCGGCGCGCTGTCCGGCGGCGAGCATGGTCCACGGTTCGCCATCCGAACGCACGCGCACGAGGCCTTGCGTGACTGCGGCTTGTCCACCGTCCGCCAGTTTCGAGACTTCAAAGGATGTGCCGATATCTTCGACGACTGCACTGCCGACCATCACCCGGAAGGGGCGCGATTGAGCATGCGCCACATCAAACCATGCGCGTCCCCGCAGCAATTCGACCGTCCGCTCGCTGCCATCATATTGGACCGAAATCGCTGCGTCGGCATCAAGCATTGCCCGCGAACCGTCAGGCAGCCTGACAGATGTGATCGATTTTGTGCTGATATGATCGGCACGCAAGCGCAGAGAGATGTCTGGGGCAGCGACCATCAGGATGAGGCAGGCCGCCAGCGCCGTCACCACGCCAGCGGTGCGACGGCGCCTTGCATCGCGATGAGCTATTTTGATCTGCGCAACCGACTGCTCGGGCTCCAACCTATCTGCAATCGCACCCAAACTGCGCCACAGTTTGAGCTCGTGTTGAAACGTCTGTTCATTCGCCGGTTGCGAGACCCATTCGCCATAGGAAGCCAAGTCTGCCTCGGTGATATCTCCAGACGCAAACTTCTGGATCCAGTCACGCGCCGCCTGAGAGGAGGCAGTATCGGGCGTCAGGGTCATAGATCGGCTCCCGCAGGATGGGACATGTTGCCCTTCTCACCCTAAGGCGTTTGATGGAAGATCCTGCCTAACCCCGGCGACAAAATAAACTGGCTATTCGCCATTCCGCGCTTGTCCAAGCGTCAACATCGCGCGCCGCATATGCTTTTCGACAGTGGTGCGCGAGACTCCCAGCCGATCCGCGATTTCGCGTTGCGGCAAATGCTCGATGCGATTGAGATAGAAGATCGTCCGGGTTGGTTCGGGGAGTGCCTGCGCTGCTGCAGCCACGCGCTCCAATTCTTCACGCGCGATCAGTACATCATCGGCATTGGGGGCCCGGTCCGGTCCCCACAAAATCGCTTCCGCTTCAACTTGCAGCCGCCGCCTGCGCGCCTCGGCACGCCCCTGGTCCCAAGCCACATTCGCGGCAAGTTGGAAGAGATAGGCACGCTTGTTCGCAATCGGTGCTTCATCAAGCGTTTGAATGCGCAGCGACAAGGTTTGCAGAGCGTCATCCAATGCCGTGCTATCCACCATACGGCTCAACATCCGCGCTATCGATGCGCGCTCAGCTTTAAAGAGGAGGGAAATGGAGAGCGAATTGGACGGCATGACCGATGGCATCAGGTGTAAACGGAAATAGCGCCATGCCATCGATGCGAATGGTTCGCAATTTCTAATTAGGAGGTAGTCCCGCTAATCGAACGTAAAAAAATGCCCAACCGGTTATCACTTACCTTTAGGGGGTTCGAATATTGATCTCGCCATCATCCTGAGCGCTGACAATTCTTTGGTTGAGCCCGAGAGGTTTCCAGACATGCTGATAACGGTGCAGAACGCTTACCTAACGCAAAGCAGTTAGGCTGCTTCCGGCCCTATCTCACATTTCTGAGCCGACGTTTCAGAATCTAAAAGAAGTTGATAGTTTCACCTGAACGTATGGCAGCGTTCAGGGGGGGCGCTTAGTTGCTTAGGAGACGACTTTGTTGGCGCTTCTGCCTGCCTGCCCAATCATATGCCGGCGGTAGGTTTTGGCGAGAGCAGAAGTTCACGGTGGTGCACTGGAACGGCGTAAGTTGGTCGGGAGCAGTCGTGTCCCGTTATCCACCTTCGAGTTCAAATTACCCCAGTTGCGAATTCCAGCCTCTAGGTATAGCCATAAAAACATGGCCAGGGCTGATCGACTTGAAAGACTGGACACACGTCGCTCGGAACTCGAAGCAGACTACATTGCAGCCTTGATGGAAGCACTGCGCATTACAGCTTCGGGACAGTGGGGTCTGTTTGGCCACAACAGCGATCGATGGACCCGCGCAGCTGCTGCC
>CBIHKY010000112.1:0-9396 GCA_966205705.1 uncultured Alphaproteobacteria bacterium
GCATGGCGCGGCGCTCGGCGGGGGTGGCGGCGATGACGGCGGCGATCGTGCCCTGGCTCACGAGCGCCGGGCTGTGCGGTCCGGTGGCGGCATCGGCGAAGATGAGCGACACGTCGCGCGCGCGCACATCCCGGCCATTTGCGCGATAGGCGCTGCCCGCGCCCCGCTCGATGCGGCGCATCACCTCCAGCTCGCCATCCGGCCCGACATCGAGCGCAGGAATGGAGGCGTCGGCCGAGACGGTCGCAAAGAGCCCGACTTCGGCAAAGTCTCGTGGCGCACGCGTGGCGGTGCCGGCGAAGATCACATCATCCATGCCGCCGCCACGCATGGATTTGGGGCTGGATTCGCCCATCACCCAGCGGATCGCTTCGAGCAGATTGGATTTGCCGCAGCCATTGGGGCCAACGATGCCGGTCAGGCCCGGCTCGATGCGCAGTTCGGTCGGCTCGACGAAGCTCTTAAAGCCGGTCAGCTTGAGGCGGCGAATCTGCATGGATCAGGCCGCGTGCCGGGGTTGGCGCCGGGCAGAACCGGCACCGCTATCAGTTACGAAAGATATGTCCCCCCAGACGATCAATCAGACCCCTGCTTCCTTGAGCTTCTCGACCAAAGCGGGCCAGGTCGTCACTTCCAGTGTTGTGCCGTTCATGATGAGGCTGGGCGTGCCCTTGATCTCATATTTCGGCGTATCGCGCTCGACGACCTTGGCCATCATCTCGGCGGTCTGCATGTCCGCGAGGCACTGTGTGGCTTTCGCCTCGGCAATGCCGCGCTGCTGAGCGAACTCGACCAGCCCGGCCAGCTGCGCGACCCGCCCAAAGCGCTGGGCCTGCGGTGCGCTCATCGCGGATTGATAAGGCGCTTCACCAGCGGCCTGAATCTTCTCGATCATCGGCTGCTGATTCTCGAAAAATTGATTGCTGAGCGGGAAAAAGGCCGTGGGGCCGCTGCACCGGGCAAGCAGCGCCACTGCGATATCCAGCGGATTGGCGACATAGTTGCGATATTCGAAGCTCACCTTGCCCGTATTCACATAGTCGCGGGTGAGCGCCTCATGCGATTCCTTGTTGAAGGCCGCGCAATGCGGGCAGGTGTAGGAGCCGAACTCGATGAGCTTGATCGGCGCATCGGGGTTGCCCATCATGATGCCGCCTTCCGGCGTCGCGACGACCGTATCGGACCATGTCGTTCCAGCAGGCGCGGCCTTGCCGTCCACCTTGCTGCCGGGGACGACGCTATTGCTCGCCTCCTGCGATCCGCAAGCGGCGAGGGCGAAAAGCGCGATGGCAATCGGAGCGGCGGCGATGCGTTTCATATCAGGTCTGGCCTCGTTTATGCGGGCGTTGAAAGGGGCTTGGGAGCGGGTCTAGCTCACTTGCCCGTTGGCGGCAATGGCGGGAGGAGTGGGCGTAAACCGGCTAAATCATGGACCTCCGGCTGCGGCTTTCCATTAACGAGGAAGAAGGGCGTGCCGCTGAATTCTTTGATCTCTACTGCGCCTTTGGTGAACGCCAGAACCGTTGCGAGCGCCTGCTTGTCCGCCAGGCATTTGCGCTGTGCAACAGGGGTCAGCCCGCGCTTGGCGAGCATGGCAGTCAGGCCGGTGCCGTCTGCAATTCGGGTGAATTGCGCTGCTTCATCGGCGGGCGGCGTGACATCCTTCTGCTTTGCGCCAAAGGCCTGCGCGCGCTCCAGCCAGGGCTGAAAATCGGCGAAGAGCGCCTCATGATTGCCAAGGAAACGCGCCGCGCCGCCGCAACGGGCAAGCAATGCCGCCGTCAGATTATAGGGATCCTGCACGAAGTTGCGATATTCCACGCTGACGAGGCCGCGCTTCACCCACTGGGCTTTGAGCTGCGGCATGGAATCGGCCTGAAAATGCGCGCAGTGCGAGCAGGTGTAGCTCAGATATTCCACCAGTTTCGTGGGCGCCTTTGGGTTGCCGACGATGAATGCGCCGTTGGGGCCAAGCGCGGTGTGGCGGGTCCAATCCTGCGTGGCCGGCTTTTGCTGGGCGGTTGCGGGCGTAATCGCAAGCGCGAGCGCAGGCAGCATGGCGGCGGCAAGACGGGTGAGGAGAGGGTGGGTCATAACCTCGGACGCTTTCTCTGCTGGGGTAGGTTTTAGCTGATCTTACCGATGCGGCCGGGCTGGCCTAGGCCGCGCGCCATCGATTCGAGCACGGCGCGCAGTTCCGGGTCGCTCACTTCGCGCAAGCCCTCGCCCAGCTCCTGCGGGATAGGGCGCAGCTGGGTTGGCGGCGGGCGCTTGACCGGCTCGGTTGGGGTGACGATGCCCTGCTTCATGGTGACGCGCGCCACGGCCTCATAGCCAAAGAAGCGGTTCACCCGCTCGATGATCTCCGGGACAATATGCTGCACCATCGGCGCATGACCGCTGGAGACGGTCAATTGCAAGGTGCCGCCCGAGCGCTGGCCGACAGGGAAACGAATCGACTCAGGCGCGGTCAGCTCGCCATATTTCCTGCCGACAATCTCCGCCCAACGCGTGACGATGCTGGACTGGATGAAGCCGAATTTGCGGAATGCCGCGCGACCGACATCGGGCATGAGATCCGCAATCGCACGGGCCGAGCCGCCGCGCGGGCGCTCCTGCGGGGCAGGTATGCCCTTCTTTGCATCCGTCTTTGCACGGGGTGCGCTGCTTTTTGCACGCGGTGTACTGGGCTTGCTTGGCACGGCTTCTGTCATCGCCGCGTCCATGCCATAGGCGGGCTATGGCCGTCGATGGATTAATCACACAGGATGCGGATATCGCACCCGCTTTGCTCGCCCATTACCGGGCGCATGCGCGGGTGCTGCCGTGGCGCAGTCCGCCCGGAATGACGGCGCCATCGCCCTACCGGGTCTGGCTGTCCGAAATCATGCTGCAGCAGACGACCGTGGCGGCAGTAATTCCCTATTATCAGCGCTTTACGGAGCGCTGGCCGAGTGTTGAGGCGCTGGCCGGCGCAGCAGATGCGGAGCTGATGGCGGCATGGGCGGGGCTTGGCTATTATGCCCGCGCGCGCAATCTGCTGGCCTGCGCGCGCCATGTGACGCTTGAGCGCAACGGCCGCTTTCCGGAGGACGAAGTGGGCCTGCGCGCCTTGCCCGGCGTCGGCGCTTATACGGCGGCGGCGGTGGCGGCGATTGCCTTTGGGCAGCGCGCGGTGGTGGTGGATGGCAATGTCGAGCGGGTGGTGGGTCGGCTGTTCGCGGTTGAGACGGCTCTGCCTGCCGCCAAGCCGATGCTGCGGGCTCTGGCGGACAGCATCACGCCGCTACAGGATGCGGGCGATTTCGCGCAGGCGATGATGGATCTGGGCGCGACGATCTGCACGCCTAGACGCCCCGCCTGCCTCACTTGCCCGCTCAGCGCCATGTGTGCGGCGCGGGCGAGCGGCACGCAGGAGCGCTACCCGATCAAGGTGCCCAAGAAGGATCGCCCCACCCGCAGCGGCACGGCCTATTGGCTGGAGGCGGAGGGCGCTGTGTGGCTGGTGCGGCGGGCGGACAAAGGCCTGCTTGGAGGCATGGCGGCGTTGCCAACCAGTGATTGGGCGGAGGGGCAGGCCACCCATGCGCCGCCGCTTGCGGGCGACTGGCGCGTGCTGGCCGAGCCGGTGCGGCACATCTTCACCCATTTCGCGCTGAACCTTTCCGTGGCCCGGCTTTTACTGGAGCAGCAGCCCGATGACGCGCAGCTTGTGAGTGCTTTCGGGGCGGGGCAATGGTGGCCGGTGGATCAAATCGAACAGGCAGGCCTGCCGACGGTGTTTGCGCGGGCGGCGATGGCAGCCCGGGCTGAGGATGCAGAATGACGAGTGGTGACAAGATGGATCATGCAATCACCTTTTCTGGCGGCACGCTCGACCGGGCGGACCAATTGCGCGCGCACCCTGAGCGGCTGGCGGCAGTCTGGGCCGATCCGCGCGCGCAGATCATCCTGCTCGATGGGCTGGACCCCTTGCCCACCGATGAGGGCCTGCTCAGCATAATCCCCGTGCCGCCTGAGGCCGCGCTGGCCGATCACGCGCTGATGGGCCTGCGCGAAGATGGCACGCCGGTTTTCGTCTCGCTGATGCTCAGCAAGCCCGCCGAACCGCCAAGCTCGCCGCCAAAGGTGTGGCAAATCATCCCCTTGCTCTCCATGCCAGAGGCAGCGCTTTATGGCGCGGCGAGGAGCCTGGTGGATTGGCATTCCCGCCACCGCTTCTGCGCCCGCTGCGGTGGCGCGACGCATCCCATCAAGGCAGGCTGGGCGCGCCAGTGCGACATCTGCAGCACCGAGCATTTTCCGCGCACCGATCCGGTGGTCATCATGCTCGCGGAATATGAGGGCAAGGTGCTGATCGGCCGCAACGCGCGCTTTCCTGCCGGGCGATTCTCTGCGCTGGCTGGTTTCGTCGAGCCGGGCGAAACATTCGAGGAAGCGGTGCGCCGCGAACTGTTCGAAGAATGCGGCATCCGCACGGGGCGCGTGGATTATCTGTTCAGCCAGCCCTGGCCCTTCCCCTCCCAGCTTATGATCGCCTGCATGGCGCAGGCGCTGGGCGATGAACTGACTCTCGACGAGGCGGAAATCGCTGAGGCAATGTGGGTAAGCAAGGATGATGTGCGCGCGGCGCTGGCGGAAGAGGAGGGCGCGCTGTTCATTGCGCCGTCGAAGATTGCGGTGGCGCATCATATGTTGCGGGATTGGGTGGGGGCGCTTTGACGGCAGAGACCCCAGCCTTCGCTGGGGTGACGGCTACATTTCAAGCGTTGTTCGTATTGCTCGCACGCCCCTTCCTCCATCGTCACCCCAGCGAAGGCTGGGGTCTGTCGCGTCAGAGCGTTAAGGGCGGGCGCTGTGGCGACGTCACCTGCAACGCTCCACCCCGCCGCGCATTGCGTCACCCCGCCCGCATGGCTAAAGCGCAGCCTCCCACATCATTCCCGGATATCCGCCTCCATGCTCAGCCTCAATGAAGCTTTAGACCGCGCCCAATCGCTGGTGACTGCCGCGCGCAAGGCCGGGGCGGATGCGGCGGATGTGGTGTATGGTTGCGATGCCTCATCCGGCGTGACCGTGCGACTGGGTGAGCTGGAAGATGTTGAAAGCTCAGAATCCGAGCATATCGGCCTGCGCGTGTTCGTGGGGAAGCGCTCGGCCACCGTCTCCTCTTCCGATCTTGCGACGCGCACGTTGCAGACTCTGGTGGAGCGCGCGATTGCGATGGCGGGGGAAGCGCCTGAGGATGCTTATGCCGGTCTCGCGCCGGAAGACCGGCTGATGCATCGCAAATTGCCACCGCTCGATATTGAGGATGATGAAGAGCCAAGTCCGGCAGAATTGCGCGAACAGGCGCTGCGGGCCGAGGAAGCCGCGCGCAGTGTCGCCGGTGTGACCAATAGCGAGGGCGGCGGCGCCGGCTTTGGCCGCGCGCAGACAGCGCTGGCGACGAGCCACGGTTTTGCAGGCGCTTATGCCGGCACCAGCCATTCGCTCTGGGCCAGCGTGCTCGCGGGTGAAGGCGCGACGATGCAGCGCGATTATGCCAGCCATAGCGCGCGGCACCGGCGTGATCTTGAAGCGGCGGATTCGGTCGGCCAGCGGGCGGGCACGCGCGCCGTCTCCCGCCTTGAGCCTCGGCGGATTGCGAGTGGCACGATGCCGGTGATTTTCGATCCGCGCATCGGCAACAGCCTGATCGGGCATTTGCTGGGTGCGATCTCCGGGCCCTCAGTTGCGCGGAAGGCGAGCTTTTTGCGCGCGTATCGCGGCGAGCTGGTGCTGCCCGAGGGGCTGGACGTGGTGGACGATCCGCTTCGCGTGCGCGGCTTGCGCTCACGGCCCTTTGACGGCGAAGGCCTGCCGACATCGACCAAGCGGCTCATCAAAAAAGGCGTGCTCACCGACTGGATGATGGACAGTGCCTCCGCGCGTCAGCTTGGCCTGGAGCCGACCGGCCATGCCACCCGTGGTGGCGGTGCGCCGGGCGTTGGCGCATCCAATGTGCATCTGGAGGGCGGCACGGCCTCGGCGCGGGAGTTGATGGCCGATGTGACGCGCGGCATCTATGTGACCGAGCTGGCAGGGCAGGGCGTGAACGGGATCACCGGCGATTATAGCCGGGGCGTCTCGGGCTTTCTCATCGAGAATGGATCGGTCAGCCATGCCGTCTCGGAGATTACCATTGCGGGCAATCTCAAGGAGATGTTCGCGCGGCTGGTGGCGGCGGATGATCTGGAGTTCCGCTACGCCATCAACGTGCCAACCCTGCGCATAGACGGGATGACCATTGCCGGGGAGTGACCGCTCCGATCATGACATTTTAGCGCCGCTGCTCGAAATTGCCGACGCAGCCGGTTCCCTCGCCATGCGCTATTGGACGCCGGATCAGGCGATGGTGGGCCATTGGGAGAAGCGCCCGGGCGAGGTGGTGAGCGAGGCGGACCTTGCCGTGGATGCGCTGTTGCGCGAGCGGCTGGGAGCATTGTTGCCGGAAGCGGGCTGGCTCTCTGAAGAAAGCGTCGAGACGGTGGGCCGCAGTGATCGGCGGCTGGCATGGATTGTCGATCCGATCGATGGCACACGCGATTTCGTGCGCGGGCGGCGGGGATGGGCGGTCTCCATCGCGCTGGTGGATGCTGGCGCGGCGCGGATCGGCGTGTTGATCGCCCCTGCGCGGGCCGAGCGCTGGTGGGCCGTGCGCGGCGGTGGAGCTTGGCGCAATGGCGTGAGGCTGGAAGTGGGGAGCCATGCCACGCTATCGGGCGCGCGGGTGCCGCTCGATCATATGAGCGGCATAGACGTGGGTTATGAGATGGTGCCCAAGCCCAACGGCATCGCGCTGCGCATGGCGATGGTGGCCGCGAACGAGGCCGATCTGGTCGCGGGCCTGCGTCGCGGTGGAGAGTGGGACATCGCCGCCGCCGGGCTGATCGCACAGGAGGCAGGCGCGACCGTGACGGATGCGCTGGGTGAGCCGGTCGTCTATAACAAGCCCGAGCCTTATGTGACGGGCGTGCTGTGTGGCGTGCCTGCTGTGCATGCGGCGGGTGTAGCGCGGGCGCGGGATCGCTTCAATCGATTGGCAGGGCGGGGGCTTTAGGGCTTCTCATCAGCAAAACGCTGATGTGGATCTCAGTTGATAATCAACGTCGCGGTCTTAGAACGGCGTCAAACTCTGATCGGTCGCGCGGGAGGCCCTGTTCATAGCTTTTTAGTTTCGCGCCACAGCGATTGTTGGCAGGCGCGATGAGCCAATGCCCTGATCGATGACCCTTATAGTGATGCGAAGGAAAGCGCGGCTTATCGCGGCGCCTCTACTTATCATTTGCAGGACTCAGAAGTAAATTGGTTCGCTTCAAATTAACCATTGTCGGCAATCGTTGCTTTTTTGATCATCACTAGTCTGGCGATGGATCAACGAGCCTAAGAGCAGGCTCTGGCGGGAACCAATGCATATGAAGCGCGTGTCGAACAGTAAGTTCTCACTTCGGAAAAGAGCCGTGGGCGCAGTTGCCCTGAGTTCCACAGTTTTGATAAGCAGTGTGGCGGCGGCGGCGAGCCTTTCGGCTGCATTTCTGTGGTTGACCACATCGATTTCGTCAAAGGGTAGCGCATTGGTGAAGTGGCGTGATGTCGTATCGGTGTTGTCATTGGCGACATTGTCAGGATCAAAACCGAGCTGGACGACTGTGACGACACCTGGTTCGACGACGACTGCACCCAAGCCGGTTGACGCCTCGAGTGGGTCTGCGGGAATTCCTGCGACGAAACTGGGGCTGAACCTGTCGCGGCCAGCTTATTATGCGCCAAACCGCAGCTTTTCCAACCTCGCTGCTGGTGATGTTTGGAAGCTGAACTGGAACGATATGCCAGCAAACCGGCTGAATAGCAACTTGGACGTCATCGATCTCCGTCAAGGTGAGAGAGCGATGCGGTTGCTCTGGAGACCCACCGCAGCCTATCGGGGCAGTTCTGTTGATATCGTCTGTAAATGGCAGGGAAGCGGATCCCTTGAAATGAGCGGCGAGCCTATAAGAAATCTCAGGATTTCGGGCAAAACGCTTACATTTACATATGCTCCCAACGTCATCGATAATGCCCATATCGTCCTGACAAGCGTCAGCCCAACTGATCCTATACGCGGTGTCGATTGTCGTGAGGCGGACGCAGATCCCAATGCGCTGTATAATCCCACCTTTTTGGCCGATGTTAAACGATACAGCGTGCTCCGATTCATGAAGTGGTCAAGTCTTGACAACACGGTCACTTGGGCCACGCGTTCGAAGCCCGGTCAAGGGTCGTTTGCTGGCTCTGATGGAATACCCATCGAGTATATGATCGATTTGGCGAATGAGACTGGCTCGGATGCCTGGTTTGCGATTCCCTGGAATGCCGATGCCGAATATATTCGGAAGTTCGCTGAGACTGTCCGTGATCGCCTTAACCCATCAAGAAAGGTGTATGTCGAGCTCTCTAACGAGGTTTGGAATTATGTCTTGCCAGTAACATCTCAAGCCGCTGCTGAGGGCGCTGCCGCAGGATTATCGACCAATCCTCATGAAGGGACGTTGCGGCGCTACGCGCAAAAAACAGGCGAAGTCATGGATGTTTGGACATCGGTTTTTGCGGGGCAGATGGGTCGACTCGTGCGCGTTGCGGCCACTCAGACTGGCGCCTGGAACGCGGAGGTTGTTTTGGGGTTTGGGCAGACAGCGAGCAAAGTGGATGCGCTGGCCACCGCGCCATATTTCCATGAAAATCTGGCTCCGGGCGTGATCACTACTTCCGCCAGTCTTGATCAGTTTTTCCGGAATTTTGGCGCCACTATCCCGATACGCATCAAAGAAGCAAAAGATACTAAGGCAGTCGCGACGCGCTATGGAGTACGGTACGTTACTTATGAAGCAGGTCAGCATGTCTTAAGTCCTGACGACGTTCCTCAGTTAGACCGTATTCAAAGAGATCCGCGCATGGGCCAGCTTTACACGTCTTATCTAACTTCTTGGAAAGACCAGATTGGCGACTTAATGGTTCTTTTCGATGATTTCGGCACAGCCAATAAATTTGGTGGATTTGGCCAGAGGGATTATGTCGGACAACCGATCAGCGAGGCGCCGAAAGAGAATGCGGTGGAACTTTTCCGCCAATCCTACGTGCGCTGAATATTAGAGTTTTGATTGATTGTCGCGATGGGGCGGATGTGCTGTCAGCATTCCGCTCCATTGTTGTCTCATTGGTGGCGTGACGGCCTTGTGCCGAGCAATTCTGTTGCTGCTGGTTGCCAATCGAAGTGACATCAGCAGCTAAAGGGAGCTATGCGGGTCCAACTTCTGCGCCTCTCTAGGGTCAGGACCCATTGATGTGATCGGCTCGATGTGATTCAGGCTCCTTGAG
>CBIHKY010000113.1:0-9319 GCA_966205705.1 uncultured Alphaproteobacteria bacterium
AATGGGCGGCCAGTCGGCATTGTTGCTCATCGCAATTCTCCGTGACTTTTCTCGGCTTAGGCATCGGAACCCGACCTTGATCGCGGGGCCCACGAACGACGACTATATCCCTGTTAGCGTCATAACCAGCGACATGAATCGATGGCTACTTTCCCGATGCTCACGTCAGGAGCTATACGTCCTACAAGTTGACGGATCCGGTCGCAGTGCTGGCGGCCTGCGTTGCGGCTGCTTCCGAGCAATATGAGCTATTCCGCGCTTGAGATTTGAATGTCCGCTCCCAACAGAACCCGCCGCTTACTAATGTCTGACGGTCAGTCGTGACGCTACCGCTTTGCCCTTCACGACGCTCTGCCACAATCCTGAAACCAGGCGTTCTTTGTCCAAGCATACCTCAGCAGAGGCGTGAGAAGTTGTAAGGGACGCCAGCCATCTCAACCGAATTAGGCCAGGAAGCCGAGTATTGACGACATATGCATTTGAGTGCATATGAACGTCGATGGATATTGATGCCTTTCAGACCTTGGCCGATCCGACCCGCCGCCGGGTTGTCGACGCACTCAGCAACGGCGAACGGCAAGTAAATGACCTCATCGCGGAGGTCGGAATTCACCAGTCAGGCGTCTCCCGGCACCTGCGGATCCTGCATGAAGCTGGTTTCGTCACGATGCGACCTGAGGGTTCGCGACGGCTCTATTCCCTGAGGCCGGACCGATTCCGTGAACTGGACGAATGGCTCGCCAAATATCGCGAGCTCTGGGAGGCGCGGCTCGACCGCTTCGGCGCCGCGCTCGACGTCTGCCAAAAACATCGCAAGGATACAAGGAACACTCACAATGACTGATCAGATCGAATCAAACCTTGTCATCGAGCGGACCTACAAGGCGGATCTCGACGATCTCTGGCAGCTCTGGACGACGAAAGAAGGCTTCCAATCCTGGTGGGGTCCCGAACAATTCCGCGCGGACGTTCACAAGATCGAGGCGCGTCTTGGCGGGGTGTTGCACTACGACATGGTTGCCAATACGCCGGAGGCCGTCGAGGCGATGGAGGGGATGGGCGTGCCTACATCGCAGCCCTGCCGGGGCTCGTTTTGCGAGTTCAAGCCGAACGAGCGCCTCGTCCTCACGCAGGTCATCGATTTTCTACCTGGTGTTGCCCCCTACGACAGCACGATCGCCGTTGACTTCCTTCCGGCCACGGACGGTTGGGTGCGGATGGTCGTTACGCTGAGCCAGATGCACGATCCAGCCACGACAGCCATGCAAAAGGAAGGGTTCACAAGCCAGCTCTCGAAGCTGGACCATCACTACGAAAGCACTGCTCTTATTGGAGGACAGGCGGTCGCGTAACCGCTGAACCTGCTCTGCGGTCGAGCGCAGCTCGCGGCAGAGCGCTTTGGTCAGCACCAACATTGTGGGCGCCAGCAAATTCCCATTTATCGGGCTTGCGAATTTAGTGGTGGAGTGAAGGCAAAACCGAACAGACGGCAGCTTTTGACGAACGTGCTGTGGTGCGGGAAAGTCGGCTAAGTCGGCGTGTGTCGCCGAACATCATCGCAGCTTGAGGTCGTGGGGTCGATGTGCCCGTTTGCTTTCAATATCGAGAGCGTTTGGCGGCTCCGAACATCGCGCGTCGAAGTTCTGGGCAAGTTCGGCCAAGCTGATCGCGCCCAGGCGCGCGACCAGTTTTGCTTCGGCTTCGCGTAACGCGTCCTCCAACGCCTCATTGACTACGCGCTCAACCGCGCACCTAGGATCAGGATTCTCACTGCCAATAGCGAAGATGCGCGGGCCACCAACCGCGCGATGAACGTCGAGGAGCGATACCTGATTCAGGTCGGCAGCGATTGCCCAACCGCCGCCATGGCCCTTTTCGGATCGCACGTAGCCCGCTTCGCGCAAGCCTGCCATCGTGCGGCGAACGACCACTGGGTTGGTGCCAAGCATTCTGGCAATGACCTCGGATGTCATTGGTGCATTGTGCCGCGCCATGTGAAGCAGCACGTGGAGCATCCGCGAAAGGCGACTGTCGTTACGCACCGTTCGATCTTTCGCATGCTGGTAGCAATTGGCAAGCCCGTCCGATCACGATACTTAGTAAGTTACGTGATTCGAGGAGCGTGAGCATGCAAGAGTTTGAGAACCCTGACCACTGGGACAAAGCCGCCCAGCATTATGAGAAGACCGCCCACCCATTCACCGCGCGATACGCCGCAGCGGCGATTGCGCTTGCACCGCTGAAGCCGGGTAGCCGTGTTCTCGATGTTGCGGCAGGGACCGGCGCACTTGCATTCGCGGCTGCGCGGACGGGCGCGCAAGTATTGGCGACCGATTTTTCGCCCGCAATGGTCAGCCGCATAGCGAACGCGCAGCTGCCCAATGTTGAGGCGCAAGTTATGGACGGCCAGGCACTGGACCTGGCCGACGGCAGTTTCGACGCTGTGTTCTCAATATTTGGTTTGATCATGTTCCCGGACTGGCGAAAGGGTCTCACCGAAATGGCTCGCGTGACGCGGCCCGGGGGACGCGGCGTCGTGGCGACCTGGCAGGAGCGCGGCGCAGCGACATTCCTGCTGCTCGGCGATATCCGCCGCAAACTATTCCCGAACAGCAAGGGTATGACGATGCCCGAAGCCGTGCTGGCGCTGAGCGATCGCGATAATTTTGCCCGCGAGCTGGCTGCTGCAGGTTTCAGCAACCCAAAAATCGAAAGCATCACTTTCGACTACGAACTCGACGTTGCCGCGCTCGCTAAGCCAGACAGCCTGTTTGGCATGTCGCCCGATTGGATCAGCCTGAGCGATGCGAACAAGCTGGCAGTCATCGCCGAGGTGCGGCGAATGGCTGGCGATCGGCATATCCTTCCAATCCCGTCCACCGCTTTGATCGGCGTAGCGGAACGCTAGTGAATAGGCACTCGATTCCACATACTACGAAGGTTTGGCTGCTATGGCGGGAGGCACCGACTGCCGCGTCCGCGAGCAGGCTTAGTGGCCGACTGAAGCAACTGCAGCTTTCAGGCAAAGCGATGCGGCTAGCCAATGTCCGGTTTGTTGCGTTCCCGGCTCGTGAAGGCGATCTATCGGCATTAACCCACGGCGCATTATTCGCTTTTCTGAGCCGTGACAGTCAGCCATCGGGCGGGCGCGCTGAAGTGGCCCACGCCATCATAGTTCTCGAATAGAATTGTCTGCCAGATGCCCGCCTCTGCATAGGCGGCAGCTGCCGCCGCTCTATCTAAGTAATTGTAGTAGCGTCCGTGACTGTCGCGAGTAGCCTGACCGTCCGTTTTAAAACTCGCGAAATGCCACCCTCCTGGCTTCAAGCTCGACCAGATCCGCCGAAGTACTTCTGGAAGCCCAGCGAGAGGAACGTGCAGGAGAGATGCGCAGGCGACGACGGCATCATACCTCTCAATGGCATTGAGGTATTCAAAGCGAAGCACCTCGACCTTCCGCCCCAGGCGCTCGCTCGCAATAGCGGCCATCGACGGGCTTCCATCTGTCGGCACGACGCTAAAGCCAAGCCGTTCCATCTCAGCAGCGTCAAGGCCGCTTCCACAGCCAAGCTCGAGGATCGAAGCGCCAGTTCCCAACCGGTGGAGGAACCCCAGCCGATCTGACGACTACTCTGCCGGGCGCGCTGCGACATAAGACCGCGGGTTTGCCTGAGAGAAGTACAAAGTCTCGGTGTCACAGAGCGACGTCCCAGCGTTGGTGTCGTTCATGGTCATTGGCTCCAAGGGGTCCATAGCGCTGGCTTACCGCCTCACAAGCGGACTGTCAGCGATCCAAGTGCACTGCCATCTTCGTCGCCCGATCAGTACCTGACAGCGGAGGATGGGCTGAGATGAACCGACGGCAGGTATCAGGGAGTTGAGACAGAGCTTTTCGAATGATCGCTGGCAGGTGGCCGCCGACTAATTCACGCCGTTCCGGTGTTGCCGGAGCTGAAATCCCGCACCGGTTATTTCGGGGGACAGAACCGGCCGCGCGCCAGTGGTGACTGGCTGGGCATACACTCGTTTGAAAATCAGTGGGCTTAAATCTGATTTAAAGCCGCCGCCGCTCAATGTCATTGTCGTCGCGACCCTCTCAAAGACCGCCAGGCACAATGAGTGACATAGGGAGTTGAGGGCTATTCAATGTTCCGCAAAGCGCGGCGCGCGGGCGAAGTCCGCTTTCCCAAACGGCTTGTCGGTGAAGAGATAGCCATAATAAAAGCGGCGTAGGGCTGCATGATAAGCTCTGATGCGGTCCTGATAAGCGAGTTGCGCCTTCACATCGGTATTGGCGAGGCGGGCCAGCACGGCCTGCACGCCGACTGATGGCAGCGCCCATCCAATCGTTCGGGCAGCGCGGTCGCGCGCTTCCAGACCGCTACGATAGGCGGCAACCTGATTGGCCACGCTTTCATCGCCATTCTGATGGAAGGCGAGATACCATTTATAATGGAAGGTCGGCGGCAGGGGAGGGCTGTCCGCCCATTCGGGATGGCTGGCGTAGAAGCGGCGCATTGTGTCTTCGCGCGGGATGTCCCAGGCGCGATTGACGGCCTCACGCTGGGCAAGGGTGAGCTCGACGCCCTGACCGACTGGGATTGCCTGATTGATTGCGACATGTGCAATGGTCGGGAGCACCAGCGTGATGACGAGCCACAGGCCTGCAAGCGTGGCGGCATTTGCAACTGAACTCCACCCCACGCGGCTGATCAGCATGGTGATGACAATCCAGAAGGCCAGATAGGCCGCCGTCAGCGCGAGCAGGATGAGGATAGCGCCGAGGCCGACCGATGAGAGGATCGAGCCGATGAGCAGCGGCAGGGCAATGGCGACATAAAGCAGCCCGAACCGTAACGCCGCGCGGCGCAGCCACAAGCGTTTGCTTTGGCCGGGCAGGGCATTCAACATGCGCAGGCGCCCGGCTTCCCGCTCGCCGGAAACGAGATCGTGGAACAGGGCGATTACGAACAGCGGCGCGAGATAGACCAGCACGAACGCGAAATCGAACCGACCGGGCAGCGCCAGCTCGGGATTAAAGGCTTCCCCATCATAAAGCTGTGCTTCTAGCCCCAACGCGCGCACGCGCAGAATATAGGGCGAGACATCGCGCAGTCCCAGGGCCGCGAAAGCGAGTGGTGAGGGCGAATCCCATGTTGGGTGGAAGCTGTAATAGGCCGCGCTGCCGGGGTCCTTCTCCTTATCCACCCACTGCGCGATGGCAGCGATATCCTCGGCCTGTTGCGGTGCGATGCGGGCGATGACGGCGCGCTGGTGCGCGACCTCCGCCATGCCCGCGACCACGCTAGCGGCGGAGAGGATAGCAACGAGCAACAAGGCGGCGAGCGCCATGCGTGCGCGCAGCAGCAGGCGCAGTTCGTGACGGATCAGACTCATTTTTGTACCCTTTGGAGACGGCGGGCGGTCGGGATCAGCGCAAGGGCCGCAATCAGCAGCCAGATCAGCAGCATGATGAGACCCGGCATGGCGGCTTTGGTGAGATCGCCTGCGGACGCTGGCTTGAAGGTGAAGGCTGGCATGGCCTGCCAATTGTCGGCAGCGATGCGCTTGCGCTGGTCGGCCCCTGCATCCTGCGCCGTGTCATCGGCATAAGTGACGGCATCGGCCTGCAGCTTGTTGAGGCGCTGGACCAGATCGTAGCGATAGGCTTCGGCCTGCTCCAGAAAGCGGCGGTGGCCGTTTAGATCAGTGCCCGCTGCGGCCATTGAGAGGCGGCGCAGGGCGAGCGTCGGGCTGGCTATGCCAAAGCTATCCATCAAATCGCTTTGTGCGGCCTGCGTAGCGAAGCTCTTATTGGCATATTGGTCGAACAGGCCGGAGGTCAGCTTCTCGCCCTCCATGCCAAGCAAGCCCTTATAATTGACCGGCAGATCTTCCACGCGTGTGACGCCATAGTCGCGCAGTACCTTCTGTTTGAAGGCGGTGAAGAAGGGGTCATCAGGATTATGGCTGTCGCCCAATTGGCGCAAATCCCGCTTGATCGCGATGTCGGTTTCCAACCGGGTGGCCAGAGGATGAGTCTGTGCGGCGATATCGGGTGCGACGCGGGGCAGCAGGATGACCACCACCGCCCACAGAGCGATAAGCGCCAGCAAAGCATCCCGGCTACGCGGCGCCAGGGCCGAGGCGAGGACGACGAGCACCGACCAGAGCGCAAGATAGGCTGCATAGCCGCCCGCGATCAGCAGCATTGGCCCTGCCAGCGAGCCCGGTTGCCCGGCGATGAGGAGAAAGCCGAGCATGCCGGGCAGGCCGATCAGGATGGCGACAACGCCCAGAGCCAAGAGCTTTCCGCCGACCAATTGCGGTGCTGACACGCCCTGCACCAGCAATTGCCGCAATGTGCCTTGCTGCCGTTCCCGCGCGACGACGCCATAGCCAAGGAAGATGAGCAGTAGCGGCGCGATGACCTGCAGCACGAAGGCTGGCGTCAACTGGCCGAAGCGGACCAGCAGCGAGGACTGCCGCACGTCGCCGAAATTCGCCGTGTTCTGCCGATGCCCTTCAAGGAACATGCTGCTGCCGGTGAAGGCATCGACGCCCGGATCGAAGGCAGCCAGCGGCCCCAGCGGACGAAAAATGAAATGTCCATAATGGACGACGCGGTGCGGATGCCGATCTGGCTGCGCATCGAAAGCCTCGGTTGCATGGGCCTGGAACCGGGTCCGTTGCTCGGCAATGCCACGCTGGTGCGACCAGCTCACAAAGGCGGCGACGAGCGCCAGCAACACCAGCAAGCAAAAGGCGACGACTGCGACACGGTTGCGCCGCATCAGGCGCAGTTCATCCTTGGCGACGAGAAGGACCGGGCTCATGCGGCAGCCGCCTCACGCGCGAATTTGCGATGCAATTCGCGCACATCGAACCGCTCTTCGCCTTGCGCGCCGACTTCATCCACGATGCGGCCTGCTTCGAGAAAGCCGATGCGATCGGCAATGTCCGCAGCGCTGAGCAAATCATGCGTGACCATCAGCACGGCAGCGCCCTTGCGCGCGACGCCATGCACGAGCGCGTTGAAGTCGGCGGTCGCACGGGGGTCGAGGCCCGATGAGGGCTCGTCGAGCAGTAGCACTGGCACTTCGCGCAGCAGCGCAATCGCAATCGCGACCTTCTGGCGCATGCCTTTGGAGAAGCCGCCCAGTCTTTTGTCCCATGCCTCTGCCTGAAGCCCAGTCGACCCAAAGGCGGCGTCAATGGCGTCGGCATCGGGTTGCCTGCCTGACAGCGCGAGCAGATATGCGGCGTTCTCGCGTGCGCTGAGATGCTCATAAAGCGCAACATTCTCAGGCACATAAGCGATCTGATCACGCGCTTTGTCGGCCTGTGCCACCGGGTCAAAGCCACCGATCTGCACCGTGCCGCTATCAGGGCGGGCAAAGCCGAGCAGCGCCGAGAGAGTTGTCGATTTGCCCGCGCCGTTGCCTCCAAGCAGGGCATAAATCTCACCTGCCGCGACGTGAAGTGTAAGCCCGCGTAGCACCGCCTGTGTGCCGTAAGAGAGATGAACGTCGGATAAGGCAATGCGCTGGCCGTTGGCGGTCAGGGACATGAATCGGGCTCCTTGGCTAATGGCCTAAGCATTCCCGCCACGCTCTTGCTTGTCAATGAGATATTATAACATTTCGTCTTGACGAGCGTCCTCGGCACATTAAAGGGCCAGCAGCGCCAATGTTACAACATCTCATTGGGGCAAAGATTTCAATCTGGGGGACTATTCATGCGGTATTACACCGGCATTTCACGCGCGCTTTATGCGTCGCTCGCACTGTTAGCGCCTGCACAAGCCATGGCCGAAGCTGCGGAAGATGATCAGGGCTCCATTGTCATCACCGGCTCGCGTCAGGCTAATGCCAGTATCAATGGTCTGGACGTTGACCCACTGCTTCTGCCGCAAAATGTCCGGTTGCTCGATAATAAGCTTATTGAGCAGGCGGGCTTTACCGACCTGTCGCAATTGTTCGATCTGGCAGGCGGTATGGCGCGGCAGAACAGCTTTGGCGGTGCGTGGGATGCCTACGCGATCCGGGGCTTCACAGGTGATATCAATCAGGGACCGGATCTGCTGGTGAATCGCTTCACCTCCAATCGCGGCTTCAATGCGCGGCGTGATGTTGCGACTGTCGCGAGTTTCCAGGTGCTGAAAGGCCCGGCATCGGCGCTTTCCGGCAAGGGTGAGCCGGGCGGATCGATCAACATCGTTACCAAGGCACCGCTGGATCATGTTCATGCATCAGCCGAGCTTTCCTATGGCACTTTCGATACATGGCGCGGCATGGCCGATTTCGGCGGGCCGGTGTCCGACACGCTCGGCGTGCGGATGATCGGCGTCTATACGCAGGGCGACAGCTTCCGCGACTTTAACAGCTCGGATCGGCTGTTGGTGGCGCCCTCGATCGGCTGGCATCCATCGGACAGCGTCCGTTTACTCTACCAGATGGAATATAATCTGGTGCATTTCACCCATGATCGCGGACTGGTCGCGGTGAATGGCGATGGCAAGGCGTTGCCGCGCAGCCGGTTCCTTGGTGAGCCTAACGATGGCCAGATGCTCCAGCGCACCAGCCAGCAGCAGGGCACGGTGACGATCGATCTGGCGGAGGGCGTCGCGCTGGAGGCGGGGGTCCAATATCGCGATGGCGCTTTGCGTGGCCGGTCAACTCACAACAGCGCGCTGGTCGGCACACAGTTGCGGCGCCAGTTGCGCGTCCATGATTATGATTGGCAGGACCTCTCTGGCCGCGTGGAGTTGAGCGCCAACGGCACGGCACTGGGCCTCACGCACCAGGTCCGCGTTGGCGCGGACGCCTATCGCTACGATCAGGCGCGCCTCTTCTTCCGCTTCAGCCCGACCGCTGCGAACCCTTATGCCATCGACATTTTCAATCCCGTCTATGGCCAGCCAAAGCCGGTGGCGACGCTCAATCAGAACCTGCTTGAGGAGCAGCGCGGCAAGAGCCTTTATGCACAGGATCTGGTGACGCTCGATGATATGTTCAGCCTGCTGCTGGGAGTGCGGCACGACTGGATCGACCAGCGCGTCCATAACTTTCGAACCGGTGCGGTAGACCGGCAAAGCCCTTCCGAGACCTCTCCGCGCGCCGCCTTCACCTTCGCGCCGAGCGACATGCTGTCTGCCTATGTCAGCTGGGGTCGCTCCTTCCGCTTCAACCAGGGCGTCGATGTCAATTCGCAGGCTTATGCGCCCGAGCGCGGTGAGGCGCTGGAAGGCGGCATCAAATATGCGCTGTGGGGCAAGCGCCTGACCGGCACCGTCTCGCTGTTCCGCATCACCAAGGAC
>CBIHKY010000114.1:0-9243 GCA_966205705.1 uncultured Alphaproteobacteria bacterium
GCGATTGGAAACCTCGTGCATATGGCAGCGCACGGCCCACAGGAAATTCTCGGCGCGCTGGAATTGCGAAAGCTCGGCGCGGGTGAGCAGGCCCACATTCACCAACTCGGCCACCGTGCGCACCCGATTCACATATTTGCCGATCCAGAAGAGCGTGTGCAGATCGCGCAGGCCGCCTTTGCCTTCCTTCACATTGGGCTCGACCACATAGCGGCTGTCGCCCATCTGCTTGTGGCGCGCGTCCCGCTCGGCCAGCTTTTCGGCCACAAAAGCGCGCGCGGTGCCCTGCATCACATCGGCATCGAAGCGCTTCATGCACTCATCATAAATGCCGCGATCACCCCATACGAAGCGCGCTTCGAGCAGCGCCGTGCGGATCGTGAGATCGGACTTCGCCATGCGCACCGTCTCGTCGATCGAGCGGCTGGAATGGCCAAGCTTGAGGCCCAGATCCCACATGGCATAGAGCATGGATTCGATGACCTGCTCGGTCCAGTCCGTGGGCTTGTAGGGCGTGATAAAGCCGATATCGACGTCGCTATAGGGCGCCATTTCGCCGCGCCCATAGCCGCCAACGGCCAGCAGGGAGAGCCGTTCGGACGCCGTTGGATTGCTGATTGGGTAAAGGTGCGTCACCGTTGCGTCGAACAGCAGGCGGATGATCTGATCCATCAGGAAGGCCTGCGCCGTGACAGCGTCGCGCCCACGCGTGGGATTGCGGGCGAGGCGGCGGGAGACTTCCTGGCGCCCATCCGCCAGCACTTGCTGCAATGTCGCCACGATCAGCTTGCGGCGCGCGCCAGCGTCGCTCACCTGCGCAAGCTGTGCATTCATGGCATCGGCGATCTGGCGGCGATCGACAATCGCACGCCGACCGTGCAGCGAATCAGGAATCTTATTCATCGCCAGCCAATATAGGCGCGGCGCGTGACAATTGCTTGAGCGCATAAATCAGGTCGAGCGCTTCACGTGGCGTGAGGCTGTCGGCATCAATCTCGCCCAGCTTCTCGCGCAACGGATCGACGGCTGGCTCAGCTTGCTTTTGCAGCGTCGCGGCGAAGAGCGGGAGGTCATCCAGCCCGGCTGCGATGCCGCCGGTCTTGGTGCGGCCTGCCTCCAGCTTGCCGAGCACGGACTTAGCGCGGGTGAGCACTGGCGCTGGCAATCCGGCGAGCCGCGCCACGGCAAGGCCATAGCTGCGGTCGGCGGGGCCTTGGGACAGCTCGTGCAGCAGCACCAGCTCGCCCTGCCATTCGCGCGCCCGCACATGATGCAGCGTCAGCGCATCGAGCCGCTCGGCGAGGCGCGTCAGCTCATGATAATGGGTGGCGAACAGGCAGCGGCAGGCATTCACATCATGGATCGCCTCGACCACGGCCCAGGCGATCGCAAGGCCATCATAGGTCGATGTGCCGCGCCCGACTTCATCGAGGATCACGAAGCTGCGTTTGGTGGCCTGCGCAAGAATCGCGGCGGTTTCGATCATCTCGACCATGAAGGTGGAGCGGCCCCGCGCCAGATTATCCGATGCGCCGACCCGGCTGAACAGGCGGTCCACAAGGCCCAGTTTCGCCGCGCGCGCTGGCACGAAGCCGCCGGCCTGCGCGAGGATCACGATCAGCGCATTCTGCCGCAGAAAGGTCGATTTACCGCCCATGTTCGGCCCGGTCACGAGCCACAAGCGGCTGTCTGGCGTCAGTGTGCAATCATTGGCGACGAACGCCGCGCCACTTTTGGCGAGCGCTGCTTCCACAACCGGATGCCGCCCGCCTTCAATCTCAAGGCAAGGCTCGTCCGCGAAGAGTGGCCGCGCCCAGCCGCCTTCGACGGCGCGTTCTGCCAGGGCGCAGGCAACGTCGATCCGCGCGAGCGCCTGCGCGGCTTCTGCAATCGCCATGCGCTGCGCCACGACATCGGCCACCAATTCCTCGAAATGCGCCGCCTCGGCGGTCAGCGCATGAGCGCCCGCCTGCGCGACGCGCCCCGCCTGCTCGTGCAAATCCACCGAGTTAAACCGCACAACGCCTGCCAGCGTCTGACGATGGGTGAAGCCGCTATCGGGAGCCATCAGCGCGTCGGCATGGCGGGCAGCCACCTCGACATGATAGCCAAGCACGCCATTGTGGCGAATCTTAAGCGCGGCAATGCCGGTTTGCTCGCGATAGCGCGCCTCAAGCGCTGCAATTGCGCGGCGGCCATCGCCAGCCAGCACGCGCAGATCATCAAGCGCGGCATCATAGCCATCGGCGATGTAGCCACCATGCGCCGTTTCAGTGGGCGGGGCGGGAACCAGCGCGCGGAACAGCTTGTCGACCAGCGCGCCATGTCCGTCGAGCGCTGGGAGCAGCGCATCGAGCAGTGCCGGGCGGTCGGGCAGGGCGCCCAATCGCTCGCGCAGATTGCGCCCCGCATCCAGACCGTCACGCAGCTGACCAAGGTCACGCGGACTTCCTCGCCCGATTGCCACGCGACCAAGTGCCCGGCCAATGTCCGGCAATGCACGGAGCTTGGCGCGCATATCCTCACGCAATGGTCCATCATCATGCAGCCATTGCACCAGATCGAGCCGCGCCTCGATGCGCCCCTGATCCATCAGCGGCGCCGACACATCCGCCGCGAGCAGCCGCGCACCCGCGCCCGTCACGGTGCGGTCGATCGTGGCGAGCAGGCTGCCTGCACGCTGTCCGCTGGCCGTCTGGACGATCTCCAAACTCTCGCGCGTCGCCGGATCGATAGCGAGATGATCGCTCGCCCCCGCCCGCACAGGCGCCGTGAGGAAGGGCATGCGCCCTTGCCCCACATGCTCCAGATAGCCGAGCAGACCGCCGATGGCAGAGAGTTCGGCGCGGGAAAAGGAGCCGAAGCTCTCCACCGTTTTTACGCCGAAATGGCGGCAGATATCCGCTTCCGCCCTGCCGCTATCGAAGCTGCGGCTCTCGAACGGATGGGTTTGTGGCACCTGATCGGCAAGGCCTGGCCGCGCGATGACTTCACTCGCGCCGATGCGCGCCAGCTCCGCCTCGATACCGCCACCCTCAATGGAGACGACTTCCAGCCGCCCGGTCGAGATATCCGCCGCCGCAATGGCATATTGCCCCGCCGCCTCACCGATTGCTGCCAGCAGATTGGCCCGCCGACTATCCAGTAGCGCATCCTCGGTGAGCGTGCCCGCGGTGACGAAGCGCACGATGGCGCGGTTGACCAGCGACTTGGAGCCGCGCGCCTTGGCCTGCTCCGGCGTCTCGGTCTGCTCGGCAATGGCAACGCGGTGGCCCGCCCTGATGAGTCGCGCCAGATAGCCATCGGCGCTGTGGACTGGCACGCCGCACATGGGGATCGGCTCGCCCTGATGCTCGCCGCGTGTCGTCAAGGCGATATCCAGAACGGCGGCGGCAATCTTCGCATCATCGAAGAACAGCTCGAAAAAATCGCCCATCCGGTAGAAGAGCAGATCGCCCCCCGCATCACCCTTAAGTGCAAGATACTGCGCCATCATTGGCGTTGGGCCATTGCTGGTTTTTGCGCTGGCGCGGGCTGTGCTGGTGGGCGGATTGGTCACGGCCGACGCGTTAGCAGGCGCAGCCGCTGCCGAAAAGCAGGGAGAGCTATGTGCGAACTTATCCGCATCACCCCTTGTGAAACCGGCCCAAATATCGCTAGGGCTGCGGCGATCTGAAGGAAAATTGCATGACCGATAAAGCCGCCATCGAATTCTCCGAGCGCGAAGCGCTTCTGTTTCACTCCGCCGGGCGGCCGGGCAAAATCGAGATCATCGCGTCCAAGCCGATGGCGACCCAGCGCGATCTCGCGCTCGCTTATTCGCCCGGCGTTGCCGTGCCGGTGCAGGCCATCGCGGATGATCCATCCAAGGCTTATGATTATACGGCCAAGGGCAATCTGGTTGCCGTCATCTCCAATGGCACCGCCATCCTCGGCATGGGCAATCTGGGCGCGCTCGCCTCCAAGCCGGTGATGGAAGGCAAGGCCGTCCTCTTCAAGCGGTTCGCCGATGTCGACGCGATCGACATCGAGCTCGATACCGAAGATCCAGAGGCGTTCATCAATGCCGTTGCGCTGATGGAGCCGAGCTTTGGCGGCATCAACCTTGAAGATATCAAGGCGCCGGAATGCTTCATGATCGAAGCGGCGCTCAAGGAGCGCATGAACATCCCGGTCATGCATGACGATCAGCATGGCACCGCGATCATCTGCGCGGCTGGCCTCATCAATGCCTGCTATCTGACCGGGCGCGAAATTCGCGATCTCAAGGTCGTCGTGAATGGCGCGGGCGCAGCGGCGATTGCCTGCACCGAGCTTATCAAGGCAATGGGCGTGCCGCACGACAATGTGATCATGTGCGATCGTGAAGGCGTGATCTATCAGGGCCGCACGACGAGCATGGACCAGTTCAAGTCGGCCCATGCCGCGCGCACCGATGCGCGCTCTCTGCATGATGCGCTCAAGGGTGCGGACATCTTCATCGGCCTTTCCGCCAAGGATGCGCTCAAGGCTGAGTGGATCACGGAGATGCGCCCCAAGCCGATCATCTTCGCGATGGCGAACCCTGATCCTGAAATCCTGCCGCCTCTCGCCAAGGCTGCGCGTCCTGATGCGATCATCGCCACGGGTCGGTCGGATTATCCCAATCAGGTCAATAACGTCCTCGGCTTCCCGTTCATCTTCCGCGGCGCGCTCGATGTGCGGGCAACGGCGATTAACGAGGCGATGAAGATCGCCGCTGCGCAGGCGATCGCTGCGCTGGCGCGTGAGCAGGTGCCCGAGGAAGTGGCACTCGCCTATGGCACCAAACATAGCTTTGGCGCCGACTATATCATCCCCGCGCCATTCGATCCGCGCCTGATGGAAGTCGTGCCCGCTGCCGTCGCGCAGGCCGCGATGGAGTCGGGCGTTGCCCAGCATCATATCAAGGATATGGACGCCTATCGCCAGTCGCTGCGCGCCCGGCTCAACCCGACCACGTCCGTGCTGGCGCTCGCCTATGAGGGCGCCAAGGCATCGCCCAAGCGCGTGGTGTTTGCTGAAGCGGAAGAGGAAGTGGTGCTGCGCGCCGCGATCCAGTTCCGTGATGGTGGTTACGGCATTCCCGTTCTGGTCGGCCGTCAGGACGTCTATGATCGCTTGCGTGACATGGGCGTGCGCGATCCGGAAAGCTTCGAGCTTTATAACAGCGTGAATTCCCCGCTCGTCCCGCAGATGGTGGACATGCTTTATGAGCGCCTGCAGCGGCGCGGGTATCTGCGCCGTGATTGCGAGCGGATGGTCAACCGCGATCGCAACATCTTTGGCGCGCTGCTGCTCCAGATGGGCGAGGCCGATGCGATGATCACGGGCGTGACGCGCACCTATGCGCAGACGATGCGCGAGCTGCGCCGCGTGATCGATCCCGCGCCGGGCCGCACCTGCTTTGGCATGCATATTCTCGTTGGCCGCAGCCATACCGTGTTCATGGCGGATACCACGGTGAATGAGCGCCCCAATGCGCAGGAGCTGGCAGATATTGCCGATGGCGCCGCCGCGCTCGCCCGCCGCATGGGCCATGAGCCGCGTGTCGCTTTCCTCTCTTATTCGACGTTCGGCAATCCGCACGGCAACTGGCTCGATACGCTGCGCGAGGCCGTCGCCTTGCTCGATCAGCGCGAAGTCGATTTCGAGTATGAAGGCGAGATGGCGCCGGACGTTGCGCTCAACCCGCGCGTGATGGCGAACTATCCGTTCAGCCGTCTCTCCGGTCCCGCCAATGTGCTGATCATGCCGGGCCTGCAATCGGCCAACCTCTCGGCCAAGCTGTTGCGCGAACTGGGCGGCGATTCGGTTATCGGTCCGGTGCTGCTCGGCATGGGCCAGCAAGTGCAGGTTGCGACGATGGCGTCGACGGCTTCCGAACTTGTGACGCTGGCGGTTCTCGCAGCGGGTGGCATCGCGAGCTGATTGGGGCGATCGCTTGCTGATCCACTAAAGCGAGCGCATCACATCTTCGTCACCCCGGACTTGATCCGGGGTCCCGCTGCCTTCGCAACGCTCATCAAAAAAAGCGGGATCCCGGGTCAAGCCCGGGATGACGGAGGCAAGGTGATAACTTTTGGGGTCGGCCTGTTTTTGGAGTCGGCTTGTTAAAGGCAGCGCTCGAACGTCTGCGTGCGGCCTTGCTCTGATCCATCGCGCAGCAGCACAGTGCCATCGCGGCAGGTCTTGCCACTCTTCTCCACCGCATCGCCCACCACGATAAGGCCGCTATACGTCCCGGCCTGCCAGTTCTGCGGCTCGCCACTTCTCAGCGCCAGGCCTAAGGCATGATCGACGCTGGGGATCAGCAGATAATTGCCTGAGTTCACAATCGCATCATCAGGCGAGGCGATTGCCGCGCTATCCTCAACGGCGGGTTTGGGCGCGATGGTCACGCCTTGCGCGATCTGCGCTTTGGCGCGCGGTGCTGGCGCCGCAAGTGGTGCGGGCTTTTGCTCTTCGATCACGGCGCTCAGGAAAGCAGCAGGTCGCTCAGTTGGAAGCACGGTCTGCGGGGCGGACCTGATCGCGGCGCTCGATGGCTTGATCTGGCTCATATCCACGATCGCCGCCGACACGGTTTCGCCACTCGCCAGCGGACCATTGCTCGACCAGAGCCAGCCAGCCAGCGCGATCGTCAACGCCGTCGTGCAGATCACGCCAACAATGAGCATCAGGCGACGGCCAAAGCTCTCGCTCTGCGCGTTGCGACTCGGCTGGGGCGTTTCAGCCTGAAGCTGCTCGCTCGCCCGATCGAAACCGACTTCAAGAGAGCCCACGGTAAAGCGCCAGCGGCTTCTTTTCGCGCTATAACGCCCGACTGGCGCCTGCTCGGTAAAGAGATCCGGGCGCCGGAAGGGCTGCAAATCGCCAATATGTTGCATGATCACCCTCCCGCACTGTGACGATTTGAAGGCAATGCGATGGTGAATGCAAGTGAAACCATGTCAGCCCTCAGGGTAACATGGTTTGTAACCTCATCGATCGGCTAATCGGCCTAACTTATATCAGGGCTGCGTGCCGCCCGGACCACCGCTTGGGCCGCCGCCCATGCCACCAGCGCCAACCGCGCCGATATTGCCGAAGACTTCATCAAGCAGGCTGCGCTTGCGGCCCAGCGTCTCGGTCTTGTCCCCGGTGGGTGAGAGCCGCGCCACCTGATCCAGCGTCGCATTGCGATCGATGGTCGCCACATTGCCCGCAGCATCGAACTGCACGGTCACGAGCAGTTGGCTGGTCGGGCGTGGGGATGAGAAGGCGAGCGAGCGCGTGTCGCGTGAAATATAATACCAACGCTCGGGGCCGAATTGCGAGACGAAGGTGGGCCGCCCAAGCGATCCCTCGACCGACGCCTTGTTATCCACACCGGGCAGCACCGAGCTGACGATCAAATCATCGACCAGAAAGCCCTGATGCGCGCGAATGCGCGTGCAGCCGCCAGCGAGCAGAAGCACTGCCGCCGCGCCTACGACCAGAAAAGGCCGCCTCAAGCCACGCTGCATCGTCATCTCCTGCAAAAGCCCGTTCAAAAATCTGTCGTGTCACGTCACACGCCCATTGCATTGCCAGCCGCCGCAATCAATATGCAAGTGCTTGGCGAGGTCATTGGGCGTCGCAACCAGCCATTTCCTGTGCCGCTATAAAGCTGAACCGAGCATGAGTGTTTTATCGTCCCTTTTCAGCCGCAAGGGTGCCCGCGCGGATGACAATGCCGCGCTGAAGCCGCTTTATGCTGCAGTGATCGCGGAAGCGCGCGCCCCACATTGGTATCTGGAGGGCGGCGTCCCCGATACGCTTGATGGCCGGTTCGATATGATCGCGGCGATGCTGTCGCTGGTCATGATGCGGATGGAAGCCCTTGGCGCCGTCGCAGAATCGGCATGGCTCACTGAGCTTTTCATCGATGATATGGACGGGCAGGTCCGCCAGATCGGCTTTGGCGACATTGTCGTGGGCAAGCAGATTGGCCGCATGATCGGCGCGCTGGGCGGGCGACTCGCGGCCTATCGCGCGGGACTGTCGGGTGAGGCCTCACTGGCGGATGCGCTGGTGCGCAATCTCTATCGTGGGGAAGCGCCCGCCGCCGATGAGCTTGCTTACACCGAGGCACAGACTCGCGCTATCGCCGCACATATTGATGGCCTGCCGCACGATGCGTTGCTGGCCGGGCAATTGCGGGGCTGAGCCATGACCAGCGCGGCCCCTGAATTCTCCCGCATCATCGGCCTGCACGAATGGGGCGATGGCACGCGCGAGCGCAGCATCGCCGCCACGCCGGAGGAATGCACAGCGCTCGCCCGCCGCTTTGGCCTGCGCGCCCTCTCCCGGCTGGAAGCACGCGCGCATGGCGTGCCGGATGCCTCGGGTTGCCGCGTGACCGGCATGCTCAGCGCAGACCTGGTGCAGGCCTGCGTCGCAACGGATGAGGATGTGCCTGCCCATCTCGAAACGCCGTTCGAAGTGCGGTTCGTGCGCGGTTATGAGTCGGGTGACACCGATGAAGAAGGCGTCGAGCTGAACGATGAGGATTGCGACGTCCTGCCGCTTGAGGAAGATCGCATCGACCTTGGCGAAACCGTGGCGCAGACGATGGCGGTGAATCTCGATCCCTATCCCCGCCTGCCCGATGCGGACAAGATTCTGCGTGAGCTTGGCGTGCTCTCCGAGGAGGATGCCGGGCCATTTGCAGCGCTCAAGGCGCTCAAACTGGGCAAGGGCGCAGGCGAGAGCTGAGCTGTGCGATCGCTCATTCGGTCGGATCGAATCTCAGCACGCCTGCAATTGTCGAACGTCCGGTATCGGATGGATGGGCAATGCCATCATTCACGATCACTTCGGCAAAATCGAATGGGCTGATCCCATCGAGGCAAGCGACGTTCACGCCATATTCCTGTGGGTTGGAACGGCGCTGATGGTGCGTGTAAATGCCGCATGTCGCGCAGAAATAATGCTTCGCTGTGCCGGTGTTGAATTGGTAGCAACTCAGCGACTGTTCGCCCGACAAGAGTTGCAAGTCGTCGAGGTGCGCCGCGACAGCGACGGCGCCGCGCATCCGGCAATAAGAGCAGGTGCAACGCCGCGCAGATCGCAGCCCATCCTTGAGGCTGACATGAAAGCGCACCGTGCCGCAGTGGCAGGCGCCGTCAATGGATGTGATATCGAGATCCAACACGCTCTTCCTTTATACGCCCCAGTACCTCAGCAGCTCAGCACCCCAGC
>CBIHKY010000115.1:0-9162 GCA_966205705.1 uncultured Alphaproteobacteria bacterium
GAGCGTGATCGTGACGAACCAGATCTTCCAGCGGGGAAAGTCGAGCATGAAAGCGCTCAGTCGTTCGCGGGCTTGGCGGTCATCGGATCGACGACATCGCTCAGCGTTGCCTTGACGGCCTTGACCTTAATGCCCTGCCCCAGCTCGACATCGACATAGGCATCATCCACGCGGACAACGCGGCCAACCAGACCACCGCCGGTAACGACCTGATCACCCTTCTTCACCGCAGCCACCTTGGCGCGATGCTTCTTCATCTGCTGCTGCTGCGGACGGATCAGCAGGAAGTAGAAGACAGCGAAGATAAGCTCATGACAGTGGCCATGCCGGAAGAACCCGGTGCGGCGGCGGCGAGTGCGAAGTTGGAAAACATGGCTATCCTTGGAACAGCGCGGAGAAGCGGAGGAGGGAAAGCGACCGGCCCGCAAGATGCGGAACAATCCCTAGTTTCAAGGCCGCGCGGCTAGCATATCGCCCGAGCGCAGGCAACCTGCATGACGAAACAGGCGGTGTTGAGAGACGATGCGCATAACCGCGCAACTTCGCCCGCAGCCCCTTGCAACTTCGCCACGATGCGCTTAGGAGCGCACCTCCGGTCGGGACGTAGCGCAGCCTGGTAGCGCATCACACTGGGGGTGTGGGGGTCGGAGGTTCGAATCCTCTCGTCCCGACCAAGGAATTTCAGACATTGGCGATGATCATGCGGGCGGCGAGAGCTGCCCGTTTTCGTGCGCGCGCCGCTCTTCACGCATTGTTGATTGATCGACCACGCTCATTGCGCTGCCTCCTGCTTGCGACCTATTCAGCGCGCACCATCAATTTTCGCACTGTCATCGCATTGTAACGTGCCCGTCACGAATAGTGCATCGATGAAGAGCAATTGGCCCCCGCTGCATTGCAGCAAGAACATACCAAGGGGTCTACATGATGAGATTTACATCCAGCCTTTTTGCGCTCGCCGGCGCGCTCTTTTATTGCAACGCCGCTGCTGCCCAAATTGCCAGCGATGCGGCTGACAGCGCTGCCGATGACGCCAGCGCGATTGTGGTGACCGCCAAGTCGACGCGCTCCGCGACCGCGATCCCGCAGGCTGAAATTCAGAAGATTCTTCCGGGCGTCTCGCCGCTTAAAGCGGTTCAGACGCTGCCTGGCGTGCTCTACATCACGGCCGATCCGTGGGGCAATAATGAGCAGAATGCGCAGATCTTCATCCACGGCTTTGCTGGCAACCAGCTTGGCTATACGATGGACGGCATTCCGCTCGGCGACCAGAGCTATGGCAATTATAACGGCCTCTCACCGCAGCGCGCCGTGATTTCCGAGAATGTCGGCCGCGTTGTCGTGGCGACGGGCGCTGGCGATCTTGCGACGGCCTCCAACAGCAATCTTGGCGGCACGATTGAGACCTTCTCGTCCAACCCGCTCACCGAATTCGGCGTTCAGGCCGCGCAGACCGTGGGCAGCTATGACACGTCGCGCACTTTCGTGCGCATCGACACCGGCTCATTCGGCGGCGGCAACTCGGCCTATATTTCCGGCGTGCGCCAGCGTGCCCGTGCCTGGGATTTCGACGGCATTCAGAGCGGCTGGCAGGCCAACGCCAAATTCGTGCATGATAGCGACATCGGCAAATTCACGCTGTTCCTCGACTATAATGACATGAAGCAGCCGAACGAAGACGCGACCGTGTTCTTCAAGCCATCGGTCGGCGGCACGCCCGCGACGGCTGTTCAGCTCTACACGCCTTATACCAAGCCATTCTTCTACCCCGATTTCAACGGCTACCGCAGCTCTTACCTGAACGCTGCAGGCAATTCGCCAGCCGCCGAGGGCAGCAATTATCGCAACTATTATTCCGACGCACAGCGCACCGATTATCTCGGCTATTTGCGTTATGACGCCAATATCTCCGACAATATCACCTGGTCGAACACGGGCTATTATCACCATAATGATGGCGTTGGTGTCGTCGCCGGGCCGCTTGGCCAGTCGATCACGACGGCGCAACCCTATCTCGATCCGAACTATGCGACGCTTCCCGCCAACTGCCGGTTTGGCGCTAACGGCAATGGCGTTCGTCCAACGGCTTGCACGGGATTGACCACCGCGCAGGCGACAGCAGCGGGCGCGGCGCTGGTTGCAGCCACCGGTGGATCGGGCCTCATCACCCGCACGACCGAATATCAGATCGATCGCGGCGGTATCATTTCGGCGCTCAACATCGATCTTGGCGCGCACAAGATCGAGCTGGGCGGCTGGTATGAGCATAACAGCACGACGCAGTGGCGCCGCTGGTATGGCGTCGATGTCAATAACCCGGGCAACAGCACGCCTTATATCCGTCCGCTGGAAGCCGCCGCGCCGCTCTTCACCCAATATCAGGGCGATGCGACGATCAAGCAACTCCAACTCCACATTCAGGATACGTGGCAGGTCACCGACAAATTGCTCGTGCAGGGCGGCTTCAAGACCAGCGCGCAATGGGCCGATGGTCGCTTCCCCGTACAGCCGCGCGTGGGATCGCTCTCTGGTCTGACAGGTGGCTTGCCGCAGGGCGAGATCAACACGAAGAACTGGCTCCTGCCCGCCATCGGCGCGACCTACAATTTCAACGGACATGAAGAAGTCTATTTCAACGTCCAGAAGAACTTGCGCCAGTATCAAGCCTATCTGGCTGGCGGTGGCGGACCCTGGTTCACAGGCAGCCAAGCTGCGTTCGATGCCTTTGCCTCGGAGGGCAAGCCTGAGACAAGCTGGACCTATGAGACGGGCCTGCGCACCCGCCGCACCTTTGGTGGCAACATCGGCTTCGATGCGCAGATCAACTATTATCATGTCGTGTTCAGTGATCGCTTGCTCGCCATCTCAACCAATCCTGGCGGCATCGCAGGCGGCGGCATCACTGGCGGCACGTCCATCCTCGTCAATGTGGGTGACGTGAAGACCGACGGCGTTGATGCAGCCTTCACCTTGCGCGTTGGCCGTGCCTTCTCGCTCTACAATGCAACATCCTATAATCTCTCCAAATATCAGAGCGATTACACGGCGTCCGCCATCGGCATCGGCGCAGCCACCGGCACATGCATTGGTGGTTCTGTCGTGAGTGGTGGCATTGTGCCAACCTGCGGCAAGCAGCTCCCGGGCACGCCGAAATGGATGAACAAGACCGTCGTCAGCCTTGCTGGCGGTCCCTTCGAAGCGCAACTGATCGGCGACTTTGTTGGCCGCCGCTTCAGCACCTACAGCAACGATTCGAGCGTGAAATCCTATTTCCTCACCTCGCTGCGCATCTCTGCTCGGGTGCCTGAGAACATCGTGCCGCTGCGCAAGCTGGAACTCGCTCTCAATGTGACGAACCTGACCGACGAGAAGGGCGTGTCGTCATTGTCGGGCGCTTCTCCGACCAACAACACCTCGGCCTATCCCATTGCGCCGCGTCAGTGGTTCCTGACCTTGTCGGCGGCTTACTGAGACTGATCCTATGACAATGACAGGCGAAGCCGCGCACCTGCGGTCTCGCCTGTTCCATTACGATTTCCCAATGAAAAAAGCCCGCCGGTGAGAGCGGGCCTTTTCGTTTAACTTAGCGCCTCGGCTCAGGCGAAGCTGACATGCACGCGCCGACGACGGCGCATCGCCACGCCAAGCAGCATGAAGCCCCCGATCATCATCAGCCATGAGGCTGGCTCGGGCACGGGCGCGGTGACTGGCGGTGTGATTTTGTCATAGCCGGTAAAGCGGCCCTGATAGAATTCAGAGGAGCTGACAACATCGTCAGCATAGAGCGAGCCGAAGAAGCCGCCCCAACCGAGATTGACATCGGCTTTTGGCGCCAGAATATTGCCGCCCCAGCTGCCGTTGATGTTGAGCGCTGTTGCATCGCTGAAATTATAGAGGATGGACGAAGCCAAACCGGCCGACTGATTGACGATTGTCTGACCGTTTATCGTCCAGCCGCCGGTCCCGTTCGCGTTGAACGAAGCGCCCGTGACATTGATGACAGCAAGCGAGCCAACTGGAATGTTGATTGCCACGCCGCTTCCGACGAAGAGATCACTCGCCGTAATCGAAAAGACGTTCAGCGACGTATTCGTGCCGGTGAACACGAGATTGCCCGACTTTGCAATCGTGCCGTTGGCAGTCAGGGCAGCCGCTGCCGCGGAGATATTCTTCAGGCTTGCCAGCTCATTGCTGAAATTGAGCGGCATGGCGGCGTTGGCGGTTATGGTGCCGGCTGGAGCTGTGAAACCGGAACCGGTAATCGATCCCCCGACAACGGCATTGCCATGGAAAACCTGACCGCCTGAATAGGCGAGATTCCCGCCGACCGTCAGCGCATTTCCCGAGAAGCCCGAGGGCAAATCCTTGCCGACGCTGTAGCCATTCAAATTCGCCGCACCACCGACTGCGAGCGAACCGTTCACTTCCGTCCAAGCTGACGTGAACGAACCAAAAGCCACGACATCATAATTCGAGAATTTCTCGGCTGCCGACGCGCTGGAAGCAGTCGCGACGCAAAATACACCGAGCAGAAGGGCAGCGCGGTGGCGAAGGATCGTCATATGAAATTTTTCCGGATAAAGGATTGAGATTGGGCGCGCCGATATACCCCGCGCATAGCCCGATCAAATTAAATGATTGTAAACTGGTTTCAAGGCGTATCAATCCGGCACAAGCTGGCTCGCCCGATACAAGCCGACGACGTCATTCACCTGCTCGGCGCAGTCGAGCTTCGTTCCGTATAGCGCCCATCATGTGCCGCATCGGGACGCGCGATACACAATATCGTTCACTCAGCCTGCCACTGTGCTAGGCGCGATGATTATGGAAACTGCGCGGGACGCCATTTATTATCAGCAACTCGCACGCGTCGCACGGATGAAGGCTGACCGGAGCGATGATCCCGATGTTGCGCGGCGACTGCGCGAGGCTGCCGTTGTGCATGAGAGAACGGCGCGCAAGCTTATGCGCGGTGAACGCGAGAGCGGTAAGGGCTGATCAGCCGAAGATGCGCAACCGGGCTCGAAGTCTCGCTCAGGCGCGCGCCATCATGCCTTCAACCAGACCCTCGAACAGGCGGCGACCATCTGTGCTGCCATGCGCCTTTTCGATCACGCGCTCAGGGTGCGGCATCAGGCCCAGCACATTGCCGCGCTCGTTGAGAATGCCTGCAATGTTGCGCGCCGAGCCATTGACGCTCTCGCCATAGCGGAAAGCCACTCGGCCCTCCCCTTCGAGCTTATCAAGCGTCGCGGCGTCAGCAAAATAATTGCCGTCATGGTGCGCCACCGGCACGGTGATCTTCTCGCCAGCCGCATATTTTCTGGTGAACGCGCTGTGGCTATTCTCCACCGTCAGCGCGACATCGCGGCAAACGAAATGGATGCCAGCATTGCGCATCAGCGCACCCGGCAGAAGACCCGTCTCGGTGAGCACTTGGAAGCCATTGCAGACGCCAAGCACATAAGTGCCCTTGTCCGCTGCCTGCGCGACAGCCTGCATCACCGGCGATCGGGCCGCCATCGCGCCGGAGCGCAAATAATCGCCATAGGAGAAGCCACCGGGCACGCCGATCAGGTCCAGCCCCTCTGGCAGTTCGGTGTCCCGATGCCAGATCATGTGCGGTTTCGATCCACTCACAGCCTCGAAAGCAACGGCGAGATCGCGGTCGCAATTCGATCCGGGGAAAACGATGACGGCGCTTTTCATCGCGATGCTTCCTTATGCAGCCGGCTCAGCCGACTGTCTCGATCTTGTAATTTTCGATCACGGTATTGGCGAGCAGCTTGCGGCACATGCCGTCAATATCCGCTTCGCTCGTGCCATCGGCCAGGTCGAGCTCGATAAGCTTGCCAGCGCGCACATCATTCACGCCGCCAAAGCCGAGGCCTTCGAGCGCATGCTGGATCGCCTTGCCTTGCGGATCGAGCACGCCGGACTTCAAGGTGACGAACACACGGGCTTTCATCGGGGCGCAGTCCTGTATGGTGATTGGATTGACGCGGCCCTAGCCCCGGTCGCCTTTTGCCGCAAGGGGGTCGCTCTCTGCTGCATGGGGTGAGCGCGCATCGCGGCGTGCCGTCGGCGGCGCATCGCGGCGGAAGCCCTTGAACACCGGGCCACCCTGCCGCGCGATTTCCTCTTCAGCCAGCGCTAATATGGCTTTGGTGTCTCCACGCGTGAACAAGGCGGTAAAGGCCTGCTCAAACCGCGCGGCGAGTGCCGGGTCTGACCGCTGCAGCAAGCGCGGGATCCATTTGCCAGCGCCGTTCCAGCAACCACGGCCGCGCAGGCTCAGCTCGGCCAGGGGCGCATAGAGCGCCGCGCCGATGGCGGTCTGCTCGGCCGGCGTGCGCTCTGCGCGCAAATCGTCGACCAGATCGCCCACCTTATAGAGCAGCGATTCGCGTTGCTCGGGGGACAAGGGCGGTGGCCCTGCCGCCAGCCGCGCCTTGATGCGCGATTGCATGGCGCGCGCCATTGGAGCGCGCTTGCCGATCACCACACCCTCGGCGACCATCGCGAACAGGCCGGGCCTTCCGCGCGCGGCATCCTGATCGATGAACCATTCGAGCGTATCGGGATCATGCACGAATGCCTCGATCGGAACGCCTGCGAACTGGAAGGATTCGCGGTAGGCGGCTGGCAGCGCGCGATAGATCACGACCAGATCGATATCGGAAAATTGCGTCCCCTCGCCGCGCATGATGGAGCCTGCGACAAAGGCATAATCCGCGCCGGGGTAGCGCTCAGCAATGATGGCCTGCGCCGTGGTCAGCGCTCGGGCGGGATCGATCTTCATAGGGGATTGGCCCTATCAGGCAGATCGGGCGAATGGAATGCGGTGCGATCACCTGAGCCTGTAATAATCTGCCACCCGGTCCAAAGCAAAGCCGAGCACCAGTTTTCCAGCCCTCGATGGCCATCCCAGCGCTCGCTCGGCTGCCGCCAGCCCCTCGCAGGCGCAGATGACTCGCCAGAGGATATCGCACAGCCCCGGCCCGGCAGCGGCCAGCGCGCCATTGAGTCGGTCCCGCGCGGAAAGTTGCGCGAGCGAGGGGTCAGGCCCGTGCGGCCCACGGCTGGAGCGGGAGAGCGAGGCGGAGACATCCCAATTCATGGTGACGCGCGCGGCCATGCCTGCGCGCTCCCAGTCGCAACGGATATGCTCGGCGGCATCATATTGGCGGCGCGAGAGCCGCTTGCGGGCAAACAGCCAGCTTGCCGGGGATTCGCCCAGATTAATCTGCAGGCGATGTTCACGCCCGTCCGGCCCCTCGATCACCCGCTCTACAATGTTGGTTTCCGCATTCTTCGCCATTTCGCCTCCCTATTCATCGAGTCGACACCCCATTGCCATCAGCGCACAAATGTAGGACAGAGATAACCGATACGGTTATTCAACTTGGGTGACGCATATGATCACGCGCATTAGAGAAGTCCGCAAAGTTCGCGGCCTTACGCTTGAAGAGGTCGCCGCACGCTGCGATCCGCCAACGACGGCTCAGACGATCGGTCGGCTGGAGACGGGCACGCGAACCGTATCGGTCAAATGGCTGAACCGTATTGCCGCTGCGCTTGGCGTGCAGGCAAGCGATCTTGTCGATCTGCCAGCCAGCGAGAAAGTGCCTGTCGCCGCGCTGGTCGGTCCGGATGGCGCTGGCGCCCCCAGCCGCCCGCTCACGCTCGTCCCGCCAACCGTGCCCAATGGCGCGCTGGGCATCCGCATGACGGCAGCGCTTGGTGATTACCGCGCAGGCGACGAGCTATGGTGCGAGCCACTGCCGCCCGAGCGCTTTACCGAGGCGCTCAATCGCGATGTGCTGGTCCCCCGCCCCGCCGGACGCTTCATCTTCGGTCGCCTCATCGGTCGCGATGGCGCAATGCTGCATATCCTGCCGCATGGCATTGGCCTGCGTCAGCAAGTGGTGAATGATCCGGCATGGATCGGCCTTCCGGCACGGCTTATTCGGGAGCTGTAATCGCCCGGCCGGGTTCGCCCTCGATCGGGATCGTCCACACGAACACATTCATGAACATCACCATCGCCGCAACAATCATCAGCCAGCCCTGCTTGTACAGGCGCTTCTTGCCGATGAGATAGATGCCGCCAATGCCCAGCGCGATGCCCGCCAGCATGAGGATGGAAAGGATCGTGCCGCTCATGGCGAGCGCACTAGCCGCACAGGGCGTTCAACGCAATCGGCGGTGGCTTTCTTGGGGCACCGACACTAGATAGCGGGCCAACGGCGACTCGCTGCCACATCGGGTCGCTTCGAGGGACCCCATCATGCGTATCGCCATCGCTTCCGATCATGCCGCCATCGAGCTTAAGGCCATGCTTGTATCTTGGTTGCAGGAGCAGGGCCATGAGGTGGCTGACCTTGGCCCGCAGAGCGGCGAGAGCGTCGATTATCCCGATTATGGCTACAAGCTGGCCGAGCAGATCGCGAACGGTAGCGCCGAGCGCGGCGTCGCGCTGTGCGGCTCGGGCATCGGCATTTCCATTGCCGTGAACCGCAGCCCGGCCTGCCGCTGCGCGCTCGTTTCCGAGCCGCTCTCCGCCGCGCTTTCGCGTGAGCATAATGATGCCAATGTCATCGCCATGGGCGCCCGCCTGATTGGCCCCGATATGGCAAAAGCCTGTTTATCTGCGTTCCTCGCCACAGGGTTCGGCGGTGATCGTCATGCACGCCGGGTTGGCAAGTTGGACAATCCGCCCACTTTCCAGCCGGCTCTCACCAACGCAGAATGATCGCATAAGCTAAGGAATAATCGACCCATGACCGCTTCGTCCGCCATCGCCGATCCTGCCGCAGCATCCGCGATCCGTTCGCCGGGCTTTTTCTCGTCTTCGCTCGAACAGGCCGATCCCGATGTGTTCGCCGCCATTCAGAATGAGCTCAAGCGCCAGCAGGACAAGATCGAGCTGATCGCATCCGAGAATATCGTCAGCAATGCGGTGCTGGAGGCGACGGGATCGATCTTCACCAACAAATATGCCGAGGGCTATCCTGGCAAGCGCTATTATGGCGGCTGCGAATATGCAGATGTGGTGGAGAATCTCGCCATCGAGCGCGCCAAGAAGCTTTTTGGCTGCGACTTTGCGACCGTTCAGCCCAACAGCGGCAGCCAGATGAACCTGGCCGTGTTCCTCGCGCT
>CBIHKY010000116.1:0-9131 GCA_966205705.1 uncultured Alphaproteobacteria bacterium
ATCCTGCACCGGCAGAATGAAGCGTTCACCGCGTAGATCGGGCCAGTAGATTCTCTCCTTGCCGACGAGGGGATGATCGTTGTGGAGCGCGACCATGACGCGTTCCGCCCACAGAGCTCTCCGCGCCAGGCCCAGATCAAGCAGATCACCACTTATGACGGCGAAGTCGATGGCACGCGCGTGGAGCGCCTGGGTCAGACGGCGTCGATCTCCTTCCAATCCGATGATCCGCAACTCCGGCATCAACCGGAAGAGATCGACGAAAAGCGCGCGCATGTTTCCCGTGGCCAGCGACGTCGCGAACCCCACGCCGAGCTTGCCGTTTCGCCCGTCGCCGATCGCCAGGCCGCTGGCGTGGAGCCGGTCCAAGTCGGCGAGGATGCGCCGGGCGCCGTCGAGATAGCGTAGTCCCGCCTCCGTTGGCAGCGCGCCGCGTGTCGAGCGATTGAACAGCCGAAATCCCAATCGGTCCTCCAGCAGGGCGATGCGGCGGCTTAAGGTCGCTTGCTTGATTCCAGATTCGTGCGCGGCGCGAGCAAAGCTGAGGGTCGAAGCGGCGAGCACGGCGTAGCGCAACGCCACCACGTCGAAAGACGCGCTGCTCGGAGGGTTTCGACGGGAAGGCCGGTTCGGGAAATCCGCAGCCACTAAGGCGTGCGTCCGCTTGCGACAGCTTGGAAAAGTTCGATGTATTCCACCGCCGCCAACGGTTGGAGATCGCACGCCTGCTCCACCGAGAACCACCCGATTTCCGAATGTTCGTCATTGGCGAGACGAATCTCGCCCTGCCAACGGCTCACGCGAAAGATTCGATACTCCGCCCCGGACGCAACACGTGTCCGGAGGATCTCGCCATCGATCTCGGCTTGAACGCCGATCTCCTCCTCGATCTCTCGTATGCAGGCGGCCTCAAACGTCTCCCCTGCCTCGACCCGCCCCCCAATCAGGTCCCAACAGCCCGCGGCTTCGACCTTCTCGGCACTCCTTCGGCCAAGCAGAACCTGCTGCCTCTGAACGATCAACGCCCCGACGAAATCGGATGGGACCTCCAATACGATGCTCCTCCTCAACGCGCCTTACCTCTATACAAACTCACCCCTTTAATTTTAGATGAACCTCTCTAATATCAAGGACATTGAGCGAGCCATAGAGAAAGCAGCGCGTCATGCCGCCACACGCCCCGCCGGCCGAAGGCGCCCAGCCGGCGCTGCGCCCAGAAAGCCAGGGCGATGCTCGAAACCGCGCGCCGATTTCGGACCGGCGGCGTGTGCTTGTAGCAGGCGCGACAGGCGCGGTCGGCCGCTCCCTGCTACCCGAGTTGGTCGCCCGCGGGCATACCGTTGGCGCGCTGGCCCGGCATCCCGGTGAAATCCCGCCAGAGATCGCCAGCTTTGCCGTCGATGCGCTTGACGCTGATGCGGTCCGGAAAGCGTTCGACGACTTCGCGCCCGAGGTAGTGGTCCACCAGCTGACAGCACTCCCGCCCGCGACCAGCCTTTGGCGCTTCGATCGCGACTTCGAGATGACGAATCGGCTCAGGACTGAAGGGACGCGCAATCTGCTTGATGCGGCCCGCCAATGCAGCGCGCCGCGTTTCGTCGCCCAAAGCTTCTGCGGCTGGCCTTACGCAAGAACCGGTCCCGCAGTGAAGACCGAGGCGGCCCCCTTGGATCCGAACCCGCCGGCGCGCCTTAGAACGACGATAAACGCGATCCGAGAGCTCGAAGCCCTGGTTCTCGAGGCGAGCGATCTGAACGGTGCTGTCCTGCGATATGGCGGCTTCTATGGACCCAACACGCACCTGGCTCCGGGCAGCGCTATGGCGGAAACTATCCGCAAAGGGCGCTTCCCACTGATTGGCGACGCGCAGGGGGTCTGGTCGTTCGCCCACATCGAGGACGTCGCCAGCGCCACCGCCATTGCGGCCGCATCCGATATTCCCGGGCTGTTCAATGTTGTCGATGATGATCCCGCAACCGTGGCGGATTGGCTGCCGTTCCTGGCTGCCACGATGGGGGCTCCCAAGCCCAAGCGCCTGCCTATGTGGCTGGCCCGCCTGCTGTTGCCCGAGCATCTCCGGGTGATGATGACGGAGGCGCGGGGCGGGTCGAACGCGCTCTTCCGACAGACCTTCGGCTGGAGGCCACGCTATCCGTCATGGCGTGAAGGGTTTCCCGCCGTGTTCCACCAGCAGAGAACCCTCGGCGAATGATCGATGAGGCGACCGCGCTCTGGGACCGTGGGCTCAAGGCTTTCGACGGACAGGCGTTCAGCGCGTTCCTGGGGGCGCGACTGATCAGTCTTGCGGCCGAAGGGGCGGAGATACGATTATCCGTAAGGCCGGAACTACTGCAGCAGGATGGATTCGTGCACGGCGGGGTTCTCGCCTACCTGGCCGACAACGCCCTCACCTTTGCGGGCGGGGCCGCGCTGGGGGGCGCGGTCGTCACAGTCGAGATCAAGGTCAACTATGTCCGTCCTGCCGTCGGTCTCGAACTGGTTGCGCGCGCGCACGCGGTCAGCGGCGGACGCACCACGGCGGTGGCACGCTGCGACATTCACATAGTGGATGAGGGGGCAGAGCGCCTGTGCGCCGTGGCCCAGGGAACGGTTGCGCGCATGCGCGAGCCCGCAGTTCCGTCGGACCGGCCTTGAGGTGTCCGCCATCGTGCGAACTGGCATCAGCAACATCCCTCGGCCATCAAGGCAGCCGGCGCACCGGAGCGCCGCCGCAATAGCAGCGGCGGCCTGGTGCGCGCTGTTCGGCGCGGTGCACGTCTATTGGGCTCTTGGGGGTGCTGTCGGACTTCCGACCGACCTTCGCCTAATCGACCATCCAAAACTCTTCATCGCTGACCTCGTCGCCATCCCTCTCTGCTTCGCATTTGCTTATGTCTGCATCGCCCTGAGGCGCGACCGGACCCGGGTGAGCCTCCTGATCGGCGCCGGACTCATCTGTCTCGTTCACTCGGTCCCGACGCTGATCGAATATGGCTGGCGATTGATCTCCGGCGCAGGGCTGCAGGGCCTGAGCGAGCGCGAGTCTCTGGCCGTGTTTGTTTACGAGCCCTTCTGGTTTCTCGGCGGAGTTCTGCTGCTCCTTGCCCGGCGTACGCCCAAATCCCGACGTCCCGTCTGTGCGACGTGACCTGGACCACCACCCTTCTGGTGCTCGCGGCGGCGGCGCTGCACGCGAGCTGGAACGCCGTGGTGAAGTCAGCTGGCGACCGGTTGATGTGTGTGATCGCGCTGTCCGGCTGGAGTTCCCTCATCGTAACCCCGGCCTTGCCGTTCTTTGCCTTCCCTGAGCGTCACCTGTGGCCGCTCCTCGGCGCCTCAGCCGCGCTCCACTGGACGTACACAGTCCTAATCGCTCTGAATTACGAGAAGAGCGACATGAGCCGGGCGTATCCGATCATGCGGGGTGCTGCGCCGCTGGTCGTCGCTGTGGCGACCACTCTTTTCATCGGTCAGCATCTGCCGCCATTGGCTTGGGTCGGCATACTCGTCATCTCCACCGGGATCCTGATGCTGTCCCTCGAGAGAGGCCTGCCGCGGGATTGGTCGGTCGTCGGACTCGCCCTCCTGAGCGCGACAGCGACAGCGGGCTACACCATAGTCGACGCCAGAGGCGTCCAGCTTTCCGGGTCACCAGTCGGCTTCGCCCTTTGGGTGTTCTGGCTGCTCGGCGCGCCGCTCGCTGCCTGGGCGTTGATCGTGCGACGCCGACCCTTTCTGGCGGTTCTTCGGACGCAGTCAGGGCCGACGTTCCTGGCGGGTGCGGGATCCGTCGCCTCCTACGGCCTCGCACTTTGGGCCATGACGATGGCGCCGATCGCGCTGGTCGCCGCGCTTCGGGAGACGTCAGCCCTGTTCGGCGCGCTCATTGCCGTAGTTTGGCTGAAAGAGAAGATTGGCTCCGCTCGCATCGCTGGGACCCTGGTCATTCTGGCGGGCGCCATCGTCATCCGACTGTCCTGACGGCACGTCAGTGCCCTGCGAGGACTTAGGCCGGGAGTGGATCGCCGCTGCGGAGCTGGGCGCGCCATATCCGGTCGTCATCCACCAGGTCCCCGAGAGTGAACGTACAGCGGCCGACCTCGGCAAAGCCATACCGGGCATAGAAGCGCTTTGCCCGCTCATTATGATCAAACACCGTCAGGTAGACTTCGTCGGCTCCGCGCTGGCGCGCTGCCGAAAGCGCCCACTCCATCAGGCGATCGGCAACGCCAAGGCCGTGCCAATCCTGGAGGACATACAGCTGCTGAAGCTCAAGCGCGCCGGCCGACGCATCGCTGAACGGAGCGCGGAGAGGCGTTAGCTTGGCGTATCCAATCGGCTCACCACGGCTTGTCGCGACCTGCCATTCGACACTCGGGTCGTCGAAATCACGCATCATGCTCCCTTGCGGGCCATAGACGCCGTCGCAGAAGGCTTCGAACGGAGCAGTTTCGAAGTCGCGCCCGAATGTCGCCGTGAAGATCTCTCGCGCCACCGGCCGCAAGCGGTTGAACAGCTCACGGCTCGGAGCCACGAGCGCAGAAGTCTCATCCCTCATCAACAACTCCATCCGGGGTTTGCAGCTGGCGACGTTGCAGCGCGGGGCAGTGTCGCCACCAGAGAAGGCTGCAAGTCGCCGAAAGCCCAGCAGGCACGTAGACAGTCAGCACGTCCACCGCACGGAAACCATGACCGCTATGCGCAGTGAACGCTTCGGCTGCGTGGATGCCGGCGTGTCCGATCAAGAACGCCGACCCTGCCAAGACCCCCGAGACTGCCGCTTCGGGACGCCAAGCCCCCCACGAGAACGCGATCCCGACAAGCCAGAAGGCTACGGCGAGGTCTCTGACCAGATGATCGTTGAACGGACCGCTCGCGACGACTCCAGGGAAGGTGTGAAACCAGTGCGACGGCGCAACGAGCATCCACATCGCTGCCGCGAGGAGCGAGCCGCCCAAGAGTGCCGCCAGCGTCCTAGCCGCGCGCGGCACCGACGAACTCGATCAGTCCAGGCAGGTCGTAGTAGTACATCTGCGCCTCGATCAGCCGGCCATTGGCGATCCGATATTTCGCCAGCGTCGGCGTTTCGAAGCTCGCTCCATCAGGACGGCGCGCCCGCCACGTATATTCGATGACGACCAGATCATCGTTGGAGGCTAGCACGCGCGGGTCCATGCGCCGCGTCTCTTCGTCAGGCTGGAGCGGTCCCCAAACTGCAGAAAACATCGCCGTCATGCCGGCCATGTCGGGCCCGCTGAAGTCGCCTGAATACGGCAACCCGGGCTGCCAGTGAAACGTCACCTTCGGGTCATAGAGCGCATGCAGCGTTTCGAGATCGCGCTGCTCCACCGCTCTTATCGTCGCCAATGCCACTTCTTCGTTCGTGGACATCACATCCCCCGTGTTCTAGACAGTCCCCTCTATAACGTCTCGGTCTGCGATGTCACGACATATCCTGTCACCCTGTGGGTCGACGCCCAAGGCGAAGGCCGCACACGACAATGCGCGGACGACTTCAAATAGACAGAAACACCTATTACAGTCCAAGCTGTCATGAGCAGGATGGGGGGCGCAGTGGTCCAGTCTCAAACGGCGGACGAACGAGCCGTTGAAGCGCGATCGGGCGTCGCGGCTTCACTGTGGATGCTGGGACCGCCCCTCGCAGCCCTCGCCTACCCTCACATCCTGAAGTCCTTTTCCGCGCAGATAGCGGACCGGCCGTCCGATCCTGCCGGCATAGCGATCGTGACCGCGCTCTTGCTCGCCGCCATGAGCGTGCCGCTCTACGCGCTCTACACCGCCGCGCGGCTGGGGCGTATCGACCATCCCTCTGCATTTCAGGTTCGGGCGCGTCGCCTGGCGTTCTTCAGTATGGCCGCGCCGCCCCTGTTCGTGCTCTTCGGGGTCGGACTAGGGCTCGTTGGCTCGCCGGTTCGCGACGTGACGGCCTGGACGGTGTGCTGGGCAGGCGCGACCCTCTACGGCGTCGTCGCCAGCCGCAGGACCATGGAAGTGCAGCGCGTAGCGCCGCCGAAGCTTCGGATCTTTCACGGCGCCACAGCGGCGCTGCTCGTCATATTTGTGGCCTTTCATCTCAGCAATCACCTCGTGGGACTGTTGGGGCCCGACGCCCATGCGCGCGTCATGGCGGTCGGGAGGACCGTCTATCGTTCCGGGGCGGTCGAGCCCCTTCTGATCGCTCTTCTACTGACCCAGATCGTGACAGGCGGGAGGCTGGCGTGGCGTTGGACGACGTCAGGCGGCGACTGGCACAGGACGCTTCAGATCGGGTCCGGCGTTTACCTCGGGGCTTTCATCGTCACCCACCTGAATTCTGCCCTCATTTCCGCCCGTCTCGTTCGCGACCTGCCGACAAACTGGGCGTGGGCGTCCGGCGCGCCGGAGGGGCTGCTCTACGACGCCTGGAACATTCGGTTGTTGCCCCACTACGCCTTCGGCGTGCTCTTCGTGGCAGTCCATCTGTCGTCCGGCCTACGGGTTGTGCTTATGGCCCACGGCGTGGGTCAAAGGGCCGCCAACATGATCTGGATCGCCGGGGCGGTCGCCGGCGCAGCGGTCGCAACGGCGATCGTCGCCGCCCTCTTGGGCGCGCGGATATGATATCGCTCAGTGTTGTCCACGTCGCTTCAGAACCGAACCCGTCTTCGGCCACTGCAGCGCAGGCCGCTTCGCGGGCTTTAGGTCTTTCCGTCTCGTTGGACGGTGCACTACGAACTTGCCTAGGGTCGGCTCAGAACTCCAACGAGCAACAAGACGCACGGTCCTTGTCTCGGACCTATTTCAGAAGGTAACCGTCGCGAATGCCAAGACCCGCAAAATTTGACGAAGGTCAGATCCTCGACGCCGCCGCCGCGCTCGTATCTTCGCGCGGACCTGCCGCGGCGACGATGACCGCAATCAAACACGCGCTGGGGGCTCCGAGCGGTTCGATCTATCACCGCTTTCGGACGCGGGATGAACTCCTCGGCAGGCTTTGGCTGAGCAAGGCCCAGGCCTTTCAGGACCGCTGGATGGCGGCATTGGAGGAAGTTGATCCGGTGAAGGCCGGTCTCGAGGCGGCCTTATCGATGCCGCGGCAGGTGCGGGCAGACTTCGACGGTGCTCGCGTCATGCTCCTTCACCGTCGCGAGGACTTCATGCTCGATGGGTGGCCACCTGAGATGAAGGCTGAGGCCGAACGCCTTGGCCGCCAGATAAAGCAGGGGCTTGGCCAGATGACGCGACGCTTATTCGACCTGGACACGGCGGCCACGCGTCGCGCGACGGCCTTCGCCACGATCGATATCCCGTTCTCGGCTGTTCGCCGCTACGTCGGCGAAGGCGGTGCGCCCCCGCCCCATGTCGATGCACTTATTGAGCGGGCCTACTCTGCCGTGATGGATGCCGAACGACACAGCGAAGCGTGATTTCGCCAGCATGCTATCAGGCGGCCGGACGTGGCGTCCTAGCTTCTGTAGCGGACTAGGATCCTCGCACTAGTCCCTGCTGGCGACGACGTAGAGCGCATCTGACGCCCATGCATCCCGAGCATCCTCCCAACTGACCAAGGTCGCAGGGACAATCCCTGGATCGAAGCCGCAGCAACTCCACGCGTGCATCGTGCCGTCATGAAGACCGCGGCAGTCCGGTCGGCCGATCTCCCATGCGACGCCCCGATGATAGAGGGCTGCCGTGTCGAGGATGGGCGAGCCGTCGATACACGGCGCCGCACTTGTCACCTGGCCGGCAGGCGCCACCGCGGCGAACGCACTCTCCAAAGCCCGCTTCGACGGATGCGCGACGAAGACAATATCGTAGGTCGCCGGCTCTACGTCCTCGAACTGCAAGCAGCCGATCCCTTCCCGTAAGGCGATCTCGCGTCGCGCGATCTGGTCATCGACATAGTGTATGACGGCGGCTCCGCATGCCTTCGCCATGAGGGCGGCGAACAGTCCGATCACGGCCGGCATGCCGCCGATGACGAGCACGCGCGCTTCCGGAATGCGAGCGACATGCGGACCGATCCCTCGCCACGCATCTGTCGCCATATCGGCCAAACCGATCAGGTTTGTCGGATGCGCGCCGAACGGAACCGGCGTAAGCATCGCGTTGGCGTAGGGCACTCGCAGTCGGTCCGACAGACCGCCGCCGAAATCACCCTCGCGGCCCATTCCATACGACGCGCCGAACGGAACGCTAGTGCATCGTCCCGTGGCCCCGCGCATGCAGGGTCCGCATTCTCCGCACGATATCTGAGCCGACACAAAGACACGGTCACCGAGCTTGAACTTCGTGTCGGCGCCGAGCTCCACCACCTCAGCGATGATCTCATGGCCGATCGGCGAGCCAGGAGGCAGGCGCATCAGTCCATTTACGAACGCGACGTCGAGGTCGCAGCGGCCCACGACGAGAGGACGGACGACCGCTTCACCATCCCCTTGAAGGGCGACAGGCAAGCTATCGCGCCATTCCAATCTGCCACGTTCGGCGAACACCAGGTGGGGCACAATCGACTCCCTTCGCTGACAACCGATCTCTCTCGCGCCACGACGCCGACGATTCGTATCGCGTCGAGGCCCTGCAGCGAAATGGACTATATTCTCTAATTCATTTTCGCTAGTGTTCTTAGCGGCGCGGTTCGCACCGCCCACGGAACGCTCGCTTGACCTCTGGGCGGTCTGACGGGCCGCTGCTCATCACCCCCCGAGCAGCGGCCCTATACGCAGGCCCCGACCTTTCGCAGCAGGAGGCTACGGAATGATCGTGCTGGTAAGCGGAGCGATTGCCTTCTTCGTGCTGCACCGGGTGGTGTCCGCCGGCCCGCTACGTGCACCGCTCGTCAAGCGGTGCGGCGAGCCCGTTTTCCTCAGATTGTTCGGCCTCGCATCATTGCTGTGCTTGATATGGCTGACCATCGGTTACTGGCTTGCGAGTGGCGACGCTCCGCCGTTGCGCTGGACATCCCGGCCGCAAGGTTGGGTGATGTGGGCGCTACAGTTCGCATCCGTGTTCCTGATCACGGGCGGCGCTCTCGTCCGTAACCCCGGCACGGCGGGTATGACGGACTCGGTAAGCGAGCCTGACATCGCGCGGGGCATGTTGCGCGTGACTCGCCACCCGTTTCTCTGGGG
>CBIHKY010000117.1:0-9114 GCA_966205705.1 uncultured Alphaproteobacteria bacterium
ATGCTGCGCATCGCCACCACCCCCGGCCCCTCCTCTAAAGAGGAGGGGAGGTTCGTGCGCAATGTGGTCGTGCCCGGAAAGGCAGCTTTCGAGCGCCATTCTTCGGATGGCTGACGGCGAGAATAAGGTGGGAAGCGGTCACTCGTTCAATCCCTCTCCCTGAAGGAGAGGGCTGCGCAGGCTTGGCAGCTTGCTGCTTAGCCGGAGCTGGGTGAGGGGGAGTGATCCGCAGGATCGCGTGGATCGAGGGTTCAGTCCCCTCATCCAACTTCGCCTAGCCGCCTGGCGGCAACGTTGCGTATCCTTCTCCCTCCAGGGAGAAGGTAAGAGGGACGGCTTTGTCGTCATGTTTGCTAGGCAACTTAAACCGAAAACGAGCTAAAGCTGCCGTCCGTCTTAGCTGACCAGCTTATAGCGCGCCCTTGGCTCCCGGCATCGCAGCATCCGTTCTAGGCCGGATCATAGCCGCATCCTCCCGCTTGATCGGCACCAGCTGCCCACGCGGCATGTCCGCCACAGGTCGCGCGCCATCCGGCAGATGCACCTTGGATTTTTCCGAGCGATCATCCGCGATCAGGCGTGACGCGGGCGCCGCCGCCGTCCGCCGCAACATGCACTTCACGCGGGGCGTCTCGGGGAATTCATCGCAATTATACAGGATGCGCTCGATGCCGCTGTCTTTGCTGCGGATGTAGGAGAAGGACATGGAGGCGAGGCTCGCATCTGCCAGTGGGAACGCCTTGGGCGTGGCCGCGGCGCTGGTCCATGCGAGCAGCCGGCATTGCGCCCGGCCTGCGCACAGTCGCGCCGCCGCATCGGCATAGCGGGATGGATCGCCGCCCGGATCGAGCGTCATGATGAAGCCGCCGCCGCCCGGCTCGATCGCGGCCAGCTTGCCGGGGCCGATGCGCTTGCCGATCTGCTCGGGGCCGATCGCGCTGGCGGTGATGCTGTCATCGATCAGCGTGCCGCCGAGCGGTGTGCCCGCCAGCGCATCTTCGCCATTGGCGGCATGGGCGGGCGAGAGATAGGCGAGCTTCTGGATCGTGGGCTCTGCCTCGATGCTGAGCGCCTTCAGGAACGCACCCGGCGTGCCCCACCAGCCCTCCCAGCGGAAGAAGAGATGGGTATCGACCGCGATCACCTTGTCGAGCGACTTGCTCCAATAGGGCATCACCCAATCGGTATGATAGTGCGTGCTGTAGCCGACCGGCTTGTAAACATCGCCAGCCAGCATCCTGGCCGCATTGGCGCGGGCGCGCTCCCATGCGGCGGTGCCGGGCGTGCGCGCCATGGCGCCATCGCATGTGAAGGTGAACTGGCAACCAGTGCTGCGCTCCTGCCCCTGGAACACCACGCCGCACACCGTTTTGGGATAGGCGGGATGACGCAGGCGGTTGAGGATGACCTGACCAACGGCGCGTTGGCCCTTGGCATCATCGCCCGCTTCATAGAGTATGCCAGCGGCGAGGCAGTCTGTCGCGCGGGCCAGGGCGATGGCCGGGCCTTTATAATTGAAGGCGCGCGCTGGTGGGACGGGCGCGGTGGTGAACGGGATTTCCGCATTGAGCTCGCGCGCCTCATCGGGGCGAGAGGCGTCCAGAATGAGCGGCTCGACGGCTGGCACCGGGCTGTTATCTGGCGCTTTGGGGATGTCAGCTTCTACACCGATTGAAGTCCCCTGCGGCCGATTGGCGACACCAAACCAGGCAAGCGCCACCATCCCGCCTAGCATCAACAGGGCTGTAATGACGATCCGCCACCGCATGGCGGCTGGCATTCGCGCTATAGTTGCTTGGGTCGTCATGCATCATTCCCACGTCGAGAGGCGCGTATGTGTGCCTCGCATGCGCTTTAGGCAAGCCATTCGCGGCGGTTCGGGCGCCCGGTGAGGGCGGCGTCTCATTACGGGAAAGAACGCAGACAAATGTTAACGGCAGCGCCAGCCAGAAAATATCTGGGCCAGCGCTGCCGATCTCAGGCGGTTAATGTCAGGCCTCGGGCAGGAAATCCGGCACGGAGAGGTAGCGCTCGCCCGTATCATAGTTGAAGCCGAGCACCTTGGCGCCAGCACCCAGCTCGGGCAGCTTCTGCGCAATAGCGGCGAGCGTCGCGCCGGACGATATGCCGACGAGAATGCCTTCCTCGCTGGCCGAGCGCCGCGCATAATCCTTGGCGGCGTTTGGATCGACCTGGATCACGCCATCCAGCAATGCCGTGTGCAGATTGGCGGGTACGAAGCCTGCGCCAATGCCCTGAATGGGGTGCGGGCCGGGAGCGCCGCCGCTGATCACGGGCGAGAGTGTCGGCTCCACCGCAAACACCTTGAGGCCGGGCCAGACGGACTTGAGCACTTGCGCGCAGCCGGTGATGTGACCGCCGGTGCCTACGCCCGTGATGAGCGCATCCAGCGGCTCATCGGCAAAATCGTTGAGGATTTCCTGCGCGGTGGTGCGCACATGTACATCGATATTCGCAGGGTTCTCGAACTGCTGCGGCATCCATGCGCCGGGCGTGCTCTCCACGATCTCCAGCGCGCGCTCGATTGCGCCCTTCATGCCCTTTTCGCGGGGCGTGAGGTCGAACGTCGCGCCATAGGCCAGCATCAGGCGGCGACGCTCGATGCTCATGCTCTCGGGCATGACCAGCACGAGCTTGTAGCCCTTCACTGCCGCGACCATCGCAAGGCCGATGCCGGTGTTGCCGGAGGTCGGCTCGACAATGGTGCCACCGGGCTTGAGCCTGCCATCCTGCTCAGCCGCTTCGATCATGGCGAGCGCGATGCGATCCTTGATCGATCCGCCGGGGTTGGCGCGCTCGGATTTGATCCAGACATTGGCATTGCCGAACAGACGGTTGATGCGAATGTGCGGGGTGGCGCCGATGGTTTCGAGGATGGACGAATATTTCATGACAGGCCTCCATTTCGAGATGCTTCAATTACAACTGAAGCGATAGACATTGCAAGGTCGTACCGTCAGATCGATATGTCTTTTGGGCGCCCACTGGCTTCATGGGAAGGGCGTAAATGGATTTCGGGCGGATCGAAGGTCCGTGCGTTGCGCAGTTCCGGGAATAGGCGTGACCACCAGATCGTGATCGCAATGGCGCCCACGCCACCGGCAATTACGGCGGCGACCGGGCCGATAAGCGCGGCAAGAAAGCCGGATTCGGCTTCGCCCAGCTCATTGGAGGCAGAGATGGTCATCATCGACACGCTGGTGACGCGTCCGCGCATGTCATCAGGCGTGTGCAACTGGATGAGCGACTGGCGCACGAAAACGGAGAACATATCCGCACTGCCCCACACCGCCATCGCGCCAAGGGCGACGATGATGCCCGTTTGCCGGGGCATGAAGGCGGTGAGGCCAAAAGCAACTGTCGCGAGGCCGAAAATGCCGACGGAGAGCAGCATCTTCTGGCCGACATCATGCTTGAGCGGGCGGATCGAGAAAATCAGCGCGGTGAGGCCCGCGCCGATGCCCGGAGCGGCGGCCAGATGGCCAAGACCTGCCGAGCCGATGTGCAGCACGTCGCGCGCATAGACCGGGAGCAGAGCGGTGGTTCCGGCGAGCAGCACGGCGAACAGATCAAGCGTGATCGCGCCGAAAACCAATCGGTTGGAGCGCACATAAGAGAGTCCGTCAAGGATCTGGCGGAGTGGATGAACATCGCGCTGGCGCGGCGCCTGCGGCACGGTGCCGACCCGCATCATACCCAACACGGCGAGCCCGAACAGTGCGGCGCTGAACAGATATGCGTAATAGGATTCAACCGCATAAGCATAGCCTGCGATCGCCGGGCCGATGATGCTGCCGAGCTGCCAGAACATGCTGCTGAAGGCGATGGCGCGGGGCAGCAGATGCTTGGGCACCAGATTGGGCGCCAGCGAGCCGAGCGCCGGACCCTGAAATGCGCGAGCAAGGCCAAGCACGGCCGCAAGCGAAAAGATCAGCGGCAGGCTGATCCAGCCCTCATAGCTTGAAAGGGCCAGCACGGCTGCGCACCCGAGCAGAAGCGTGAGCGTCAGCATCGCGATGCGGGTGCGGCGGAAAGTATCGGCCGCCAGGCCAGCCAAGGGGGTCATGGCAAAGACGACGGCGAATTGGATGAGTCCGATGATGCCAAGCTGGGCCGCGGATTGGCCGGGCGACATGGTGAGACGCGCGATGTTGTAGGCCTGCCAGGCGATGATGAGCGACATGCCCGTCGCGCCGAGGATCGTGCACAAGCGAACCACCAGATAGGCGCGGAAGGCGGGCACCTGAAAAGGATGCGTGAACGGAGACTGTTCGGCTGACTGCTCAGCATCGTGAGTGGAAGCGCTCATGGCTCATGCATTGGCGCAAGGGCGCTGCGGGCGCAACGGCACAAAGCTTGATGGGTTCAAACTTTTACGCCGCGTGCGTGACTGCGCGACAAAAAGAGGCCCGGCAGGCGCCCACACGTCTGCCGGGCCAGGGGGGGAGCACTGGCTGGCCAGCGCCCCTTCGGGTCGCATGTGGGGATTTATGGGGGGCTGCTTAACAAGCGGCTAATGCTGCGGTGAGCGGAGTTGACGGGTTTTTAGGCAACATTCCCGCCTCCTGTTGAGCTTCGCTCGCCTGCGGCTCAGAGGAGGGGCCGGGGGTGGTGTGTTGCCCAAGTTGCACGCGCGGACATAAACGCCCATGCCGTAACACCAACCCAACGCCTTATCTTCAGGGGATCGTTGCGCAATTCGGTTCCCACCCTCACCTTCGTCATCCCGGACTTGATCCGGGATCCCGCTTCTTCTTCTCAACTCGTCGAGCGATCAGCCAACAAAGGCAGCGGGACCCCGGATCAAGTCCGGGGTGACGTGGGTCGTTCCGGGTGACGTGGGTTCATTTTTGCGGAGATATCCTAACGTGGAGGGGCTTAAGGCGTCATGCAAGCGTGATGAAGCTATCCAACACCCGCTTCTGCCCGGCCTGCTCGAACGCGATCTCCAGCTTGTTGCCCTCGATCGCGATAATCTCGCCATAGCCGAACTTCTCATGGAACACGCGCATCCCCACGGAGACGTCGCTGCGCCCTTTGTTCCCGACACTCACCGCGCTCTGCCGCGCCTCAACAATGCGCTTGGGCTCAGTCGAGAACTGTCCTTTCGCCCGGTGCCACCCCGGCCCGCGACCGTCGGTGCGCGTGACGTTGGCGAAGGGATCTTCCCGCTCCGACCAGTTTGCGCGCCACAGGCTTGCGCCACCGGACATGGTGGTTTCCTCTTCTACCGTCTCCTTGGGCAGCTCGCCGATGAAGCGCGAGGGGATGGAGCTGGTCCACTGACCATAGATGCGGCGGTTAGCAGCATGCAGGATCGTGCAGCGCTTGCGGGCGCGGGTGATCGCCACATAGGCAAGGCGGCGCTCTTCCTCCAGCGCCGCAATGCCGCCCTCATCGAGCGAGCGCTGAGATGGAAATACGCCATCCTCCCACCCGGCGAGGAACACGGAATCAAACTCCAGCCCCTTAGCGGCGTGGATGGTCATGATCGTGACCTTGGCATCCTCCTGGCTCGCCTCATTGTCCATCACGAGGCTGACATGTTCAAGGAAGGCGCCGAGCGTGTCATATTCCTCCATCGCGCGGGTAAGCTCCTGGAGGTTCTCCAACCGACCGCTCGCCTCGGTGCTGCGCTCGGCTTGCAGGGCGGTGGTGTAGCCGCTTTCATCCAGAATCTGCCGGGTGAGGTCGGCATGGCCCATCGTCGTTGCAAGATCACGCCAGCGGGCCAGATCGCCCACGAACCGCCCAAGCGACTTGCGCGCCTGCGATGTCAGTTCATCACTATCGAGGATCCGCGCGGCGGCCAGCATGAGCGGCACGCCCTGCGCACGCGCCAGCCGGTGCACCTTCTCCACGGCTTTGTCGCCAAGGCCGCGCTTGGGCACATTGACGATCCGCTCAAAGGCCAGATCATCCGAGGGCTGGTTGACGAGGCGCAGATAAGCCAGCGCATCGCGGATTTCCGCCCGCTCATAGAAGCGAAAACCGCCCACGATGCGGTAGGGCATGCCGATCTGGATGAAGCGGTCTTCCAGCTCGCGGGTCTGGAACTGCGCGCGCACGAGGATCGCCACCTGATCCGCGCCGATACCCTGCCGCCCAAGGCTCTCGATTTCCTCGCCGATGCGCCGCGCTTCTTCCGGCCCATCCCACACGCCGATGACGCGCAGCTTCTCGCCCTCGGCTTCCTGCGTCCAGAGGGTCTTGCCCAGCCGCCCGCCATTTTGGGCGATCACGCCCGATGCGGCAGCCAGAATATGCGGCGTGGAGCGGTAATTCTGCTCCAGCTTGATCGTCTTGGCGCCCGGAAAATCCCGCTCGAAGCGCAGGATGTTCGCCACTTCCGCACCGCGCCATGAGTAGATGGATTGATCATCATCGCCCACGCAGCAGATATTCTTGCGCTGCTGGGCGAGAAGCCGCAGCCACAGATATTGGCTGGTGTTGGTATCCTGATACTCATCCACCATGATGTAGCGGAAGCGATCCTGATACAGCGCCAGCACCTCGCGATCATTGCGGAACAGCGTGAGCATGTGGAGCAGCAGATCGCCAAAGTCGCAGGCATTGAGCGCGCGCAGGCGGGCCTGATAGAGCGCATAGAGACCGCCGCCCTTGCCATCGGCAAAGATTTCGCTCTCGCCCGCATCGATCTCGCTGGGCGTCAGGCCCTTATTCTTCCACTTGTCGATCAGGCCAGCAAGCGCGCGGGCAGTCCAGCGCTTTTCGTCGATCCCCTCGGCCTGAATGATCTGCTTCATCAGGCGCAGCTGATCATCCGTATCGAGAATGGTGAAATTGCTTTGCAGGCCGACCAGCTCGGCGTGACGCCGCAGCATCTTGGAGCCGACGGAATGGAAGGTGCCAAGCCAGGGCATCCCCTCGACCGCTGGGCCGATCATGCGGCCCACGCGCTCGCGCATCTCGCGCGCGGCCTTGTTGGTGAAGGTGACGCTCAAAATCTCGGATGGATAAGCGCGCTGCGTCGCCACCAGATGGCAGAGCCGGGCCGTGAGCGCCGCGGTTTTGCCGGTGCCTGCGCCTGCCAGAACCAGCACCGGTCCTTCGGTGGTCAGCACAGCTTCCCGCTGCGGCGCGTTCAGCCCCTGAATATAGGGCGGGTCGGACGGGGAGGGGGCTGGGAATGAATCGGTCACATGCGAACAGCTAGGGAACATGATGGGTCGGGGCAAGGGCTGAGCGCGCGCGATGTTCCATTCACCGCTTCAACTCGTCGTGATGGCGTTAGTAGGCGCCCATTTGGGAACTCCCGCGACGAATTGGGGTTTTCAGCTGCAGAACATATTGCCGGACCCCGAACATTTGCGCCGGACAACACAACGTAAAAGAGAAGGATGTTCTATGCGCTTTTCTACTTTGCTGACATGTCTGAGTGCGTCTGCCATCGCGATGGCGGCCCATGCGCAGGATATGCAGGCGCCGCCTCCCGGTGAGCCTATGACCCAGCCGGGTGCAGGCCCGGCACCGATGGATCCACCACCACCGCCGCCACCCCCTGCTGCATCGCCTCCTGGCGGCATGTCTGGCGACATGGCGACACCTCCGCCGCCTCCAGGGCCACCACCCCCACCACCGCCGGAAGGTGCAGCGCCGCCAGCGGACGGGATGGCACCGCCACCTCCGCCACCAACGGGCGCCCGGATGGAGATGCAGGCTCCCGCGCCTGTCGCGCAGGCAGCACCTCCGCCGCCAGCCGAGTATCCGGTCTGCTCACGCGCTGTGAAGGACGCGTGCAGGAATCCCGGTTCAAAGTGAACCCGGTTGCAGCGTAAAAAACTTAGCTAAGTTGGGCTGGCGCCAGAGGTTAATCCTCTGGCGCCGGTCTCAATATGTGCAAGCGGGCTTTGCCGACGACGCGGTCGGTTTCCAGCACAAAGCCTTTCACGTCAACCAGCTCATTCTTGGCTGTCTCGATGCTGATCCAGGTGCTGGGGCCAGTCCAGCCAAGTCGCGAAAGCTTGTCGAGCGCCACCGCGCCTGCGCCCGTGCCATAAGGCGGGTCCATAAAGATTAGATCGAGAGGGGCAGGCGCACGGCCCAGCGCGAGCACATCGCCCTGACGCAGATCGGGCCGCTCGATGCCGAACTTCGCCGCATTCGTTCGGATGGCGGCCACGGCGGCGCGATCACGCTCCACGAAAAGGCAAGTCTCCGCGCCACGTGACAAAGCTTCCAGCCCGAGCGCGCCCGATCCTGCGAAGAAATCGCCGACACGCAGCCCCTCGAACGAACCGAGTCTGCTGGTCAGGATCGAGAAGAGCGTCTCGCGCGTGCGGTCTGCTGTCGGGCGGGTTTCTTCTCCCGCAGGCGCGACCAGTGGGCGGCCCCGCCAAAGCCCTGAAATGATCCTCATTTCGCAAGTGTCTTGCGGAAGAGGCCAAGATCGGCCTGACGCACTTCCACCACTTCACCCGGCTTGGAATCGCCCAGCACGAAGGGGCCATAGCGCGTGCGTATGAGCCGGTTGACCTTGAGGCCCAGATGTTCGAGCACGCGCCGCACTTCGCGGTTCTTGCCTTCAGTCAGGGTAATTTCGAGCCATTGATTGGCGCCGGTGCGCCGCTCCAGATTGGCGTCGATCTTGCCGTAGCGCATGCCTTCAATCTCAACGCCGTCGATCAGTTCCTCAAGCTGCGCCTGAGTCACCTCGCCAAAGGCGCGGGCGCGGTATGTGCGCTCGACACCGGTGGAAGGAAGCTCCATCTGGCGCTTGAACTCGCCATCGGTTGTCAGCAGCAGCAGACCCTCCGTATTGAGATCGAGCCGCCCGATCGGCATCACGCGCGGCAGATCGGTCGGCAAGCGGTCATAAATGGTCAGGCGACCAGCGGGATCCTTGGCAGCGGTCAGCAGGCCCGGGGGCTTGTGATAAAGGAACAGCCGTGTCGCGGTCGGCTCCTGCACCTGCTTGCCATCCACGCTCACGCCACGCAGCGATGTGAGCAACGTCGCGGGTGTCAGCACCTTCTCATCATTGATGGAAACACGCCCATCCTCGATCATCCGCTCGACATCGCGGCGCGAGGCGACGCCTGCGCGCGCGAGCAGCTTGGCGATGCGCTCGCC
>CBIHKY010000118.1:0-8923 GCA_966205705.1 uncultured Alphaproteobacteria bacterium
GTTTAACATGGAAACGGTTATATCCAGTCTAGATAAATGCTGAATCGAGGCATGATCCGGTGGCGATGATCCCAAAACTTGAGCCGCCATTTGCCCTCGTTGCGACGAATTTGCAATGAACAATCCTTGTCAGACCTGCACTCGCTTATAAGTGCTGACGGAATGCTGAACACGCGCTTGAAATGCTTATCTTCTCAGAAATCATAGATCGATGCTTAGGGTCACTCACATGCCACATCTTTATCCCGCTGAATGGGTTTCACAGGAGCGTATCTGGGTTGGATTCCCGGGCGAATCTTCGGAATGGCCGATCCAGCGACATGAAGCACAGCGACAAGCTGCCGATTTCGCCGTCACGGCTGCAGTCGGCGGCCAATCTGTAACCTTGATCGCTCGCAACACAGCTGACCTGGCATTGGCTAGGCGTTTAACATTGCCGGAAGTCGAAGTGCGACTTGAACCCTTCGGCGACATCTGGCTGCGCGACACCGGCCCACTTTGCACCATCGCGGCAGATGGCGCCCGTGCCCTCGTCGATTTCGATTTCAACGGCTGGGGCGGCAAATATCTCATGCCGGGTGACGAGGACATCGGCGCCCGCCTTGCAGCCACCACAGGCCTGCCCTGTCAACATGTGCCGATGATCTTCGAGGGCGGCGCGATCGATACGGACGGCACTGGCGTGTTCGTCACCACCGAGCAATGCCTGCTCAACCCCAATCGCAATCCGACCTTGGACCGCAAGCAGATCGAGACGCTGCTCGCTGGCGCGCTTGGCCTCTCGACCATGCTTTGGCTCGGCGATGGCCTGCATAATGATCATACTGATGGCCATATCGACAATCTCGCGCGTTTTGTCGCGCCTGGCATTCTCGCTGTGCCCATCGCTACCGATCCGCTTGATCCCAACGCCGCGATCTATGCCGATGCCGCCGATCGCGCACGCGCCTTTGGTCTTGAGGTTGCGCCCATGCCGTCAGTGGGACGCTATGAAATCGACGGCGCCATCGTGCCAGCAAGCTATATGAACTTCTGCATCACCAATGGCGCGGTCATCGTCCCGCAATATGGCGCACCCAATGATCAGGCCGCGCTCGATGCGCTTGCGCCATTCTTTCCTGAGAGGGCTATTGTCGGGCTGCCTAGCGATGCGATATTGCGGGGTGGCGGGAGCTTCCACTGCATGAGCCAGCATCTACCCGCTGCTGTCTGACCATCACTCGGGATCACCTATGAGCAAAGTTACGGTTGCCGCACTTCAACTGGCTTTTTCAGATGATGAGGCGGAGAATATCGCGATGGTCGAGGAGCATGTCGTTAAAGCGGCAGCGCGTGGCGCCAAGATCGTGCTGCCTCCGGAGCTGTTCGAAGGCCCCTATTTCTGCTCGGTCGAGGATGAGGCACTGTTCGAGCGCGCCCGCCCGGTGAGTGAGCATCCCGCCGTCACCACCATGCAGCGCGTGGCACGCGAGCAGCAGATCTACATTCCCACCAGCTTCTTTGAGCGCGATGGCCAGCATCATTATAATTCGCTCGCCATGATCGATGATGAGGGCGAGATCATGGGCGTCTATCGCAAAAGCCATATTCCTGACGGGCCGGGCTATGAGGAGAAATATTATTTTCGCCCCGGCAATAGCGGCTTCAAGGTCTGGCAGACGAAATATGGCACAGTGGGCGTGGGCATTTGCTGGGATCAATGGTTCCCGGAATGCGCGCGCGCGATGGCGCTGATGGGGGCGGAAATGCTTTTCTATCCGACAGCCATCGGCTCCGAGCCCTATGATGCTGAACTGAACACCAGCCGCATGTGGCGCCGCGCGATGCAAGGCCATGCTGTTTCGAATTGCATGCCGGTCATCGCCGCCAATCGCATCGGCACAGAGTCGTCCATCAACGGGTCACAGACATTTTACGGGCACAGCTTCATCACTGACGAGTGGGGTGATTTGACGGCTGAAGTCGAGGACTGGCAGAGCGGTGCAATCGTCTCAACGCTTGATCTTGCCCAAGCGCGCAAGCATCGTGCCGGCATGGGCTTTTTCCGCGATCGGCGACCAGAGCTTTACGGCAGGCTCGCGCAGGACATCTGAGCGACATCTAGGAGAGATAGAATGACAATCGCACGCCTCTACATCGTACCCGCAGCGGACGGCAAAAGCGCGGAGATGGAAACTGCACTCGTCACGCTGTCAAAGACGGTGTCCGCTGCTGACGGAAGCGAAGGCGTGGAAGTGCTGCGCGATATGGGCAATGAGCACCGCTTCATCCTCATCGAGAAATGGGCGAGCGAAGAGCATCATGCCCGCTCGCTCGCTGCCTTGCCCAAGGACGCACTGGCACCTGTCCAGGCTGCTGCGGGTGGCCCGCCTGATGGCGCCTATTATGATTATCTGGTGCGGTGAACGCGCTCAGCGGGAAAGCTCCCGGCAGTAACCGGATGACAAGACAAACTTGCTCTGGCCAATCTTTGGTTTAAAGGGCCGGGCCAACGCTGGTCATCAGCAAATTATAACGCAGCGGACGTCATCAATGTCGTCCCAATGGAAAATGGCACGCATGACAGTTGAAGATCGCCCGGCAATTCGCTGGTTTCACTCATTTGATTTGGGCAATGGTGATACGATTGATGGCATCAAGGCACTCGATATTCTTCAAAAAGAGGCTGACATCATCCTTGGCGACCATGTCGCAGGAAAGTCGGTGCTCGATATCGGATCGTGGGACGGCTTTTTTGCATTTCAGGCAGAGCAGCGCGGCGCAGCACGAGTTGTGGCATCAGATCATTTCTGCTGGTCGGGCGAAGGTTGGGGAAATCGGCTAGGGTTCGATTATGTCCACGCCAGGCTCAATTCGCAGGTTGAATCTGTCGATGTCGATGTGAGCGACCTGCCGGCCAAAGGCTTAGGCCAGTTCGATGTTGTTCTATTTCTAGGCGTGTTTTATCACCTCAAAGACCCATATGTTGGCCTGGAGGCGGCAGCACAGATGTGCAGCGACCATCTCGTCATCGAGACCGTGACTGCTCTTCCTCGGGAAAAACTGCCAGCGATGCGATTGTTCGCGTCAGGCGAACTTGGCGACGATCCAACCAATTTTTGGGCACCCAATTTGCCGGCGCTTGAACTGATGCTCAAAAGCTTTGGCTTTAAGCGTATTCAGTTCGTTCCATCGCCCGTTTCACCGAAGCATCCGCTGGAATCGCACCCGCTCAGGCGCCCTTCCCCCGCTGCTGCGAACCGGACAATCGTGCACGCTTGGCGCGAATAGTCGGCACGGATATTCTCTAAAGCGTTAACCCGCATCCCTAAGCGCCACTGCCCGCGCGAAGACAGCCTCGAACATCTCCGCCGTCAAACGCCCCGTGTTCGTATTGTAGCGTGAGCAGTGGTAGCTATCGATGAGGATGCTGCCATTGGGCATGCGATGTTCGGCCAGATGCCCAAAGCGCGCCTTGGGTAATCTGCCGCCCAGCGCCTTCACCGCCGATTGATGCGCGATCTGCCCTAGCGCGATGAAGATCGACGCATTTGGAAGCTCGGCGATGCCCGCCTCAAGGAAGGTCCGGCAGGTCCGCATTTCCTCAGGCAGCGGCTTGTTCTGCGGTGGCAGGCATTTCACGCTGTTGAGGATCGCGCAGTCCACCAGTTCCAGGCCGTCATCAACCCGTGCATCATATACGCCGCGGGAGAGGCCGAACTTATCGAGCGTGGCGAACATCAGATCGCCTGCATAATCCCCGGTGAAAGGCCGTGCCGTGCGATTGGCCCCATGCTTGCCGGGAGCCAGACCCACGATCACGATGTGCGCCCCAGGGTCGCCAAAGGCCGTCACCGGCCCATTCCACCATGCCGGGAACTCCAACCGGCACGCCTCACGATAGGCAACGAGGCGTGGGCAAAGCGGGCAGTCGCGCGGCGGCTCGGCGTTGGGGACGGGGCTGATAACAGGGCTGGTCATGGTCATCCCCGCGCGATAGGCCGCTCGGCATGTCTGGCGCAAGCATCAGCAAGGGTGGGATGATGCATGTTTATGCAATCGGGATCGGCTCGAATCGACCCATGCACCAGCTTGGACCGCGCAGGATCGTGGGGACGGCCGTTGCAGCATTAGGCCAATCGCCTTTGCGCCTGATTGCCCAGTCGCCGATTATCGCCAGCAGGCCGCTCGGCCCATCCGATCGCACTTATAGCAATGCGGCTGCGCTTATCGAGACCGCGCTAAGCCCGCTCGACTTGCTCGATCATCTTCAGACCATCGAGCGCCGCTTCGGTCGCAAGCGCTACCGCCGCTGGGGCTCGCGCACGCTGGATCTGGATATTCTCCTGTGGTCGGGTGGCAGGGTGCGTCAAAAACGCCTCACCGTGCCACACACATCCCTGCGCGAGCGGGCGTTTGCGCTGACGCCGCTCGCAGCGATCGCCCCCCATTGGCGCGATCCTGTCACGGGCCTCAGCATCGCCCACCTCACTGCGCGCCTTTTACGTGCCCGGCCAATCACCAAGGCGGTTGACCCAAACCGCTCCCCTCTCTAGGGGAACCGCCTACCCATCAGGGTGGGGCCCTTAGCTCAGTCGGTAGAGCAACTGACTTTTAATCAGTAGGTCGCTGGTTCGAACCCAGCAGGGCTCACCATTTGTTTTCATGCGCTTAGTTCCTATTTTGCGGCTGCGTTCCGACATTGGTTAAGACACGAAAACCGACAAATCCTCAAAATTCCATAAGGAAATCGAGAGAATCTCTCTCAGCGTTGATTGGCTGCGTCATCAAACTTCTGCGCCAGTGTTTGATTTAGAGCTCTAACATATTGCTGTCCGAGCCGCGCCGCGGTGATGGCCTTTTCCCGACTCATCTTGTTGTAGATCGCCGTGGTGTTCATTTGGAGATGCCCGGTGATGGGCCGCACATCGGCCACGCCCGCACCGCCACGCTCGGTGGTGCCGCCATGGCGGAAACCGGTGAAAGTCTATTTCTTGGGCGGACTGGCTTCATGGCATATCTTGCGGTGCCGCTTGTTCATTTGCTCAAAGGTGAGCGGATGGCCCGATGTCTCATCCACCACGATCACCAGTCCCGTGCGCGGCATAAGGCGCAACTCCTGCTCAAGGGTGGGGAACAGCAGGATGCGCTCACCATCGATCATTTTTGACAGCGGCACGGTCATGGATTTGCCCGTTTTGGACTGGCTGTAGGCAATCTCTTTCTCTGCGTGATCGTCGGTCCACAGGAAGCCGCGCTTCTTCACGCCATCAGGATCAAAAAACCGGAACACATCCCACATGCGCTGGCAGAGTTCGAAGGATAGCGCGGCGGCGGCGGCCATAGAAGGCCAGCCCAGCTCACCCGTCTAGACGCTCACAGGCAGGGGCACTGCTTTTCGCGGAAAAATAGTTTGGCATACCATATATCAAGATTCTTGCGCTCAAGTAGCACGATTCAGGATTGAATCTAATTATGGCATGCCATATTGTCACTGAGTCGAAGCATAGTGCTGGTTAAACAGCTCACGCCGACACGGGCAAAAGCAAGGCCTCGCACGACCGGGGCAAGGGAGGGGACATGATCAATTATTCTAGCGCGCGAACCCGTGCGGTAATATTGGCGAGCGCCAGCATATACGCAACCTGCGCCTCTGCGCAGACCAGCCCGACGGCGGATGTATCCGCTTCTGCTCAAAACATATCGAGTGGCGCAGAAATTTCTGAAATTATCGTCACAGCGCAGCGGCGCGAACAAAACCTTCAGAAAGCATCGCTGACGATCCAAGTGCTTGGCGGCAGCGAACTGGAAAAAGCGGGCGTAACGGATGTGGCCGCCCTGCAAAAGCTTGCACCCGGGGTCAGCATTAGCAACGGGGGTGGCAACGGGCAGATCTACATCCGCGGTGTCGGCGACTATTCGGTAAGCCCCCTTTCGAGTCCTGGCGTGGCGTTTAACGTCGATGGCGTTTATGTCGGGCGACCCGACGGGTTGAACGGCAATTTTTATGACGTTGCCCGCATCGAGGTTTTGAAGGGTCCGCAGGGCACGCTTTACGGCCGCAATGCGAACGGCGGTTCGGTAAACGTCGTCACGAACGATGCCAAGTTGGGCGCGCGCACATTCGATCTCAACCTTCAAGCCGGCAATTATGACATGCTTCAGGCGAGCGGCGCGGTAAATCTACCGATCGGCCAGACGGCGGCACTTAGAGGTGCATTCAACGTCGTTCACCGAAACGGCTATATTTCCGATGGATCCAACGACGATATTCAGCAATCTGGTCGTTTGCGCTTTTACTGGGAGCCGTCTCCCGACGTCTCGCTCCGCATTAATGGAGACTATTCGCACTTGGGCGGCAAGGGAAACAATGCCGTTTACCTTCCAAAGCGTCCTGGCGCCAGCCCGTATGAAGCGCAATCTTCAGCAGCCGCGAATGCATATCTCGATTCTTTTGGCCCCCTTGGCCCACTTCTGAAGGACATAGCCGCAGACACTTACCGAGATACAACGTTATACAATGTAAGTGCGCAGTTAGACTGGAACTTGCCGTTTGCGACGCTGACTATCCTGCCGGCGTACCGTTATCTTGACTCCAATTATGCCAACCATTTCGCGGAACGATATGAGTCGCAAGTGGTTACTCGCCAGCGCTCGCTAGAGACGCGCCTTGGAAATTCGTCCAGTGCCCTGACATGGGTGATCGGCGGATACTATTTCAACGAAAGTTCGTCCGACGGCCTTATTCTCGTAGATGGGGGTAATATTCTACAAAATTACCGGATCATCTATTCGCCAAAAAGCACGTCTTATGCGGCATTCGGGCAAACGACTATTTCCGTTACCGACAGCGCGCGTATCATCGGCGGCATTCGCTACACGCATGAAAAGCGGTCGCTTAGCGGATCGATAACGGATCAGGCACAGCAACCCGCCGTACTCCTGGAAAATTTCGGCGGTCGGAAATCCTTCAGCGGCACAACCTACAAAGTGGGTGCGGAGTACGACCTCAGCCCACAAAACATGATGTACGCCACCTATAGCACGGGGTTCAAATCGGGCGGATTTTCACAAACGATAGAGCCGCTCAACGTGTACAAGCCCGAGAAACTTGATGCGCTCGAGATTGGATCGCGCAACCGGTTCCTCGACAACCGCCTGCAGGTCAATGTCAGCGCATTTCACTGGAAGTATAAGGCCATCCAGGATTCTCGCGTCAATTTCGACCCTCTGAACAACGTTAACTTCATCACCTTCAATTCCGGCGATGCCACACTTTATGGTGGCACATTGGATATTTTGGCACGTCCGACCAGCGCCGATACGATCAGTCTGACAGCGGAATATGTGCATTCCCGCTACGACAGCTTCTTCTTCAGAACCCCCGTGCCCTTCCTCCAGCCTGGCAGCACAGGATGTGCTCTGAGCACACCGTTCGCGCCCGGTGCGACCCTTCCATACGCAGACCCCAGCGGAAGCACGACCAATAACGGTCCGCTTCCTGTTATAATCGGCGATTGCAAAGGCTTCCAGGTTGCCCGCGTTCCCAAATTCACTGGCACAGCATCCTACCAGCATGAATTCGCAATGCCGAATGACGCAAGCCTGACCCTTGGGGGCACAGTCACTTATTCCAGTGCCAAATGGTTGAGCATAGATTTCATTTCCGCTGCTCGTCAGCGTGGCTATGCAGTCGTCGACGCGGATCTGACCTATCGTGCTGCAGGCAATCGCTGGTCGATCGGCCTGTTCGGTCGCAACCTAACAAAAACCGTCTATTATAATGGCGGCATTCAGGCGAGTTTTGTCGGGGGTCTCTTCACCGCAGATATCGCCGCTCCGCGAACCTATGGCGTTCGTGCCAATTTCCGCTTCGGGTCTTGATCTGCCCCATGCAGCTTTGGTCAAACAGCAACAAAGTGCCGCCCCGTCGATCCGGGGCGGCCAACTGGTCTATGCAGGAACGACTGGTCTCTGCCTGGGCATTGGTTGCCCTCATCCTCTCCACGGCGGCCTGTACGCAAAAGGATGTGGACTGGGCGGAACATGGGCGCACCCCCTACGAGCAGCGTTTCAGCCCGTTGGAGGACATCAATGCCGACACGGTCGATGGTCTTGGCTTGGACTGGTATGCCGACCTTGACAGCGACCGTGGTCAGGAAGCGACGCCGATTGCCGTTGACGGCAAACTCTATGTCTCGACCGCTTGGAGCATGGTCAAAGCCTATGACGGCGTATCGGGGAAACTGTTGTGGAGTTACGATCCGAAAGTCCCGCGCGAATGGGCGGTCAACGCCTGCTGTGACGTCGTCAACAGAGGTGTCGCGGTCGTTGACGGCCGTGTGTTCGTCGGCACGCTTGATGGACGACTGGTTGCGCTCGATGCAGCGACGGGACGTGCCATCTGGTCCGTTCTGACCATTGATCCAAACAAGCCCTACACTATTACCGGTGCGCCGCGTGTCATCAAAGGCAAGGTCATCATCGGTAATGGCGGCGCGGAATATGGCGTGCGCGGCTATGTATCGGCCTATGACGCCGTAACGGGCAAACGCGCGTGGCGCTTTTACACCGTGCCTGGCGATCCATCCAAGCCATTCGAAATGCCGATATTGGCCAAGGCCGCGAAAAGCTGGGCCGGGGAATGGTGGAAGCTAGGCGGCGGCGGCACGGTCTGGGATTCGATGGCCTACGATCCGGCGCTGGATCTGCTCTACATCGGCACCGGCAACGGTTCCCCCTGGAACCGAAAGCTGCGCAGTGCCGGCAAGGGCGACAATCTCTTCCTTTCCTCCATCGTGGCGTTGCGCCCGAGCACGGGGGAATATGTCTGGCATTATCAAGTTACGCCAGGTGACGAGTGGGATTTTACCGCGACCCAGCCCATCATTCTGGCCGATCTTAAAATCGACGGCAAGGACCGCAAAGTCCTCATGCAGGCACC
>CBIHKY010000119.1:0-8867 GCA_966205705.1 uncultured Alphaproteobacteria bacterium
GTGCTAGGTCGACTACCCTCCATCGGAGGAAGCGTTTCCAAAACAGGCAGCCAACTCGACGGCTTGCGTTATGGGACGGACGAGACTCGTGGCAGTGACAGCGCCAACACATCGTCGAGTGGGGTGCGGGACGAACATGCCAGCGGCAGCGGCGCGACGATGTCCGATGGGACTTACTCACGCAGCGGCAGCTTCAGCCGGGCTTCTGCGACATCGTCCGCGTCGTCGAGCACGGAGGATTCACTCGCGCGAGCGAAGTCCTATTCGGAAACGGCCCGCCGGCTCGAGGAGCTTTCCCAACAGCTCTCGCGCGATGCAAGCTATGCGGAAACGCATGGCATGCAGCTCAGCGAAAATCTGAGCCAGGATCTTGCGCAATGGTATCGGCACCAGCAGGTCGAGAACCCGGGTCTTGAAGCGCCTGAGCTTTGGGCAACCGATCTGACCGACCAGCAGCGTCTCGTGCGCCAGGAAATGATCACGCGCTGGATGCACGACAAACAGGATGGCATTCGAGCCGAGATTGCGGGCCGCCTGCACGACCCGGACCTCGTTGACGTGAGCCGGCCGAGCGTCTCGAGCGCAGCAGACGTCAAGACATCTTACCGTCCACACGGACCCGGGCGATTGGCCAGCGGCCCTGCCGGTGCTGGCGATGTGGCCGCCGCCGCAATCATCGAGGCCGGCAAGGGCGAGTTGAATAACGATCGAGCAGCGGCTCAGACGATGCGAGGGCAGCGCGTGCTGGGTGCCGTCGATCTGGAGCAGGAAGTGAACCGCGATCATGATCGCGGCTTCTTCCAAGACCCCAAGCTTCGCGAATAGGTCAGATCAGGTAGAAAATAGCTCCGACAAAGCTGACCATCAGAGCATAGGCCAAGGCATAGCCGATCATTCCGCCACGCGTCGGATTGCCCTCCTGGTCGGTGATCATCTCGATTTCCGGGATTTCTTCCTCGACGACAGCAAGTGTCGGACCGCCAGGAAGGTCCTTAGTCAGATTGTAGGTGTTGAGGTCGAATTTGGCGAAACGCATCGGCTTTCTCCGCGCCTCCACCATAGTGCGTTCGAGGTTTGTTCGCAACTGCTTACGTTATACGGCTCAGCTGCGTTAGCGCGCGAAATGCCCACGCTAGAGGAGCGATTTCGCGAACTGGACCAGTCTTGATGAATTAACCTTCAAGGTGTATATCGGGATGGCGATCAAGCGGAAGCCGCATCATAATCTGGCTGCGGTCCAGGCGAAGTTCGCGCAGGTTGGGACCTTGGAGATCACGCGCACCGCCGTCCAGGGCGCCCGCGCTTTGGGCTATTCGCTGGGAGACATCGTTGAGGTGGTGCAAGCACTTGAAGCCGGCGACTTCATTAAGTCGGAGACAGCGCACAATCCGCCCAACTCGAAGGTATGGCACGACACCTACAACATGCCGTGGGACCAGCGGTGGCTGTATCTGAAATTCGCAGGCGAAACGTTGGTCGACGTCGCGCTCACATCGTTCAAAGAGGTCGGCAATGACTGAGACGCGCATCCATCCCGAGACCGGCACGCTCCTGCGACGCAGCGTGCGTCCGCAGACTGTGAAGTTCGGCTCGATGACGCGCACCGTCGAGGTACCCGGTTGGTATCCCGACGATGACGGCGACGCGATTCATTCCGGGGCCGATCTCGCCGAATCCGATCGCGTGTTTCGGGAGCTGAAGAAGGCCTATGCGGCTCATGTCCGCGAAGTCCGCAAGCGCTTGAAGCTGACACAGGAAGAAGCCGGATATCTGATCGGCGGTGGTCGCCGGGCCTTCCAGAAATATGAAAGCGGGGCCATGTCGCCGAGCGATGCGGCTGTGGGCCTGATCGAGCTTCTCCATCGGCATCCCGAGGAGGTCGAGTTTCTGAAGTCCATTCGGTCAGCAGCATAGAGCATGAACCAAAGTATGTATCTTACGGGGTTCGGCCCCGTTCATCGTTCTCGCAAGACGGGATGCGCCGGGCTATGCCGCAGGAATATGTCGGGTCCGCCTTTAACATTGAATTATAGGCGATAGCTATACCGTTGGCATATTAGCATGGAAAATTCCGAGGCATTGATCGACCTTGGAATTTATGCGATAGATATGCCATGAAGGTAGGTCGAACTGATAAATTGAGGTCGTTGCTCGATGCGTGGGAGCCACACACGGTGGCGACCAGCCCGCATCTCAAGGCGCTCGGTCTGACAGCACAGGACCTGCAGAACTATAGATCCTCGCAGTGGCTCGTCTCGTTGGGTCGTGGCGCATTCAAGCGCCCGATGGAAACAGTGACCTGGCAGGGAGCGCTTTACAGCGTTCAGTCCCAGCTGAAGCTGCCGGTCCACGAGGGCGCGCTCACGGCGATCGAGATGACGGGAAATCGCCACTATGTGCGCTTCGGAGAGAGCAGGGCCTACCTCTTCTCGCCGCAGCCCGAGGTACAGCCGGCAGGGTTCCAGCAACATGGGGGGGGGGAGGTCCGTCATAGGCAAACCAAGCTCCTGCCGAACGATATCGGGCTCACCGAGCACCGAACCCCGGAAGGCTATCCATTGACAGCCGCTACGCCCGAGCGGGCGATACTGGAGCTGCTGCATCTCGCGCCAAAGGAATTCGATCTCGTCGAGGCCTGCCAGATCGTGGAGGGCATGACGTCGCTTCGCCCCAAGCTCATGCAGTCCCTGCTCGAGGCCTGCACATCGGTGAAGGTCCGGCGGCTGTTCCTCTACCTTGCGGAACGGGCGGACCTCCCGGTCATGCGGCACGTGAAGGTGGAGCAGATAGATCTGGGCTCCGGCGATCGCAGCCTTGCGAAAATGGGGCGGTACGTCCCGAAATACAGACTGCTCCTCCCCAGGGAGCTTGTGTCGAGTGGCAACTGACCAATATCGTGACCAGGTTCGCCTGCTGTTGGACGTCCTGCCTTTGGTCATGGCGGAGCCGGCCTTCGCATTGAAAGGCGGCACGGCGATCAACCTGTTCGAGTGGGATCTCCCGCGGCTCTCGGTCGATATCGATCTAACCTACCTTCCCCTCCAAGACCGGGCGGCCTCTCTGCAGGCGATCGGCGAGGCGCTTGCCCGGATCAAGGTAGAAATCGAACGCCGCCTCCCGCCAACCCGCGTGACCCAGACACGCCAGGGCCAGGAAGGTATGGAGGTCAAGCTCAACTGTCAGCGCGGCAAGACCCAGATCAAGGTCGAGGTGAATCCCACCCTGCGCGGCCATCTCCTTCCTCTCCGCGATCTTCCCTGCTCCGACCGTGTGCAGGAGAGATTTGAGGCTTTCGTCGAAGCGCGCTGTCTCTCGCACGGCGAGCTCTTTGGCGGCAAGATTTGTGCCGCGCTGGACCGGCAACATCCGCGCGATCTGTTCGACGTGAAGCGTCTGCTGGACGTAGAGGGCGTCGTCGATGAGGTTCGTCACGGTTTCGTCGCGGCGCTTGTAAGCCACGGGCGCCCGATCGCTGAACTGATCAGCCCGAGCCGAAAGGACCAGAGCGGAACGTTCAAGGCCCAATTCGAAGGCATGCCCTTCGAGCCGTTCACCTATGAGGATCATGTTCATACGTTCGGTCGCCTCGTGGCGGCGATCCATAGGTCCCTCGGCGCTGATGATCGGAGGTTCTTAGAGAGTTTTGAGGCCGGAGACCCGGAGTGGGACGCCTTCCCATTGCCAGCGCTTCGCGAGCTGCCCGCTCCTCAATTCAAGTTGGTAAACATCCGCAAATTTCGAAAGGCACAGCCGGAACGGCACGCAGCGGGTCTCATCGCGCTGGAAGCAGCTTTCGAGAAATAGCACGCGGTAATGCGCATCGCAGGAGAGCGCCCGATTGCTTCGTGGGTCCGGGCTGAGAGATTCGAATTCATCCACGAGTTGAAATCGTGTTGGTTTCGGAGTATATGAAACTGACTCAACAGGAATGATCGAATGGTTCGCCCAGCAAATATCGGTTTCGTTGATGCGGATCGCGTCCTCCACGACCGGATTGTGGCGAGCACCGACCGCATCATCAAGATGATGCCGGCGGCGGCAAAGGCGGCGGCGATAAGCAGCGTCGACGTGCCGAGCCTTGTCTTCCATCTCGCGCTTGGCATCCCGGCGGTCGAAACGGATAATCCGGAAGCCGCGGAAAGAATTACGAACGCCATCGCCTTCAAACGGCGGCTGATCGATGCTGCAGGCGGAGCTCTGACCGCGGAGAAGGTTCGCACGTTGCTTGGGCACAAGACGATCCAGGCCGTCTATAAGGCGGTCAAGGATCGCCGACTGCTGATGGTCGAAGACAACGGGACGAAGCTCTTCCCGGTCTTTCAGTTTGATGGGAATGCAATTCTTCCCGGCGTTGCGAAGGTCCTTAGCGCCGCGCCGGAAACGACGGGCTGGGCCGTCCTGCAGTTCCTCGTCAGCGGCGATGAAGGTCTTGATGGAGTGAGCCCGATCGCGTTGCTGAAGGGCAGCGATGCGGAAGTTGAGCGCCTAGTGCGTTTCGCCCGTACGCTCGAAGATTGACGCAATATGGGAGCGAAAGGCGGGATACCCGTGGCGACGATCGCGACGGGGCGAGTGCTTCATCGCGTGCACGCCGCGACGGTCGCGGCCAAATGGTATGGCCGCAAGGACGCGACCTGGCGTTGGGACGATCCGGACGGCAAATTCGGTGTGCTGTATTTGGGCAAGACGCTCGTCGGCCCCTTTGCCGAGACCTTGCTGAGGAGGCCGACGGACCGGGATGTCCTTTGGGATCAGGTCGCCAGGAGACGCGCTGCAAGATTCTCCGCAACGCGACCGATCCGGCTGGCGAAGGTCCACGGACCGGGTCTCGGCTGGTTCAGAACGACCACCGCCGGAGTCTCGGCCGACTTCGATCCGGTAGACAATCCTGGCGCGTATGCGGTGCCCCAGCGGATCTCAGCGGAAATCTACAGCACCACCAGCCTCGATGGTATCCAGTACCGATCGCGGTTCGACAGCGATGAGCTTTGCATCGCGCTGTTCGATCGGGCTGACGCTGCAATCTCCTTGGACACGGAGGGTGTCGTCATCGCCAAGGACTGGACCCGGACCGTGCTCGGCGATCGCGGCTATACGCTGATCGAACTCTGAATCACTGACCGGCTGACGCCGGTAGGATCAAGCGGTGGGGCTGAAGCCGTCCTTGTGGGTATGTCGGTCGAGGTAACGCATGATGATGTCATCGGTGATGTTGCCGGATGTGGTCGAGAAGTAGCCGCGCTGCCAGAAGCGTTGGCCCCAATATCGTTTGCGGATGTGCTCGAATTTCTGTTGGATCTTGCGGGATGAGCGCCCCTTGGCCCGGCGCACGAAGTCGCTGACCGAGACGTGCGGCGGGATTTCGACGAACATGTGTACGTGGTCCTTCGACAGCGCGCCGTTGATGATCTTCACGCCCATCTCGGCACAGACCTGACGGATGATCTCGCGCACCCGTAGCCGAACATCGCCGATCAGCACCTTGTACCGATACTTCGGCGCCCAAACGAGATGGTAGCGATGATGGAATGTGGTGTGACAACCGGACCGATACGCCATAGCCTGTAACCTCGGGAAAAGCGGAAGCTTCACGCCTTCGGCGGCTTCCGCTTTTCCCGAGGTTACAGGCTAGCACGCGAGTCTGTGGCTGAAGCCAGTATCCGACTGAAGTCGGAGGGGTTCCTCCTTGCTAGAGGACTCTAAAACTTCGAAGCTGCCCGGGCCGCTTACGGCGCGATGCCGCTCGCAGGCCGGTCAAATGGTCCAGCCAACCAGGAGCTCAGATATTCGGCGACCATCGCGAGAAAATGCTCGCGCTGATCAGGCTTGGCGATCGTGAACCTCTCCAGCGGCCAAGCCAGAAGCCGGTCGAATGGGCGCGGATGGATAGCGAATCGCGAGGCGAGCGGAACTTCCAGCTCGGCCGCCGCCGCGGCGAAGAGGGCGCGCTGGATGTGGCCGTTGCCGTCGAGAAAGGGGTGGATCTTCCCAAACCAGCAGAAGAGGTGGGTCAAGGTCAGGAGCTGGACAAAAGGTGTGGCGGACCGAGCCGGGACCAGCTCGCGCCGAACCTCGGAAAGCATGAAATCGAGCGCGGCAGTGACCTTCTGAGGTTCCTCGAATGCGAAGCTCTTCTTGAGATCGAAAATTTGCGGGGCGCCCATGCGCCGTCCCTCGAGCGAGGTGCCGACCGTGCCCCGATAGGTGCCAGCATATTCGGGGTAACCGGACGGCGTGAACTCGGCAAACAAGGCTCGATGCAGGTCACGCGGGTCGGTCAGAATGGACATCCGATAGGTAGGGTCGGCGAGGATACGCTGCTGAAGCTCGGCGCAGGCCCGCGTCATTGCCGCATCATAGTCCGGCATGGCGTAGGCCTGCCATTCTGGCGCCACGCCGCTCGGCGTCATAAGAACTCCTCGCCGGCATGATCGTCGAAGATCGCCGCATCGCGGACATAGCCCGCGACTGTGTCGAGCGACTTGTGCCGCGAATGGTCCTTCATCTTGAACAGGTTCGCACGCTTGGCGGCCGCCTCGGTCAGGAACCCCGCGCGCAGCGAATGTCCGGAAAACAGGCCCGGGTCGAGCCCAGCCGCCGATGCGCAGGCTTTGACCAGCCTGGCCACGGTCTTGTCGGTGATCGGATCGACTGTGAGCGCGTCACCCCGTGTCAGCCGACGGAACACGGGGCCAGTCCGCGGCTTACTGGTCGAGGGATCCAGACCCTGCAGATCGGCAGCCTGAAGCCAGTCGGTGAGAAGTGCCACGGGCCGGATGTGGCGGCCCTCGGGGATCGCAATCTGCTGGCCTTCGGCCACCTGATCGCCTTTCGAACGCGGGATCGTGATCCGCACGCCGGAGGCCTTGAAGGCGAGATCGGGCAGGAGCATCGCGGCGATCTCCGAACGGCGAAACGCGCCCGCCATGCCGATCGCGAGGATCGCGCGGTCGCGCCTCGCGCGCAGGCCGGTGCCGGCGATCGTCGCGAGCATGGCGCTGAGCACGTCGGCGGCCGCCGGCGCCTTCTGGTCCTTCTTGCGCGCATATTTGCGGCGTACGCCCGCCATCATCTGGGCGATGACGCCGGCGGCGTCGCGCGCGCTCGGCGAGGCGAGACCTGCTTCCTTGTGATGGTGATTGATCGCAGCGACGCGGCGGCCGATCGTGACTGGCGCGATGCCGGCTTCGGCCTCGACATGCGCGAACAGCGCGACGATGTCGGGGTGTGCCGGCAGCGCTTCGACGTTGCGCGCGTCACAAAAATCGCAGAACCGCTCCCAGTCCGAGGCATAGGCCCTCTGGGTCGAACCCGCCTTCGAGGCGGCGAGCGTGTCGCGCGCGCCGTCAATCTCGGCGAGCAGGTCGGCGGGCAGGTTGGTCGAGATCGGAAGCAGGTCGCGCGCCATCGGGAGGAGCCTAGCCGAGCCCCCTCCCGATGCCAATTCTTATGTCCGAGAATCGCATTTATCGGACATAAAAGTCCGATGGAGTGTCTCGTGACATAAAGGTGGCATTATGGCATAGAATGGCTTCTGGTATTCAGCTTTTCTAGTGAAGCTCGGATGACGATACAGGTCAATATCACGCCGAATGGTCGGATGAGTCTGCCAGCCGACCTGCGCAAGCGCTTGGGCCTGTCCGAGGGTGGCGCGGTGTTTCTCGAGGAGACCGAGGATGGCATCGTCCTGAGAACCGCAGCGCAGGCGGTCGCGCACGCGCAAGCGATCGCCCGTCGCTTCACTGAAGGAAATGCGGACGCCACGGTTGATGCTTTCCTGGCCAATCGGGTGGCAGAAAGCGGCGAATGAGCGAGGTCATTCTGGATGCCTCCGCGCTCGTTGCGATGCTGAAGGAAGAGCCGGGCGGCACGAAGGTCGCCGGGTCGATCGCATCTGCGCGGATGAGTATGGTCAACTACGCCGAAGTCGTCAGTCATTTCGTCCATCTCGGCATGCCGGAGCGCGATGTGGATGCCATGCTCGACCCGCTGCCGCTCGAACTGGTCAGCCTTGACAAGGGAACCGCCCAGATCGCCGGGCGTCTGCGCGCGATTACAGCCGATGCCGGCCTGTCCCTTGGTGATCGCTGCTGTCTCGCGCTCGCGGTACGCGACGGCCTACCCGCCTGGACCGCCGACAAGGCTTGGCGGACGATCGCCGATCGAGCCAGCGTCAAGGTCGTGGTGATCCGATGACGAGCGGCGTGCGCCCCATCGACATGATCTTGCTCGACGAGCTCTTCGAGATGGGCGGCGGCTATGTCCTGGACTTCTCCGACCGGACGATGCGTGAATTCTTCGCGCAGGAACTGAACGTCGACATCGACGATCCCTGTTATGCGCGCAACGGAACCTCGAAGGCGAAGCGCCTGCGCACTTTCCTCACCATCGTCGATTCCCCAACGGTTGTCCGAACGCTGCGTGCTCTTTGGGATTACCGTCAGGCCATCAATGCCCGCCGGCGCGCGACCGACAGCGTCGCCAATGGCGAAGGCCGGTTGCTCGAGCTGATCGGCCGTCTCGAGGGCAAGCCAGCGGCACCCGAGACCGCCCCGACACCCGCTTTCAAAGGACCACAGATCGCCGAAGCCCGTAAAGCTCTTCTCGCGATTTGGGATCTTGCGCCCCAGCAGCGCGGCTTTGCCTTTGAACGTTTCCTGCGCGATACGTTCCGGCTCTTCGGCCTCAAGCCCCGGGACAGTTTTCGCCTGCGTGGAGAGCAGATCGACGGCAGCTTCGATCTCGCCGGCCACACCTATCTGCTTGAAGCAAAATGGGAGGCCAAGCCGACACCAGCGGCCGATCTCCACGTTTTCGAGGGCAAGCTCGGCGAGAAGGCTGCTTGGTCCCGCGGCCTGTTTGTGAGC
>CBIHKY010000120.1:0-8763 GCA_966205705.1 uncultured Alphaproteobacteria bacterium
CACCGCTACAAATCCCACCTTTCCCCAACCTTTCCACCCCCGCCAGCTTCTGTTCACGCCTGCATCATTATGGCCCACTTCACGCCACAATCATTGCCTAGCGATGAGCCGTTAAACCCGTTAGGCTGGGCCGTTCTGGCCTGGTCTGCACAAGCAGTTTGGCCTGATGGAAGAGGGGCCTGATCGATCGGATGGACTTGATGCACCAGCGCAGGCACATCGCTGCACGGGAGGGGCGCGCATCTGGCGTGGTTGTCCGGCGAGCGCGTCTATTGCGCGGCGTATCGCGGGGCTTGTTGGCTGCAGTCCATCCGGGGGATCATAATTTGGAAAGAAGCATCTGATGTCGCTGAGTTTATTGCTCGCCCTTGCCGCAGCCTCCGCCCCGGCGCAGGCCCTCCCTTCCACGCGCAATCTCGGCATGGCGGAGGGGCGGTGTCGCGCCAATGAGAGCGGCCCGGCCTTCATGGTCAACATCAATGGCCTCAAGGATCGTCAGGGGCTGCTGCGGATGGAGCTTTACCCCAATAATGACGATGATTTTCTGGCGGATGACAATGTGCTCATCAATGCGGGCAAGGTGTTTCGTCGTGCGGAGATGAAGGTGCCGGCGAGTGGCCCGGTCGTGCTGTGCATCCGCGCGCCTGCGCCCGGCACTTATACGCTCAGCCTGCTGCATGATCGCGATTCCAACCGCAAGCTTGGCATTTCCGTGGATGGCGTGGCGTTTCCGGGTGATCCCAAGCTATGCTGGGGCCAGCCCAAGTCGAAGGATGCGCGCGCGACCGTTGGCGCGGGGCCAACGCGGGTGGACGTGACGATGCAATATCGCCGCAGCCTCGTGTGCTTTGGTCCGGTGAAGGCCAAGTAAGCGCGGGGGATTTGAGGCGCGGGTAGGGGCCGGGCCGCGCGGGTGCGGCGCGTCAGGCCAGCACGGGCCTGCTGCGGTTCACCACCGGATTGGCGATAAGCTGCTCATAATAAGCGAAGAGATCGGCGAAATGCTCGTCGATCGTCCGCACGCTCTTGGCATAGTCGAGCGCGCGCTCCCGCACCATGTCGCGTGGGGTGGCGATGAAGTCCAATATCGCCTCCGCCGCTGAGGAGGGGCTCGCGGATGTGTAGAGCCAGCCATCGGCCAACCGCGCATGGTCCGCCGCGCCGCCCCGGTCTGGCATGATGAGCGGCAGGCCCGCCGCCCGTGCTTCTCCGCCGACGGTGCAGAACACTTCCGCCTCGCAACCATGGATCAGCGCATCGCAGCTGGCGAACAGCCGCGCGACCTCATGCCGATCATTGATGGGGGAGACGAGGTGCACATGCGGGTTTTCCAGCGCGGCGCGTGCCACCCGCGTCTTGTCCCGTCCATCGCCTGCAATAATCAGCCCCACGGGCGCCTTCGCGCTTGCCATCGTCACGGCCTCGATCACCATCGGCCAGCGCTTCTCCGGTCCATGCCGCCCCGCGCCGAGCAGCAGCGTGGCAGTGGGCGGCAGATCACAGCGGGCGAGCAGCCGCGCGCGCAGGCCTTCATCGCGATATTCGGGTGAGAAGATGCCCGGCTGCACGCCCATCGGGTTGGTGATCACCTTGGTCATGCCGCCCGCAAGCAACCGGTTGGTCTGGTCCTGCCCGGTGGTGATGGAGCCGTCATACAGCCCATCCATGCGCTGCAAGTGCCGCCAGAAGGTGCCAAAGCCCTTGTCGATCAGCGGGCGCGGCAGAATAGGGTCGAACCAGCGATAGGCATAGGCGGACATGGGATCGGCATGCATGATGAGTGCGCGGGGCGCCTTACCTGCCCATTCGCCGACCAGCCGCGCGCTGCGCCAGGGGGATGAGCATTCCACCACATCGGGCGCGAGCTGATCGAGCGTGTCATGCAGCGCCTCGACATCGCGGAAATAATGGTAGCGCCGGTCGAGCGGGAATTGCGGGTCTTTCACATAGACGACGCGCGCCTTGGGGCCGCGATCCTCGACGCGATAGCCCGGCCCCGGCGCAACGACGATCACCTCATGCCCCGCCGCAGGCCCGGCGAGCAGCTTGCGATCGATATAGGTCTTCACCCCGCCGCCATAGGGCGTGTAAAAGGCCGCCACATCCACGATCCGCATGGCCTAGCGCGCTCCCTGTGCGGTCGGCCTAATCATAGCCTGTCCCCCAGCCAGCATCAGGGCTGCTGCTCGGTCGGCTTGCCCTTGATCGTCGCAAGATCGCCCACCGCGAGCAGAAGGCCAATGCCCATATGCATAAGCAACGTGACGGTAGTCGTGAGCGCGATCAGAATTTGAATGTCCTCATCCCGCCCGATCGCGAAGATGGCGACCGCGGCGAAAATCACATCCTTGTTGCTGATGAGCGGCAAGCGCGAGATCAGCATCCGGGCCGTCGCCAGCATCAGCCACCAGCCGATGGCGACGTCTGGCAGCGCCAGGCTCCAGGCCCAGGCGAGCAGAACCTTGTTGAGCAACAGGCTGACCAGATGGATGCCTGAAATGCCCCAAAGCTGCTGTCGATCCAGGCTGAACAGCTTCTTGCCGAACGCCACGACCAGCACGGAAATCAACACGATGATGCCGACCGACGCCGCGATGGTGGTGCCGGTGGTGTTGAGATTGAGCGCGACCGTGTAGCGATAGACCATCGCCATCATCGCTAGCGTGAGCAGGTTGGAGACCAGCGAGGAGAGGATCGCAACGTCCTTGACCGCCCCGAAAGGCGCAGTGACCATCTTCATCTTACGCCGCGCCCAGGTGTAGAAATAGGCATCGCCCAGATAATCGACGACCAGCTGGTTGATGACATTCTTGCGGGTTAGCGCGATCAGCCCCTCGAACGGAACATGCCAGAGCCAGCGGAAAATGATGAATTCCGTGACGATGCCGACGAAATAGCGCGACAGGAACACGATCCAGAACAACGGATTGGTCGGCACGGCACGCACCAGCGCGTCGAAATCGACCGTGCGCAGGTGCCACAGCACCATCGCCAGCACGATCACGGAGATCGTTGGCGTGATCCAGGCCCAGATTTGGGAACGGCGGACTGGCAGCGGCAGCGGATCCTTATCGTCGACGGTGTCGGCGAGCGTTGATCCCATTGGAGGTGTACTTGTTTTCAAAGCTGGCGCTCTATTATCTCGGCCAAATTATGCGGCGGCGATAGCAAGATTGGTAAAGTGGGCAAAGCGCTATTTCCTCCCGATCTGGTGGAAGAGTTCCGACCATTTCGTCAGGGTCGCTTCCATCGTGAATTGCGCAGCGCGGGCGCGCATCAGCGCAACATCCGGCGTGAAGGTGCAGATTTGGTCCATTGCCTTGGCCAGCGCCGCCTCGTCGCGCCGGGGCACGAGCAGACCAGCGCCTTCGACCATCATTGGGATGGAGACCGCGCAATTGGTCGCCACAATCGGAATGCCAGCCGCCAGCGCTTCGACCAGCACTGCGGGCACGCCTTCGAAGTCCGATGAGAGGATGAACGCGTCGGCCTTGGCAAACCAATCCTCAACGTGATGCAGGTGGCCGGGCATAGAAAGCTGGTCAGCGATGCCGAGGGACTGCGCCTGTTTGTCAAGCGCGGCGCGGTCGGCACCCTCGCCAATGATCGTGAGACGATCCTGCGGCGTGCAGATGCGCGCAAAAGCGCCAAGCAATCGCTTGAAGTCCTTTTGCGGCGCCAGCCTGCCAATGGCGAGAAAGTGGCGGCCCTGATGCTCACGCGTCGTCCCGTCGCGCGTCTCGGCCAGCAGCCTTGCACATTCCGTCGTCACGGACGCGTTGGGAATGGTGACCGCTTGCTGCTGCGTTGCGCCTAGCTCGGTGATGATCTCATCACGCAGGGGCGGTGCCATCGCCACGATTGCGGCGTAGATGCGGCTGTGGAGGCTCATGAACCAGCGCTGGAGCGAGCGGTTCGGCGCAGAACATGCGCATCGATCGAGGCTGTTGCTCACCCGCAGGATCATCGGCGGGCAATCGCGACCGAGCCGCCATTTCAGGAAACCCGCAACCACCATCAGGCCATTGCTGGCGAAGAACAATATGTCCGGCTTCACCTCCCGCACGATGGCGGGCAGCTTGAGCATCATCCACAACGTCTCGGTGCTGATGTTGGCGAGGCGCGCGGGCTTGGGAATGATATAGGGCACGTCCGGCGCTTCGTTGATCAGCGCGCCTTCCCAGCGCCCCAGCGCAATCCGTGCATCGAGGCCATGCTCGCGCCAAGCCTTGGTGAAGCGCAGCACGTCGCGCTCAACGCCACCGGGCTCGAGACTGTGGAGGGGGCTGAGGACAATCAGCGGCTTATCAGCTGGCATCAGCGATGCAGGTCTGCATAGCGCGATGGCTTGTGCGTGCGGACGAACGTTTTGAATGTCGCGTCGATGCTCTCCAGCAAGGCTGGCACGGTCGTGTCTGGCGGGTGGACTGCGATGCGAGCATTGCGCAAGGCCCAAGGCGCAGCGCGTGCGGCCCTCGCGACCATCAAAGAGCTTTTGATGCGACCCTCCGTACGGCTCGCCCAGGTGATGACTGGCCCCCGTGCGACAACGCGGCCAGTGGTCGGCTCCCAAACCTTGAGATGATCTTCCGCCAGCGGGAAGCCGCCATCATGCAGCGCCTCGATGCTTTGGGCTGAATAGAGCCAGGCTGGTGCGATGAAGCCGGTCACTTCGCGCCCAATCGCATCCTCCACAACCCCGCGTCCGCGCTTGAGGCGTTGCAATGCCTCGGCATGGGAGAGTTGCGCAAATTCGCCTGCGCCAGCTGTCATGTGCTTTTGCATGAAACCGCGTTTGCGGGCATCGTCGCGGTGGCACCAGCCGTGCAGGAACATCTCGACGCCGGAGTCCGCCCAGCCGCGCAGTTTGGCGGCAAAAGCAGCGTTTCCGGCAAGCGGCGCCTTGTCTTCAAAATCGGGGACCACCAGCATCGCCAGGCGTGGGCCGCCGAGCAGGCCGCTCAGTCGATCAAACAGCGCATCCACTTCGCTCTCGAAATGCGGCGTGACATCGTGAATCGAAGCGAACAGGCGAGGTGGCATGGCGGGCCGTTACACCCTTTTGTGAGGCGCGTCATCTCCCAGCATGCGACGAACTGATGGCTCGGCGCAAACGCCGCACGGCTTAGAAGGCGCGGGTGATGCCCAGATCGAAGGTTGTACGGCGATAGTCATAAATGCCCACGGTCGAGCTGTTGCGCTCATAAGCGACGCGAACGACCGGCGAGAAGCCACCAACCTCGATCTGGCGGAACGTCGCGCCAATCGATCCGCGCACGAACCACTCTTTGCGGCGGTCCAGAAAGATGCCGAGCCGGGCGTCTGACTCGAGCTTGCGCGCTGTCACATTGGCAAACACAGTCGTGCGGCCCATGTCACGCCAGCCGAGGACGGTTACGCCGCCGGAGGTCGTGGCATAGCCGGGGTCACGCGCTGTCTGCCGGGTGCCGGACAGGCGGACGCCAACGCCCGTCCGCGCCGAAAGCGCGCGTTCGACGCCAGCGTTCAGGCTGAACAGTTCGCCATCCTGCAGCTCATTGGTGTAATAATGCGCACGTCCATAGGAAAAGCCGACATCGCTCTGCGCGCGTCGCCCGATCTGGCGGGTCCAGCGCAGGTCCGCAGTCTCGGTGCGGTTGTAACGCTTGCCGCCATAGGTACGCCAGGTCACGCCTGCCGAGGGCATGATGCGGCTGCGCCCGGTCTGCCATTCCAGGCCGAGCAGCGCGCTGCCTGACAGGTCATTAAACTGGGTCTCGCGATAAAATGTGCCATCGGCGGACAAGCGCGGCACGAGCATGAGGTTGGGCGCGAGGCCGATACGCGCAAAAACTTGCCCGCTCACATGCACGCCAATGCCGGATTGTTCGCGGGCATCATCGGAGAGGGTGAGGGGCGCGATGATGGTATCGAGTTGCTTGGCAGCGGTCGCGCGGTTGATGTTGCTGTCCGGCGCCATTGCGAGCTCGAAATTGCCGCCGAAGCGCCTGTTGGAGCGCAGTGCGCTGGCGAACTGATCGACCACCAGCGCGACTTGCGGGGGCAGGCCGCTCGCCTGCGCTTGCCGCAATTGCTGGCGCGCCCGGCCTTCATCGCCCATAGCGGCAAGCACGCGGGCAAGCTCCAGCCGAACGCGGGTTGCGCCGGGCTCTTCATCGAGGATCGCACGGAAGGCGAGGGCGGCGTCGGCATGGCGTTGCTGGTCACCGAGCATCATGCCGAGACGGAAACGGGCCTCCGATCGCACGCTTTGGTCCGGATCACGCGCGAGGGCTCTGTAGATCGCTTCGGCATCGGGCAGCCGCTCGGCGACGCGCGCCTGATCTGCCAGATCGAAAAGCTGCGCTGCGGTCAGGCCAGTCAGGGCTGATCCATCAGGGGTGACGTGCGGCACTTCCGCTGGTGGGGAATCTGCTGGCGTGGGCGATATCTGCAATTGTGGAGGGGATATTTGCGAGGTCGGCGCAGACAGGTCCGGAGCGGACGAGGCCAAGGTCGATGGCGTCGGGGCCGGTGGCTTATAAGCTTCCACCCGCGAATCGGCCCCTCCGGCAGCGCCGTGCAGCACGAGGCCGGAGAGCATCGCAACCTTCATGGCCCGGTAACGTGGCATGGTCATGTCTTTCGGGTCGCAGCCTCGGTTAGTTCCCCGTGCGCTTAGCGACTGCAATACCGCTGAGATAGGCCGCATTTGCACTGCCGGGATTATTTGCAGAGGTGGCCTCGGTCTGGAAGCCGAACGTGCCTGCTACCTCGGTGGCCGTCGGGCCATAAAGCGCACCCTCGAAGAAGCCGAGATAGGTGCCGCCGCTATTCACATCCGCATTCAGCCCGGCATCGATATCGATGGCCCCGCGCCCGAAGGTGAACGTGCCGAAATTGCGCTGGCTACCGTCAACAAGGCTGGTGCCGATGGGATTGAGCGTGCCGGTGAACGTGCCTGCATTAAAATTCATGGCGAATTGGCTTGTGCCGGAGAGGGTATAGGTCGCGCCGCCTTGCAGCTTCACGCCGGTGCCCTGAATGATGCCATCGAACGTGCCGGTGCCGCTCGGGATCTGGAAGGCATTGGTGCGCAGACCCCAGGCGAACCAGCGGTCCATTCGGTCATTGCCGGCGGCTTGCGCGCGCTCCCAGCGGCCAAAGCTCGCATAGCTGAGTGCGATGGCGCTGTTGCCCGATCCGGCCTTGTTGAGCGAGAGCTTGTAGGAGAGGCCATCTGTGCCGGTGATGTTGTAAACCGCGAGCGAACTGGAGGAGGCGCCGCTGTTCAGGCTCCCCGCACCAAATGTGGTGCTGATGCCGCGTGCCGTGTCAGCATAGGTGTAGCTGCCCTGCGATGCGTCGAAACTCAGCTCGGCGGTTGAGCGCAGCAAAAAGGCGTTGTTGGCGGCCACGTTCCCGCCAAGATCGGTAAAGCTCACCTGGCTGAAGCGATGCTCGAACGCTTCGCCGAATTGCAACTGCGTCAGGCTGCTGTTGAGCCCTGCCACCGTGGCATCCTCGCGGCCAAGCAGATAGCCTGCCGCAATCTCGCCATCCGCGCTGGAGAGATACCAGGATGCGCCGACTTCCTGCCCATCCGGGCCATAAAAACGCCCGTTCCAGCCACCATAGAAACGCTTGCCATCATCCATCGCAAAATTGCCGGAGAATGCGCCAAGCCCGCTCGTTAGCGCGCCTTCGCCATAATAGACGCCCACACCCTTAATGAGGCCGGACGGGACGTCGATCGTGGTAAGCACACCGCTGCTGGAGAGGGTGCCACTGGCGAAGTCGATCTGCAGCGAGCCGCTGCCCGCCATGGCAAATTGTGCCTCGATGGCGCGGGCGCCGACAAGGCTCACCGAATAGAGGCCGGTGCCGCTGCGTTGCTGGAGGCGACCGTCTGGCGTCTCTGCGCCATAGGTGAATGGATCATAGCTGTAACTCGCTTGGCCATTGGCGACCGTGGCGCGCTCCCATGCGCCGCCGCCTACATATTGGTAGGTGAGGGGGCCTGACGTTGCGGGGTTGGTAATCGTGAGCGCTTCGCTGGTCGCGCCAAGCTTCTGGAAGCTCTTGAACGCGGCTGAGCCAGAGACCACCAGATCGGCTGGTGCGAAGGTCGCGCTTCGACCGGCCGTGCTGATCGTATAGCTCTGGTTCGTGGCGTTATAGGCGATCGTGAGCGAGCCTGCCGCAGCAGTGCCATTTTCCACGGACCGCTTATCGGCATAGAATGTCCCCGCTGAATTGGCTGAACTGTTCGTAAAGCTCTCAGTCTGCAACGTGCCCATCAGGCTGGTATTCGCGCCGCTATTCGCTGCCGGAGGTGTGGGGTTCACAACTGGCGGGCGGGGGATCACCGGCGTTGGCGTCGACCCGGGGGTTGGCGTTGGCGTTGGCGTTGGAGAGGGTGTCGGCGTCTGTGTGGGGGTTGGCGTTGGTGTAGGCGCTGGCGTCGGTGTGGGTGTCGAACTTACGCCTTCGCTGCCACCACCGCCGCCACATGCCGTGGTCAGCAGGATAATGACGATCGGCATTGCCCATTTGCTGTTACGAAACATATCTTGCGGAACTCCATGCCGGCAAAAGCACATGTCGTGCGGTTGCTGAGATCCTTGCCGAGATATAGTTTATGAAGTGTTAGCAACGTTCTAGCCGACTGATCCAGACCGGATAGAATCGATGAGCCGTTGTCCCAAAGCGGGATTGGTGGGACGGCGGCGTTACCCATTAATAGGTCTTTAAGATTTGTTAACGGGCCGATAACCATGGGAC
>CBIHKY010000121.1:0-8549 GCA_966205705.1 uncultured Alphaproteobacteria bacterium
GGCTTTATTTACTTTACAACATTTGTTGAGGCTGGCGTCCGCGAGAACGGCAACTTTAAGGGGCTGTACGGCGACCTTAATCAGCTTGAACAGATAAGGGCTCAAATCTTAAAAGTCCCTGATGGGCCAGTTGAGTGGACCGCCGAATTTAACCCGCGGGAGACGTTCTGCTCGTTTGTAATGATGCGTGTTATGGCGAACGAGGAATCGGCTTCCCAGCAAATTCTCGACTTCTTCGCCGACCGCCTCAAAGTCCAACAACGCGAGGCTGGCGTCCGCCACGATCTCATCGATGCCGTGTTCGCACTCGGCGGCGAGGACGATCTCGTCCGCCTGCTCGATCGCGTAAAAGCCCTCCAGTCCTTCGTCACAACCGAGGACGGCGCGAACCTGCTCGCGGGCTACAAGCGCGCGGCGAACATCCTCAAGAAGGAGCGCCCGGAGAAGAAAGTGCAAAGCGAAGCGGGCGAGGAAGATCCCGGCGCGGCGCTCACCGATCCGGATATGGCTGCCGCAATGCGCGCGCATGAAGCGCTCGATACCCCCGCGCCGCCAAGCTACACGCCCGAACCAGCCGAAGCCGCGCTCACCAAAGCGCTCGATCTGGCCGAGCCCCGCGCCGATGCCGCCATCGCCGGTGAGGATTTCGAGCGCGCAATGGCGGCACTCGCGATGCTGCGCGGGCCGATTGACGACTTCTTCACCGACGTGACCGTAAATGACACCGATCCGATCAAGCGGGAATCGCGGTTAAATCTGTTGACCAGAATTCGCGCTGCGGTGCACAAAGTTGCCGACTTCTCCAAGATAGAAGGCTAGATCCGGGCTGGGCAGTGACTGCCGCTCAAGCCTCAAAAAAACTCATGCGCCAGACGCATATCGTAAGACAGGGTGGAACGTTTCGATGACCAAATATGTCTATCGCTTCGGTGGCGGCGTCAATGATGGCGGCAAGGGAGATCGCAATCTCCTCGGCGGCAAGGGCGCCAATCTGGATGGCATGGCCGCAATCGGCCTGCCGGTCCCGCCCGGCTTCACCATCACGACGGAGCTTTGCACCCGCTATTATGCCGATGGTGAGGTCTATCCCGATAGCCTGACCGGCGAAGTTGCGCAGGGCATCGCGCATGTCGAGGGCGTGACTGGCAAGATATTCGGCGATGAAAGCGATCCGCTGCTCGTTTCCGTCCGCTCAGGCGCGCGCGTCTCCATGCCGGGCATGATGGACACCGTCCTCAACCTTGGCCTCAACGACAAGACCGTGGAAGGCCTCGCCGCCGCCTCCGGCGATGCGCGCTTTGCATGGGACAGCTATCGTCGTTTCATCCAGATGTATTCTGATGTCGTGCTGGGCCTCGATCATGGCAAGTTCGAGGAAGCGCTTGAAATCGCGAAGGAAGATAAGGGCGCCTATCTCGATACCGAGCTGACGGCCGATGATTGGCGGGCGCTGGTTGCTGAGTACAAAGCGCTCGTCGTCAAGCAGTGGGGCAAGCCTTTCCCGCAGGATGTGCATGAGCAGCTTTGGGGTGCCATCGGCGCCGTGTTCGGCTCCTGGCAGGCGGACCGCGCGAAGGTGTATCGTCGCCTCAACAGCATCCCCGGCGACTGGGGCACGGCTGTGAATGTGCAGGCGATGGTCTTCGGCAATATGGGTGAAACTTCCGCAACCGGCGTCGCCTTCACGCGCGATCCAGCGACGGGTGAGAATGCCTATTATGGCGAATATCTCATCAATGCGCAGGGCGAGGATGTCGTCGCGGGTATCCGCACCCCGCAATATCTGACGCTTGCTGCCCGTGAGCGCGCCGGGGCCAAGCCGCTCAGCATGGAAGAAGCGCTGCCGGAAACCTATGCCGAGCTGGCGAACGTCTTCAACATCCTCGAGACGCATTATCGGGACATGCAGGATATTGAGTTCACGGTGCAGCAGGGCAAGCTCTGGATGCTCCAGACCCGCTCGGGCAAGCGCACGGCCAAGGCTGCGCTCAAGATCGCCGTCGATATGGCGAGCGAAGGCCTGATTACGCGCGAGGAAGCCGTCGCCCGTGTCGACGCCAATGCGCTCGATCAGCTTCTGCACCCAACGCTCGATCCTGATGCGCCGCGCGATGTGCTTACCAAGGGGCTTCCCGCCTCACCGGGCGCAGCCTCGGGCCAGATCGTGTTTGATGCTGAGACGGCCGAGCGGCTCAATGAGCAGGGCGAATCGGTGATCCTCGTGCGGATCGAGACCAGCCCTGAGGACATTCACGGCATGCACGCGGCCAAGGGCATCCTCACCGCGCGCGGCGGCATGACCAGCCACGCGGCCGTGGTTGCGCGCGGCATGGGGCGCCCTTGCGTCTCCGGCGCGGGCAGCATCTCCATTGATAGCGCAAACCGCCTGATGCGCATTGGCGAGCGCCTGCTCAAGGAGCGCGACATCATCACGATCGACGGCGCGACCGGCGAAGTGATGGCGGGCGAAGTGCCCACCGTTCAGCCGGAAATGGCTGGCGATTTCGGCACGCTGATGGTCTGGGCCGATGGCGTGCGCCGCCTCAAGGTGCGCGCCAATGCCGAGACGCCGCTCGATTGCCGCGTGGCGCGCGAGTTTGGCGCCGAGGGCGTTGGCCTATGCCGCACCGAGCATATGTTCTTTGATGCCGCGCGGATCACTGCCGTGCGTGAGATGATCCTGGCCGATACCGAAGCTGGCCGTCGTCAGGCGCTTGCCAAGCTGCTGCCGGAGCAGCGCGCGGACTTCACGGCGATCTTCACGGAGATGGCAGGCCTTCCCGTCACCATCCGCCTGCTCGATCCGCCGCTGCACGAGTTCCTGCCGCATGAGGATGCTGACTTTGCCGATGTGGCCGCCGCTGCTGGCGTTGGCGTCGAAACCCTCAAGCGCCGCGCAGCCGAGCTGCACGAGTTCAACCCGATGCTCGGCCACCGCGGTTGCCGTCTGGGCGTCACCTATCCTGAAATCTACGAAATGCAGGCCCGCGCCATCTTCGAGGCGGCGCTCGACGTTGCCAAGCAGAGCGGCGATGCGCCGATCCCCGAGGTGATGATCCCGCTCGTCGCAACTCGCCGCGAGCTGGAGCTAATGAAGGATCTGGTCGACAAGATCGCCAAGGAGGTCTTCACCGAGCGTGGCGAAACCGTCGAATATCTCGTCGGCACCATGATCGAGCTACCTCGCGCAGCCCTGAAGGCTGGCGAAATTGCCGAGGTTGGCGAGTTCTTCTCCTTCGGCACCAATGATCTCACGCAGACGACCATCGGCATCAGCCGCGACGATGCGGGCCGCTTCCTCACCCAATATGTCGACAAGGGCATTTTCGCGCGCGATCCATTCGTCACGCTCGATGTTGAGGGCGTTGGCCAGCTCATCGAAATCGCCGTCGAGCGGGGCAGGGCGACCCGCCCGGACATCAAGCTTGGCATTTGCGGCGAGCATGGCGGCGATCCCGCCTCCATCGCCTTCTGCGAAAAGACCGGCCTCGATTATGTCAGCGCCTCGCCTTATCGCGTGCCGATCGCCCGCTTAGCGGCGGCGCAGGCGGCGCTTGCAAACAAAGGCTGAGCCAAGTTTCAGCCATCTGCCAGATAGTGTCATAAAAGGGCAAAAAGGGGGTTGCCACAATCGGCACCCCCGACTATCTGCGCCTCTCCACGGAGCCACTGGCACCGTGAATATGGTAAGCGCCCGTAGCTCAGCTGGATAGAGCATCAGACTACGAATCTGAGGGTCGGACGTTCGAATCGTTCCGGGCGCACCATTTTCCAAATATTCGACTTGATATTATCGGCGCGGGTTATCCTGCGCTGGCGGCTGTTGAACGGCCCATCCGATCGATGAGCTCAGTCTTCCGGTGTCAATCGACCGAACTTCTCGATCTCACAAACCGAGCCGTTGCGCGCATGGATCACATCCCGTTCCGCGCAAAGGACGCCATCCTTATTGGGCGTGATGTAGAAGCCAGCGTAGAAATCCGCTGTTCTGCAAGAGCGATTGAGATGTGCGCGGTAGCGCTCGCGCCGGTTCACCACCATCGTCACGCCACCTTCCTTCGTCGCCGCAGCGGCACGAATGACGCCAAGCGGAACGCAGCGCGGGCCTTTGCTCTCTTTCCATCGAATCGCGATTGGGGGTGCGTCATTCAATATGCCTGCCGCGCGACCCGGCATGTTGGGAATGCGAATGATCACGCGCTGCTCGATGGAAAGCTGGGCCAGTTCGATGGGCTGCTCCACGCTCACCAACCGGGTCCCGATCAGGCGAGCCGGGTCACTCGCTCCGGACAGCAATAGAGGCAAAGCGATGAGCGACGCAAATAATGGCAATGATCAGACCTCAGGCGATTTCATGCCCTAGGGCGCCGCGCTTGAACAGTCGATTAATTGACAGTCCGATCGTTTGAACCGGCGCGCAGGAGGCTGGCAATGCCGCCCATTGCCCTCCATAAAGGTTCGATGATCTCAGATGATGCTCTCAATGCCTTCCGCGCGATCGCTGGACCGCGCGGCTTCATAGAAGACCCTGACCTGATCGCGCCCTGGCTGCAGGATTGGCGCGGCAAATATCGCGGAGAGGCGGCAGGCCTGCTGGTGCCACGCTCGACGCAGGAGGTTGCTGCGATGGTCCGCTGCGCCAATGAGCATCGCGTGGCGCTGGTCCCGCAAGGTGGCAACACCTCGATGGTCGGCGGAGCGACGCCCCCGGCTGATGGCAGCGCGCTCATTCTTTCCCTGCGCGCGATGAACGCGATCAAGAGCCTCGATGCCGATGCCAATCTGGCGGTGTGTGAGGCGGGTGTCATTCTCTCCACCCTGCATGAGGCGGCCGAGGGTGTAAGTCGCCGCTTCCCGCTCAGTCTCGGCGCCAAGGGCTCGGCGACGGTGGGCGGGCTTATCTCCACCAATGCCGGCGGCACGCAGGTGCTGCGCCACGGCACCATGCGTGCACTCGTGGAAGGCATTGAGGCCGTGCTGCCCGATGGCTCCATCTATGATGGCATTGCCGCGCTCAAGAAGGATAATCGCGGCTATGACCTGAAGCAATTGATGATCGGCGCGGAGGGCACGCTCGGCATCGTCACAGCGGCCAGCCTTCGCCTTGCCCCGGCGATTGGCGATCGTGCTGTCGCCTGGGTCGGCGTGGCGGGGCCAGCGCAGGCGCTCGATCTGCTGCGGTTCATGGAGGCCCGCCTCGGACCCATCGTGGAGGGCTTTGAAGTGATTGCCGCCGATACGCTCGGCTTCATCCTCGACGTGATTCCCGGAACCCGTAGGCCGATCGACACGGTCACGCCCTGGAACGCGCTCATCGAGATTGATCTGGCGAGCCTGGAAGAGGGCAATGAGGCCCGATCCCGCATGGAGGCTGTGCTGGCCGAAGCCTTTGAGCAAGGTCTGCTGCTCGACGCAGCCATTGCCGCCAATGAGACGCAGGCCGAAGCCTTCTGGAAGCTCCGGGAGAGCGCCTCCGAATCCGAGCGCGCTCAAGGCCCGGCGCTGCAATTCGATATCAGCGTGCCGATCGCGACAATGCCGCGCTTCATGCTGGAAGCAGCCGCGGCCTGTGAAGCGCAGTTCCCCGGCGCAACGGCATCCTCTTTCGGTCATCTGGGGGATGGCAATGTTCATTTCCATGTGCGCGCCCCTTATGGCGCAGGGACGGGCCGTGGCGCGGACTGGCTCGCCACCCATGGGCAGGAGGCAACGCGCTTCGTCAATAATCAGGTTGTTGCGATGGGCGGCTCGATTTCGGCCGAGCATGGCATCGGGCAGATGAAGATCGATGAGTTCGCGCGCCTCACCTCACCTGCGCAGCTTCATGCCGTTCGCGCGATAAAGCAGGCACTTGACCCGCTCGGCCTGTTTAATCCGGGCAAGCTTGTGCCCCTTGCTTAGGTAGGTTGACGACATTATGGCCGGGCCTCGTTCAGCGCAGCCGCGGGGGTGAGTGCTGTTGAAAGCCCGTTCAGGAGACCGATGCCATGGCCAGCGCGCCGCAAGCACAGAATTTGCCACTGCTTTATAACGATCTGATGCCGCTCAATGCCGAGCAGCACAGCAAATATACGCTGCGCAATTATGATGCGGCCCCTCACATCGTTGGCGTCCACGCAGTGCCGCTCACGCTCGATGAGTTCGCTCAGTGCCAGCGCTTCCTCCCCATCGTCTTTTCCAGCGGTGCAAACCCGGTTCCATTGGCGCTGATGGGCCTGAACGAGGGCGTGAACACGCTCGTTGATGACGAAGGCAAGCTGCGCCGTGAAGATGGCTATGTGCCCGCCTATATCCGCCGCTATCCCTGGATGCTGGTGCGGATCAATCCGCAGTCGGACGAGCTTTCGCTCTGCTTCGATCCTACCTGCGAGTTCATCGGCGAGTATGAAGATGGCCGTCCGCTCATCGAGAATGGCGAAGCGAGCGATCTGACGAAGGATTTACTCAACTTCTGCCAGCAGTTTGAAGAAGCAGCGATGCGCACCGGCCAGTTCGTCAAGGAGCTGCAGGAAGCCGATCTGCTGATGGAAGGCGAGCTGAGCATTCAGATCCCTGATTCCGATCAGCCTTTCGTCTATCGCGGCTTCCAGATGGTCAATGAGGAGAAGCTGCGCGAGCTGCGTGGCGATCAGCTGCGCAAGTTCAACCAGAGCGGCGCGCTTCCGCTGCTGCACGCACACCTCTTCTCGCTGCAGGGTATGCGCGAGCTGTTCTTCAATCAGCGCAAGCTTGGTCTCGGCCCTGTGCCAGCTTTCCAGATCAGCTAAGTTCAGACTAAGCCGGTTTGCCGCATAGTGAACTGGACTTAGTCAAATATTCGGCAGGGGCGGGGTGGTTTCTCTTGAAAAGGCAAACTGCCTCGCCTACCTACTGAGTACGCCAAGGCTTGTTCCCCCTTTCGAGCCTTAGCGTGGGCGTCCCACCCTTTTGGGACGTCTCCTCCCTGAACCTTGGCCACCCCGTGCGTATCGCATGGGGTGGTTTTTTATGTGCGTTGGGTAGGATCACTCAGCGGCAAGGGGCAGGCCCGAGCCTTCCAGTTCGCACGTCAGCGCCAGCGCTAGATCGCTGAGCAGTTGCTGGATATCGGGCAGGCCAACGCCCGGCTGCATCAGGCTTTCATCAAGATAAAGCGCCCGGTCGAACTCGATCTGGATGGCATGAATGCCGCGCTCAGGCCGCCCGTGCCGCTCCAATATATGATTGCCAGAATATGGTGTGTTGATCGCCACCGCGATATCGCGCCGGGTGATCAGGTCCGCGCACAGGTCGGTCAGGCGCGCCGTCGCGCTGCTGCCGAACCGATCCCCGATGACCACTTGCGGAGTGGGCCTTCCCGTGCCGGTCTCGCGCAGGGGTGGCATGGAATGCACATCGATCAGCAGCGCGCATCCATAACGGGCCTGAGTCGCATTAAGCGCGGCGGCGAGGGCATCATGATAGGGGCGATGGATGCGCGCAATCCGCCTGCAGAGCGCTTCATAGGGCAGGGGGCTCTTCCAGAGGTCGCCAGCCGCGGCCAGCCGCTCGGGAATCAGGCCAAGCCCACCGCGCAGTTTGGCGCTGGATTGGCCACGAAAGCTCCATGGCGCGCCGCTGATGCCGCGCAGATCGACCTCGCGTTCATCGCGATTGAGATCGATGATTGCGCGGGGCTGCCGGGCGACAATGGCGTGATAGCCCTGCTCCAGCAGATCATCGATCAGCAGATCAGCAAATCGATCCTCCAGCCGCGCCAGCACATCCGGCCCTACGCGGGCGCGCTCCAGATCATCCGAGGGATAGATGCGCCCGGCGTGCGGCACCGCGAACAGCAGTGGGCCATGTGCGCCCACTGCGCCAAAGCGAAAAAAAGCGTCGTGCGTCTGGGTTGGTGTGGCTTTCAAACCTTCTCCAGCATTCTCGCGTCCAGCGCATTTATCGACGGCAAATGTTGCGTCGCGATGGAAAATCTTAATCGCTTGTCGCATAAGAACCCCCATGAGGCCAAGCGCAGACCATCATCCATGGGCTGTTCGCGTGCATGACGTAACGAAACGGGAGCCGAGGCGGGCATGATTCGCATTCTGGTAGCGGAAGACGATGATTCGATGCGGCAATATCTCAGCCGCGCACTGGAGCGATCCGGCTATGAAGTCGTGGCTGTCGACCGCGGGACGGCCGCGCTCCCGATCCTTGAGGAGCAGAGCTTCGATCTGCTGCTCACGGATATCGTGATGCCGGAAATGGATGGCATCGAGCTCGCCCAGCATGTCGCATCGGTTGCGCCGCAAACCCGCGTGATGTTTATCACAGGCTTTGCCGCCGTGACGTTGCGCGCAGGCCGGGTCGCGCCGGAGGCCAAGGTTCTCTCCAAGCCATTCCACCTGCGTGACCTCGTATTGGAAGTCGATCGCATGTTCGATCGAGTCACGGCGCAAGAGCTTCAATGATATTTTGGCACTTATCGCTTGCACCGAATCCGAGGCTTGCGTAAGGGCCACTCCTCTCTGAGTGGGCGTGTAGCTCAGTGGTAGAGCACTGTGTTGACATCGCAGGGGTCGCAAGTT
>CBIHKY010000122.1:0-8223 GCA_966205705.1 uncultured Alphaproteobacteria bacterium
TAAAAGCTGCGGCGGGGCTTTGACGTTTTATTCCTTGGGCTTCTTGCCGTGAGCATAAGCCCCGATTCTTAAACTTAAGTGCTGCTGAGCAGCAACCGGGGCGGCATGCGTGAACGCAAACATCGCTAGCGAGTTCAGATCAGTCTGGAGGCGATTGCCGTTCTGAACCGCGCCGGGTTTGCCGGAGGCTCCAACTTCTGAGTAAGTGGAGCTGATATGAGTAAGACGACGAACAAGTTTGCACCCGAGGTTCGTGCCCGGGCGGTAAGGATGGTACTGGATCACGAAGGTGATCATCCATCACGCTGGGCAGCCATCGTTTCGATTGCAGAGAAGATAGGGTGCGTTCCGCAGACGCTATTGGAGTGGTTGAAGAAGGCCGAGGTGGACAGCGGCAAACGTGCCGGCGTGCCAACCGAGATGGTGGATCGCCTCAAGGCCCTAGAACGCGAGAACCGCGAGTTGCACCAAGCCAACGAGATACTGCGCAAGGCGAGCGCATATTTTGCCCAGGCGGAGCTCGACGGTCGTTCCGGCGATGACTGCCTTCATTGACGAGTATCGTGAGGTTTATGGGGTCGAGCCGATCTGCAGGGTTCTGCCGGTTGCCCCATCCACCTACCACGAGCGTGTCGCGCAACGGCGAGATCCTACGCGGTTGTCGATCCGTGCCCGGCGCGATCAGGATCTGAAGCCTGAATTGGTGCGCGTCTTTTCGGAGAACTTCGGCGTCTACGGTGGTACGCAAGGTCTGGCGACAGATGAACCGCGAGGGCTTCGCTGTGGCCCGATGCACCATCGAGCGGCTGATGCGCGACCTGGGCTTGCAGGGGGTCATCCGTGGCAGCGTGTGCGGACCACGATCAGCAACAAGGCTGGGCCTTGCCCGTTTGATCACCTCAACCGGCAGTTCCATGCGCCAGCACCCAACATGCTCTGGGTTTCGGATTTTACCTATGTCGCGACGTGGGGGTTCGTCTACGTGGCCTTCGTCATCGACGTCTATGCCCGTTATATAGTGGGCTGGCGGGTCAGCAGAACTGCGCATGCCAGCTTTGTGCTCGACGCTCTGGAGCAGGCTATCCACGAGAGGCGTCCTGTCCATCGCGGTGGCCTCGTCCACCACAGTGATCGCGGCAGCCAATATGTCTCCATCAGATACTCCGAGCGCCTTGCAAAAGCCGGGATCGAACCATCGGTCGGCAGTGTCGGCGATAGCTATGACAACGCTTTGGCTGAGACCATCAACGGCCTTTACAAGGCTGAGGTTATCCACCGCAGGGGACCGTGGCGATCCTTCGAGGCGGTGGAATATGCCACGCTTGAATGGGTCGACTGGTTCAACAATCGGCGCCTGCTGGACCCTATCGGCAACATCCCGCCTGCCCAAGCCAAAGATCGACATTATGCTGCCGCAGACAATATGGGTATTGCAGCCTAACTTACGACAGAACGCCTCCGGCAGGCCCGGTGCGGTTCAGATGGCCATTGCGTCATCATCGAACCAACCGGCGAAGCTTTCAATACAGAAGCTCTTAAAGGCGCCCTGCTAAATTTTTGCCGCTTTGGGTGAGCACGCTCATGGCAATATGGCCATAAAAACTCGGCGATGATTATACAACGCGTCAGGGAAGGCTTAGAAGCGCAGCAGGGTTTACAACCATCATCTTGTGCAGCTCTGCTCTGGTTATTCCCTCTGCAAGCAATTGGCCTGCTGCCAAAGCGATCATCTCATCGGGCTTGGGCCGACCCACCTGTCCGCCGTCGCTACTCAGGATGATATTGTCCGCGCCGATCGCGCGAATGGCTGCGACATATTGCTCGACGGTGAAGGTCCCGCGCGTCGCGACGAGAAATCCGCTGACGAATTCGATCTTGGCACCAAGGCTCACCGCCTCCTTCATTTGAGCGATCGTCATATCTATCGGATGACCGATCGCGTGGGTTGCGACCATGCGCGTAATGCCGTGCTTGCCGCCTTCCCGAATGACCAGCAAGGCCTCCGCTGCTGAAATATGGCCCGTCGCCAGCACGAGCGGAGCATTGCTGTCACGAACCTTGGCGTTCGCAATCGCGGAGATAACTGCCTTCGCTTCGGGCAGAAGCTCGCCATCTCGTGACACGCGCACAAATGGTCGCTCCTGCTTCGTCGAGCGTATGTTGTTCTCGCTGTCCCACGTGGGCATGCTGACGATGCGCGCGCGACCACCCTTGATTTCAGCGAAGTGGTAAACGGCCGCGGGGTTGAGCCCACCCACTGTCAGGTTGAGGCTGAGTTGCCCAAACACTTCGATGCCGGGCACCGCCTTGCTGGCGAGATAGGCAATCTGCGCGGTCTGATCATAATGCTGCTTGATCACAAACGCGCGCATTCGCAATTTCTTCGCCCGCTGTGCCATCTCGATCACGTCGAGCGAGCGGGCGGCCTGGGTGCTGTGCGGGCCGAAGCTGTCGGGGTCGAGATGCGCATGGATATCCACGGCATCCTTCAGCAACGCACGATCCGCAGCTGTTGGAGGCTGGAATTGCCCAAACACGCTCGGCCGTGGGCGGTGGCCATGCTCGCACCCAGCAGCAGGGGGGTGAGCAAGACGATCCGTCGCTTGTTCATTTGCCGGTGCATACCGACCTCCTTCCGGTCGATTACAGTTGCACGTTCACGCTCACTTGAAACGAGCGCCCGATCTTGTCGTAGCAGGCGCCGTTGGTCGGCGTGCTGAAGTTTTGGCTTGGAACGACCGGTGGATCTTGATCGAACAGGTTGTTTACGGAAAAAGTGAACTTCATTCGCGGCGCAATGTTGAAGGTCGAATATAAATTCAAATACGCAATCGCCGGAACGCGATTGATGTTGATGGTCGTCGCGAGCGTGCTGTTATAGCTATTGTCGGTCGTACCGGCGCTGACGAACTGCCCCTGGGCGGTAATAGTGAATTCAGGTTGGCGGTAAGTGATCGAACCCGTTCCGCGAAAGCGCGGCATCGAGCCGGCGTTGGTCTGTCCATTTTCGCCTGCGCGCTCAATCGACGGCGTTCCCGGGACGCCGCTGTGATCAGAGCATTCAGCACATAATTGCCGCTGAGCACGATGTTGAGCGTGTGATCCTCAGGCCCCACGGGGAGGGTGTAGGACAGCACGCCGTCGATACCTTTCCGCAGCAGACCAATGTTCTGCACAGGCGCAACGATCGACACCGGCGTCGCTCTGCTGAACCTGATGAAGCCGCAGAACTGCTGCTGACCCGAGGTGCAAAAATTGCCTATCGTGGCCCCCTGGACTGTCTGCCACCCACAGCATTCGAGCCATAGCTCTCAGCAGCAACGAGCACCGAAACGGCTGTTGGTCCAGCCTCCCAACGACGGTCCGGATTTAGCCGAAGTCATACGGTAGAGGAGAGTTTTGTCACCTAGAGTTCCACGCACGCGTGAAAGGCCGATTACCCCATTGAGTCTAACCGTTATCGGCAACCGCCTTTGCAATCGCGGCTTGATTTGCACCGCTGAACGCTTCGCGGTTTTCGTGCACCCAATTGAACGACTTCTCTCGCTGGCTATTTTTGCGATTGAAGCGGGGCATGACGTAGCGCATCATCAGTTCATAGGAGCGCTTGGTGGCTTCGAAATCCATCCAGTTCGTACCAGTCATTGTGATGCAGCCAAAGCCACCCGTTTTCTCCCACAGCGCCTCAAGATAGTCCACTGCATCGTCCGGGGTGCCGACAAGGCCGCCTCTGACGGAAATGATCTCGGCAGGATCAGAGCCGGCCTTGGCGCGGGTTTCAGCATAGCTCTTTGGGCTGAGTGCTTCGAGATATTCCATCCAGGGCTCAAGCCCGAACCGCATGGCTGACACGGCGTCCGCCCGCGTTTCGGCGAGATGGAATGAGACCACCACGCGGAGATTGTTGCGATCCAGCTGGTTTCCATGGGTTGCCCCAGCTTCCTCCGCCAGCTTCCACGCGCCCGCGACATCGCCACCGCCGTGGGTCAAGATGCCCAGATTATATTTGCCTGCCAGGCGAGATCCGATAGGTGTTTTCGATGTGACGACAGCAAGCTCAGGGCGGCGAAAACTATAGGGTGCCATTTGCAGGCTGGCATCCTTCAGCGAGAACCAGTCACTCTTGTGAGTGACGGTTTCACCATCGAGCAGCCTCGCTATTACGTCGAGACCTTCGACCAGTCGCTCGCGCTGCTGCTCCGGCTTGATGTCCAGCATGTGAGCGTCCGAAACGAGCATGCCGGGACCAAAGCCGAACATGGCACGACCGCGCGTCTGGTAATCCAGCTGCACGATGCGATCGGCGATCATATAGGGGTGATGATAAGGCACCGAAATCACGCCGGCGCCAAGCTTGATGCGGGACGTGCGCTCAGCTGCAGCGGCGATGAAAAGCTCGGGCGAGCCATAAATCTGCATGCCGCCGGAGTGATGTTCACCCAACCAAAGTTCTGCAAATCCTAAATGTTCCAGCCAATCGACGAGCTCAAGGTCCCGGCGCATGCAAAGCGCGACGTCTTCGTTATTTCCATGATGAGGCGGCAGGAACACTCCTGCACGAACGTTGCGCATCTCAGCCAAGGGCCTTCTCCCGATAAATATCGCCTTTGCGGCGCCGCTTGCCCCTTCCGGGACATCATGATGTAAGCCAGTAAGTCCAACCATCGGCCTCTGCAAGAAAATTATAGGAAGATAGAAAAACAAATCGGAGCTGCATTTTTGTGCTTTGATCAGCAGGCCGGGATTGGCCCAGTTGATCTGCAGCTTTGGAAGGTTGAGCTGGAGATGATGCGCAGCGCGCTGCCCCGAAGTGAACGGCGGGGTCGATGACCCACTTCGACATTCAGACTCCCAATGCCTAATGCGACATAATTGGCATGGACATTAATTTGTTCGAGAAATTTCTGGCTCAGAAAAATTGGGGTCAGATGAAACCTGTGATAGTGCATCCTATCGACCGATGGAGAGCTCGTCGGTCATAATTATAATTTATGTGAAATCTCGGAAATGACGCTGTTGTGCATAGTAACCGTCTGAGGGGCAAGAGGCATGGCATATGGCGCCATCAGATCGGTAAGTGGCTTGTTCGCGCGATCATGCTCTGTCGCGCAGGCTTCTGAAACTAGCGGTGACTGCGCCAAGTCTGACCCCAACGCCAAATTTTATATGTATCTATAAATAAGTTGTGCAGATGCGCGTTCCTGTTTAAAGGAGGCCATGCCCGCGTGAATGGGGCCGAGATATCCAAATATTACAGGCGGAATGATACCGCCGATCTGACATGGGAGGTGGATCATGAGTTCGATCGCGAAGACCGTTACGCCGAGCGCATCCAAGAAGGCACTGTTGGCGACCACGGCGCTGTTGGCAGCATTAGGCGCAAACCTGCCAACCGCGGCGCTTGCATCGCAGGAGCAATCCGCGACGGCCTCCAATGCCGATAATCAAAATGCCGAGATCATCGTAACGGGCTCTCGCGCGGCATCCGGCGGCTTTTCAGCACCCTCCGCAGTTTCGGTCATAGGTGCGGACATCGTTGATCAGCAGTCACCCATCAGCATTGCAGAAGTGCTGCAGCAAGAGCCCGCGTTCAAAGCGACGCGCTCGCCGGGCGGAAACGCGAATAACTTCGCGAGCCCGGGCCAGGCGACAGCGGATCTGCGCGGGCTGGGCGGTCAGCGCACCCTCGTTCTCATCGATGGTTCGCGCGTCGTGCCCCAGGCCACCGCAGTGACGACAGGGTCTCCGGTGGCAACTGACCTCAACGTCATTCCAACGAATATGATCGATCGCGTTGAGGTGGTTACCGGTGGCGCTTCTGCGCAATATGGTTCGGATGCGGTCGCAGGCGTCGTCAACATCATCCTCAAGAGGAAGATGAAAGGCATCGAGTTCTCGGCCCAGACCGGCATATCGCAGCAGGGGGACAATTTCCGGTACAAGTTGGGCGCCGTGGGCGGCCTCAGCTTTGCGGAAGAGCGTGGCAACATCGTGTTCGCTGTCGAGAAGACCCGCATGGACGAGATTGAAGACCTTTACCGCCGCGACTGGGCCAGCCGCGAAGGGATGATCGTCACCAACGCCAATTATCTCACCAACGGCCTGCCAGCCAATATCGCCGGTGAGAATGTCAAGAATTCGAACAGCATCGGCGGTCGCATCATCGGTCCGGCGAACTTCAGCCTGCGTAATTACACATTTAACGACGATGGCACGATCCGCCCCTATCAGACCGGCACGGTGGATGATGGCACGAACCAACTGGGGGGCGAGGGCCTGAGCCGCTCGAAAGGCTCAAGCCTCATCCCCGGCACCGAGCGCCTTGTGACCTATGGCCGGGCGAGCTTCGAATTTTCGCCAGCGCTTACGCTCATTGTGTCGGCCGGCTATTCCGAAACAAAAGGCATCTTCACCGGCGGGCTTCCCAACTTCTCATCCTTCACGATCCGCAACACCAACGCTTATCTTCCGCAATCCGTCAAAAATGCGATGGCAAGCCAGGGCCTCACGACCATCTCGGTCGCGAAGGGCGTGTATGACGTTGGCAACATCAATTTCCGCGTGAAGAACAAAACACCGCACGGCACGATCGGTGTGGAAGGCGATCTTGGGAATAGCTGGCATTATGATGCCCATTATTCCTACGGCGAAAATCGCTTCCGCAGCGATTTCACCAATAATTTCTCCCCGGCATTCTGGAATTTGGCTGTCGACGCCGTCGTCAATCCGGCGAACGGCCAGATTGTCTGCCGCGCGAACCTGCCAGGGCAGCCGGCCAACCCTCTCGCTGTGGGTTGTGTGCCGATCAACATCTTCGGTCCCACCGCGACCAGCCGTAGCTCGGCTGAAGCGCTCGCCTATGTGAACCGGTCAGATTATAACGCGGTGATCTACAAGCAGCATACTGCCAGCATCAACATGCGCGGCGAGCCATTCTCGACTTGGGCCGCGCCGGTGGCGATCGCATTTGGCGGCGAGTATCGGGCGGAATCCCAGGTTCAAACCGCCGGGCCGCTTTCGAGCGCCGGTCGCTTTGCAATCGGCAACGTCTCGCCCTTTTCTGGCAAATTCAACGTGAAGGAAGGTTATGTCGAGGCAATCGTGCCCCTGGCGCGCGATCTGCCATTTGCGCGCAGTATCGATCTGAACGGCGCAATCCGCTACGCCGATTACAGCATAGCAGGCGGGCAAACGACATGGAAATTCGGCGGCGTGTATGAGCCTGTGCAGGGGCTGCGCTTCCGTGCCACCCGGTCTCGTGATATTCGCGCACCTGCGATTTACGAGCTTTTTTCGCCCGGCTCGTTCGTCAACATCCCTGTGTCGGTGCGGGGTGTAACAGCCGTCATTCCGCAGAACGCGACCGTCGGCAACCCGGCGCTGGTCCCGGAAACAGCCGAGACATTTACATTGGGTGTCGTGGTCCAGCCCGTGGCGATTCCCGGGCTCAGAATGTCGCTCGATTACTACAAGATCGACATCAAGGATGCGATTGACTCCGTTACCGGCGCCAGCATCGGCAATTCCTGTTCGGCAGGCGACGCCGTCGCGTGCAGCTATATAACGTTCAGCGGTACGACGCCGACCCGTCTCGTTGCACCGGTTAGGAATATCTCCCAGTTCAAAACCAGCGGTCTGGACATGGCGCTTTCCTATCAGATGAAGCTCGGCGGTGGCGCTTCTCTGAGCACGCGGTTCAGCGGAACCTATACGCTGCGGTCCTTGATCAATGGCATCGATCGCGCTGGCGAAAACGGCTTGGGCAGTCTTGGCTCCCAACCGCATTTCCGGGGCAACCTGTCGGAGACGTTTGCGACGGATGCCTTCTCGCTTACCGCTCAGCTGCTCTACATCAGCAAGGGCAAGAACAATAACCAATACAACACGATACCGTCTTTGACGATCAACGAGAATGATATCCCGGCAGCAGCCTATGTGAACCTCTTCTCGATTGTCAAAGTTGCAGGGAATTTCGAGCTGAACGCCAGCATCTCCAACCTGTTCGACAAGGACCCTCTGCCGACGCCCTATGCGACGCAGAGCCAGGCTGTGAATGGCCAGCTTTATGACAAGATCGGTCGTGTGTTCGAAGTTGGGGCGAAGGTGCGCTTCTAACCAGCGCTGGCGCAGCATCGCACCGGCTGGTGCGATTCTGCCCCGCATTTATAGCAGTTATGCGATATCAATTCACAGGGATAGGTTCACCAAGCTCGAAATATTGAC
>CBIHKY010000123.1:0-8065 GCA_966205705.1 uncultured Alphaproteobacteria bacterium
AGCTCGATAAAGTTACGTATGAAGAAATGCTGGAGCTGGCGAGTGTCGGCTCGAAAGTGTTGCAGACGCGGTCTGTCGCGCTGGCGATGAAGGAGAATGTGCGCGTTCAGGTGCTCTCCTCCTTCCTTGAGCCGAGCGACAACCCCGAACCCGGCACGATGATCGTCAGCGAACAGGAAATTGAGGGAAGCGATATGGAACGGCAGCTCATCACCGGCATCGCGCATGACAAGAATGAAGCCAAGGTCATCGTGACCCGCGTGCCGGACAAGCCCGGCGCGGTTGCGAGCATCTTTGGCCCGCTTGCCGATGCCAGCATCAATGTCGATATGATTATCCAGAATGACAGCAAGGATAATGAAGAGACGGACGTGACCTTCACGGTGCCGCTCGCCGATCTCGACCGCAGTGTGGATATTTTGGAAGGCCTGCAGGAGCAGATCGGCTTCCGCCGGATCATCACGGATACGGAGGTCGCCAAGATCAGCGTCGTGGGTGTCGGCATGCGCAGCCATGCAGGCGTTGCGGCGACGATGTTCAAGACGCTCGCCGAGCGCGGCATCAATATCGAGGCGATTTCGACCAGCGAGATCAAGGTCAGCGTGCTGATCGACGAGGACGAGACTGAGCTGGCCGTGCGCGTGCTGCACACCGCTTATGGCCTCGATGCCGAGCAGCCTGCTGCTTGATTGAAACAACGGAACGGGCGAGGGCGATTGCGCCCGCCCGGTCCGCACCTCCCCAGGCGAAACGCATGGCGGGAATGGCATAGGAACACCCGGCATGACGAACGACAGACTTTCCAGCCTCATGGCCCGCGGCACCGCCTTTCTGGGCTCGGAAACCGCGATCATCTGCGGCGCGATGAGCTGGGTGTCCGAGCGTCATCTGGTGTCTGCCGTCAGCAATGCCGGGGGCTTTGGACTGATCGCCTGTGGCGCGATGAATCCCGAACTGCTCGATACCGAGATTGCCGCGACCAAGGCGATGACGAGCAAGCCCTTCGGCGTGAACCTCATCACCATGCATCCGCAACTGTTCGATTTGATCGCCGTGTGCGCCAAGCATGACGTCACGCATATCGTTCTCGCGGGCGGCCTGCCGCCTAAGGGCAGCATCGAAGCGATCCGCGAGAGCGGCGCCAAGATCATCTGCTTCGCGCCCGCTCTGTCGCTCGCCAAGAAGCTGCACCGCTCCGGCGTGGATGCGCTGGTGATCGAGGGCATGGAAGCGGGCGGCCATATTGGCCCGGTCGCGACAAGTGTGCTGGCACAGGAAATCCTGCCTGTCATGGCTGGCGAACTGCCGGTGTTCGTTGCCGGTGGCATTGGGCATGGCGAGGCGATTGCTGCCTATCTGGAGATGGGCGCGGCGGGCGTGCAACTTGGCACGCGCTTCGCCTGCGCGAATGAGAGCATCGCGCATGCCAACTTTAAAAAGGCCTTCTTCCGCGCCTCTGCTCGCGATGCGATCGCCAGCGTGCAGATCGATGCCCGCCTGCCGGTCATCCCGGTTCGTGCGCTCAAAAATGGTGGCACCGAGGCCTTCACGAAGAAGCAGCGCGAAGTTGCGCAGCTGCTTGATGACGGCAAGGTCGACATGGGCGAGGCGCAGCTTCAGATCGAGCATTATTGGGCAGGCGCGCTGCGTCGCGCCGTGATCGACGGAGATATCGAAAATGGCTCGCTCATGGCAGGCCAGTCTGTCGGTATGGTGACGAAGGAAGAGCCTGTGGCGGACATCATCGCCATTCTGGTTTCTGAAGCGCAAGTTGCGCTTTCCCGCCGCGCTGCCTGAGGGGCAAACGCGGAAATATTCTCCTTTGCAAACAAGAAAGTTCCCAATGCCCAGCTTAGGGGTGTTGGTCAGCGGGTAGAGTTTCTGTTACCAGCATTGCATGGATCATAACCGCCGCTCAGACCCCGTTTCTCCCACCGCGACGGCCTCCGCGCGCAAGATTCTCTCCCGCCTGCATGAAGTGATGGCCGCGCGCACCCATGCGCAGGTCAAGCTCAACAAAGTCGTGGAAATCGTAGGGCAGGAGCTCTCCAGCGAGGTCTGCTCGGTCTATCTGCTGCGCGAAGGATCGCTGGAGCTGTTCGCGACCCGCGGCCTGTTGCAGGAAGCTGTCCACGTCACGCGTCTTGCGCTGGGCGAGGGCCTTGTCGGCACCATCGCCGAGGATGTCGAGACGCTGAACCTGGAGGAAGCCTCCGGCCATCCCGATTTCGCCTACCGGCCCGAAACGGGCGAGGAGCGCTTCCACAGCTTCGCTGGCGTGCCGATCGTGCGGCGCGAAAAAGCCATCGGCGTGCTGTGCGTCCAGCATCTCGATCCGCGCGCTTATGATGAAGTCGAGATCGAGGCGCTGCAGACGGTCGCGATGGTGCTGGCCGAGCTCATCAGCAATGCCGCGCTGGTGGATGAAAACCCCGGTGACAATCGCCCGCTGGAAACCGGCGCGACGATCCTCTCCGGCCTGCAACTCGTCATGGGCATGGCGCGGGGGCACGCCGTCTTCCATCAGCCGCGCATCACCATCGAGCATACGGTCGCCGAAGATGTCGAGGTCGAGCGCCAGCGCGTCTATTCCGCCTTCGCCAAAATGCGTGAGCAGATCGACCGCATGGCCGGGCAAGCCGAATTCGGTGTCGAGGGTGAGACCCGCGAGGTGCTCGAAACCTACAAGATGTTCGCTTATGATGAAGGCTGGTCCCGCCGCATCAATGAGGCGATCGACGCTGGCCTGACCGCCGAGGCCGCCATCGAGCGCGTGCAGCAGCGCACGCGGATGCGGATGCGCCAGATTGACGACGCGCTTCTGCAGGACCGCATGCATGATCTGGAGGATCTCTCCAACCGGCTGTTGCGCATTGTTTCGGGCCAGCTTGGCACGGCGGCGCAAATGGGTTTGCGGCAGGACACGATCCTGATTGCCCGCAACCTCGGCCCGGCCGAATTGCTCGAATATGATCGTCGCCGCCTCAAAGGCCTTGTGCTGGAAGAAGGTTCGCTCACCGCCCATGTCACCATCGTGGCGCGGGCCATGGGCGTGCCGGTGCTTGGCCGGGTGAAGGATAGCCGCCTACTGGTCAATGATGGCGATCTGCTGCTGCTCGATGTCAATCAGAACCGGCTCTACATCCGGCCATCGCAGCCGATGGACGAGGCGTTTGAAAGCGGCCTCGCGCTGACCCAGAAGCGCCGCGCCGCCTATGCCGCGCTGCGTGACAAGCCTGCGCTGACCAAGGATGGCGTCCGTGTCGAACTGATGGTCAATGCAGGCCTTCGCGATGATGTCGCGGCGCTCGATGTGACGGGCGCTGAAGGCATCGGGCTGTTTCGCACCGAATTTCAATTCCTCGTTTCGGCCACCTTGCCCCAGCGCGAGCGTCAGCAGCGGCTCTATCGCGAAGTGCTGGACGCTGCCGGGAGCCGCCCGGTGATTTTTCGCACGGTCGATATCGGCGGCGACAAAGCGCTGCCTTATTTGCGCAAAAGCGAGGATGAAGAGGAGGAAAATCCGGCGATGGGCTGGCGCGCCGTGCGGCTTGCGCTGGAGCGCGATGGCCTGATGAAGGCGCAGGCGCGCGCGTTGTTGGAAGCGGCGGCGGGCCGCACGCTGCATGTGATGTTCCCGATGATCTCCGAGCCCTGGGAGCTTGCGCAGTGTAAGGCGATCTTCCGCGATCAGAAGGCGTGGCTGACCAAGCGGGATCGCAAATTGCCCAAAACGATCTTGTATGGCGCGATGCTGGAAGTGCCCGCTTTGGCCGAGACGCTCGATCTCGTTCTGCCCGAACTGGACTTCCTCTCCATTGGCACGAACGACCTCACGCAATTCCTGTTCGCGGCGGACCGCGCCAATCCCAAGCTTGCCGAGCGTTATGATTGGCTGAGCGTGGCCATCCTGCGCTTCCTCTCCCGCGTCGTGCGCACCTGCGCCGAATATAATGTGCCCGTTGGCGTCTGTGGTGAGATGGGTGGGCGCACGCTCGATGCGATGGCATTGCTCGGCCTCGGCATTCGTCGCCTGTCCATCACGCCCGCATCGATCGGGCCGGTGAAGGCGATGATCCGCACGCTGAACATGGCCGAACTTACCGAACTTTGCAGCAAGCTATTGAAAGATGGCACTTCCAATCTGCGAGAACCCTTGTCGCAATGGGCTGATGAGCAGGGTGTCGATCTCAGCTGAGATTTGGCATTCTGACAGCAGGTTAACACCAATATGAGTTATTAAGCGCGTTGACACCGCCCCTGATCGCATGAAACAAAGACCGCGCCTGATAACGGACGAAAAATGGCCGATAAGCCCGAAATTACTGAAAAAATAGAAGCCGTGGAAACCGGCAGCCTTAGCGCGCCAGCATCGATGCGCCAGGCGCGCGAGGCTGCTGGACTGACGCTTGCAGACGTGGCGACGCAGACGCGCGTGCCCTTGCGGCATCTCGCCTCGCTCGAAGCCGGCGAGTATGACGCTTTGCCAGGGACGACCTATTGCGCAGGCTTTGCACGCGCCTTCGCCCGTGTCGTCGGCATGGACGAAGCGGTGCTTGTCGCTAAAATTCGTGAGGAAATTGCGGAGCAGGGCGGCGCTAGTCAGGGCTATTACGAGATTGAGGAGCCTGTTGACCCCAGCAGCGTTCCGCCCCGTTTCATTGCAGCCATTGCGCTGGTGCTCGTGCTCTTGCTCGCCGGTGGTTATGCCGTGTGGCGCATGCAGATCAACACGCCGCCAACCGACGAACAGCTTGCAGCCGAGCAGCGCACGGAGACGCGCATTGCCGACCCTGCCGCTGCACGATCGCCAACCGCCGCGCCTGCGCCCGCAGTTGCTGCGCCGACTGGTCCCGTCGTGATGACAGCCGTGAATGAAGTGTGGATGCGCATCTATCAGCCAGACGGCAAGCGCCTGTTTGAAGGCACGCTCGCCAAGGACAAGAGCTTCACCATCCCCGCCGACGCCAGTGATCCCATGATCCTGACGGGTCGCCCAGATGCATTGTCGGTCACGGTCGGCGGTCAGGCCGTGCCGCCGCTTGGCACCGCTGAGCGCACGATCGTCGATGTGCCGGTCAGTGCAGCAGCGCTCGCGGCACGGTCCACGGCGCCTGCGCCGGATGATGAAGGTCCAGCCGGGCCCTCGAACGCCACGTCCCCTGCAACGAGCGGCTGAGCGATAGCTTTATTGCCCTCTCGACCTGCGCCATGCTTTCTGCATGATGCTTTACGCATGTGGGGGATCGACTATGGATGAACCAAGCTCATCAGGAATGATCAATATGCCCGCCAAGCTCTCAAGCCCTAAATTTTCCGTCGTCCGTTGCCTTTTGCTCATCGGCGCAGCCACGCCCTTGATGTGGAGCGGCCATGCTGGCGCGCAGCAGCGTAGCGTTGAAAGCCGGGTCGATCGGCTGGAGCAGGAAGTTCGCGCCGTTCAGCGCAAGGTGTTCCCCGGTGGCGCAGGGCAGCTTGTCGCTGCGGAAGTCACGCCGCCACCGCCCGTTCCCGGCGCGTCGGTCGGGTCGCCTGCCAGCCAGCCGATTGCAGACCTCACAGCGCGGGTCAGCGCTGTCGAATCGCAGCTTGCGCGCCTGACCGGGCAGGTCGAGGAAAACGACTACAAGATTCGCCAGCTTGAAGAGAAGTTCAAGGCGATGACGCAGGCGCAGGCCGCGTCGCCTTTTAGCAATGTCACTCCGGTTACGCCCGCTGGTGTGACGCCTGCTCCCGCGGCGTCGGCTGGATCACCGCCGCGCACGCCCGCGAGCGGCACGCCGTTGGTGGCCCGGAACGAGCAGGTCGCTGCCATTGAGCGCGCCAGCACGGGCAATGCTCCGCTGGACAGCTACACTTATGGCTTCCGGCTGTGGACGGCCAAATTCTATCCCGAAGCGCAGGTTCAGCTGCAGGATACGGTTGCCAAATATCCCAAGGACACGGTCGCCAGCCGCGCGCAGAATTTGCTCGGTCGCGCTTATCTGGATGACAAGAAGCCTGCCATCGCGGCCAAGCTTTTCTATGAGAATTACCGCGAGCGCCCCAAGGGTGATCGCGCTGCGGAGAGCCTGGCCTGGGTTGGCGAATCGCTCATTCAGCTCAATCGGCTGAAAGACGCGTGCCTTGCCTATGACGAACTCTCCGAAGTGTTCGGCTCCACCATGTCCACCAGCGTGCGCGACATGATGACCAAGGGCCGGACCCGCGCCAAGTGCAGTGCCTGAGAGGCTGAGGCGTGAACTGAAAGCGGCGACCGCTCGACTGATCGGTCGCTCACTGCTGCCAGATGAAAAAATCGGTATCGCCGTCTCGGGCGGGGCGGACAGTATGGCGCTGCTCTCAGTTGCGGCCTCGTGCTGGCCGGGGCAAATCGAGGCAGCGACGGTCGATCACCGGTTGAGGGTCGATGCCCGTGCAGAGGCGGAGATGGTCGCTCTATGGTGCGCGCAGCACGCTGTCCCCCATGCAATCCTTACGGTTGACGAAGCGCTTGTCGGCAATCTCCAGGCCTCGGCTCGCGCGGCACGCTATGCGCTGCTTGCGGACTGGCAATCAGAGCGCGGCCTGACCTGGCTGATGACGGCTCATCAAGCCGATGACCAGATCGAAACGATCCTGCTCCGGCTCAGCCGAGGGGCAGGGGTTGGCGGGCTTGCCTCCGTGCGTGGGCGACGAGGACAGATTCTGCGCCCTTTGCTGGGTGAACGGCGCGCCGATCTGCGCCAGTGGTGCGTTAGCCAGGCCGTGCCTTTCATCGACGACCCCAGCAATGAAGACCGGCGGTTCGACCGGGTTCGCATGCGTCAGGCCTTGGCCGAGAGCGATTTCATCGATGTGACAGGTCTGGCTCGGTCGGTGGAAGCGCTCGCCGATGCCGATGCCGCGCTCGGCTGGATGACGCAGGAGATCGCCGCGCAATCTCTCCTGCTCGATGCTGAAGCTGCCGTTCTCAATCGTACGGATTTGCCGACCGAAATCCTGCGACGGCTGCTGCTCGTCATGATCGAACATCTGAACCCGCAAGCAGATAAACCGCGCGGCCCGTCGATTGATCAAGCGCTTGTTCAACTTTTGGATGCTAAGGTGGTCACATTGGCCGATTGCATCGTGAAAGGCGGCGATGTGTGGGTAATGCAGCGGGCGCCAGCGCGAAAGCAGCGCTGACCATTGTGTTCCGGGCGAGAAGTCTTATTTTGAGCGCGAAAGCGAGTGGTGATGAACGATAATAAAGAGCCGCAAGGCAATCCCTGGATGAAGAGCGCCCTGATCTTGGCGGGCGTGTTCCTTGCGCTGCTGATGTTCGTGACAGTGTTCGACAGCAAGAGCGCGGCCACCAAAGGCACCGCCATTGCCTATTCGGACTTCCGCGGAAGGGTGTCTGCCGACGCCGTGAAGGAAGTCGCGATCGCGCCGGACCGCATCACGGGCGTGCTCAAAAATGATGAGCGCTTCGTCACCTATGCGGTGCCCGATCCGCAGCTGACGGCGCTGCTTGATGATCACAACGTCAAATATAGTGGTCAGCCTGAAGAGCAGCCCAATTTCTGGATGATCCTGCTCTATCAGTCGCTGCCATGCATCCTCATTCTCGGCATTGCCTTCTTCGTTCTGCGCCAGATGCAGAAGGGCGGCGGCGCTGGCGGTGCGATGGGCTTTGGCAAGTCAAAGGCCAAGCTGCTCACCGAAAAGTCGGGCCGTGTGACCTTCGACGATGTGGCGGGCATCGATGAGGCGCGTGAGGAGCTTGAGGAGATCGTCGAATTCCTCAAGGATCCAAGCAAGTTCGCCCGTCTGGGTGGCAAGATCCCCAAGGGTGCGTTGCTCGTCGGTTCGCCGGGTACGGGTAAAACGCTGCTCGCTCGCGCGATTGCGGGTGAGGCGGGCGTGCCTTTCTTCACCATTTCCGGTTCTGACTTCGTCGAGATGTTCGTGGGCGTCGGCGCAAGCCGCGTGCGCGACATGTTCGAGCAGGCCAAGAAGAATGCGCCCTGCATCGTCTTCATCGATGAAATCGCTGCGGTCGGTCGCCATCGTGGCGCGGGTTTGGGCAATGGCAATGATG
>CBIHKY010000124.1:0-7991 GCA_966205705.1 uncultured Alphaproteobacteria bacterium
GTTCCGTTGAGCTTGAAGCTTAGACCGTCGGACAGCGGTCTTTCCCATGCCGCGGTAAGTCGGGCGCCGGTTCTGGCGATATTGGGGAGCGGCCGTTCGTCGGCTTCGTCGAATCCCTCGGCGGGGTTACTCAGTGCGCTGCGGATCACGAACAAGGCGCCATCGACAAATAGCTCGTCGGATATATGCCAGCGTGTGTTGATTTCGGCTCCATAGACGGTGCCGCGGCCGATATTGTCGGTGAAAGGCAAACCGTCCGCACCGATCAGGTCGGCCTGGATGTCGTTCCAGATCGAGTAGAACGTCGTGATACCGCCCGAAAAACGGGAGCTCGACCTATCGTCTTCGCGACCAAGCCTGACGCCTAGTTCGGCTGTGTGAATGGTATCGGACTCGAACCGCTGAGCCGCGTTCGCCTGACCGTCGGTAATGGCGATGCCACCGCTGCGAAATCCACTCTGATAGCGCAGGAAGGTAAGCAGTTGGGGAGCGAGTCTCCAAGACAAAGCGGCGGTCGGAAGCAAGCGGACCTGCCGACGTTTCGGCTCGAACTCCTCGCCCGAACCGCCCATCAATTCACCGACCGTCTCGGCGAACACCAACCTTACGCCCACTGTTCCTGACAGTCGGGGGGCGATACGCTGGGTCGCCTCGCCAAAGACGGCGACCTCGGTCTTCTCATTTCGCAGCCGTGCCAGTGTGACGGGTGCGTCCAGCGCACCGAGACGGCGATCGATACGATCGATGTTGTGCACGAAACCTATGCCCGCGACCCAGCTGTCACCCGCCGAACCGCTGCGCGAAAGGCGTGTCTCATGGGTCAGAAGGCGGATGGCCTCATGCCCTTCGAAGACCTGGACTTGCGCATTGCCGCCATAACCCGTCGCGTCGAAAGTCTCCGACAGGTCGTGATCGACGATCCCCGTAGATGAGATGAGTTTGACATCACCCCAGTCCTTGGCGATTTCCAGGCTGGCTGCCTTGAAATCATTGTCATGTGGCTGGGCGATATTGGCCGCATGGGTTCGGATCGGTTGATCGGTCTCGGCATATTGGCCATCGCGCGTGTCGATATTCTGAAGCAGCGCGTTAAAGTCGATCGTCCAGGCATCGCCAGGTTCGATACGCAGGTTTGCGCGCGCACCATCGATGCGCGTCCGATTGGTATTGCTCGCACCCAGCGTCGCATTGTTGATATAGCCGCCTTCGACCTGCTTGTAGCCTACCACCCGCAGAGCGACCCGATCGCGCATAATCGGTATGTTGACCATTCCGCCCAGATCATAGCCCGGGCCGGCATCGCGCGTGATCGAACGCCCGGCGGTCGCCAAGGCATGAAGCCCGCCATTGTCCGCCATTTTGGGAATGATCCGGACGATGCCGCCGAGTGCGCCAGCGCCATAAAGAGTGCCTTGTGGCCCTTCGATCACTTCGATGCGGTCGATGTCATAAAGGCGGAGGTCCGGCTCGGGAGCATTATAGGTGAGACGCAGATCGCCGAGATAGAGACCCACGGTCGATTGGGTCGGCCCCGAAAAACTGCTGTCGGCGATGCCGCGCACGAATAATTTGTTGCGGCCGGGTCCAAGATTTGTCGAGGTAAGCGTAGGGATCCGGGCAACGAAAGCCGCAGTGCCCTGGCTTTCGCCAAGGCCGGCGCTGCCGACGGATTCAATGTGCGCGGTGCCGGGATAGCTGTCGAGCGCCTGACCTTGCTTGGTGGCGGTAACAACGATTTCCGCAGGCGGAGGTGCAGCCGCTTCGGGCCGCGGAGATTCGGGCAATGCGGGTCGCCGCGCTGCCGGCTTGGGCTTCGCGCGCGGCGGGATTGCGATGATGCGCACCGTCTGCGAATCGACGATCTGATAGGTGAAGCCGGTGCCGCGCAGCATCATAGTCAGCGCCTGCGCAATCGTCATCCGCCCGCGAACGGCCTTGCTGCGCGCGCCGGCAAGGCGCTGGTCAATCCCTCCGATCGAGATTTGCGCCGCGTTGCCGAGCGTGATCAAAGCATTGTCGAGGCGCTGGGCCGGAATATCGAATTGCCGGCTTTCCGCGGCTGAAGCCGGACTCGCAGACCAAATGGCCACCGCCGCAGCAGGAAGACAATAGCCCCAGGTCACCGGATCAGCGCGTCAATTGCCATCCTTTGGCACTATGCCGCGCACGGACGCCAAGCAAGGATTCGAGTTGCCGGAAGAGTCGCGCTTCCTCTCGGTCGATGCGGATAACACCAGAAAAGCGGCGGCTCGCAAGGTCAGGCGATACGGTCACCGGCGTACCGAGCGACCGCGACAAATCGAGAGCGATGGTGGCGAGCGGCGCATCGCGATAGCTGAGCCTGCCCCGTTGCCATCCTCCCACCGTGGCCGGATCGATTGCCGAGACGACGGCTTTCGAGGTTCCACGCTTGACGCGGAGCTGCTTGCCCGCCGTGAGCGTCACCGCCTCGGCATTCGGCTGGTATTGCACGCTACCTTCAGACACCGCGACTTCGAGGCCGTCGACGGATTGCCGCACGTTGAAGATCGTCCCGACATCGCGAAGCGTCCCGTCCTCCGTCTCGACGATAAACGGACGCGCGCTGTCATGCTTGATCATGAAGATCACCTCGCCGCTTTCTACGCGGGCGAAGCGTTCCGCCTCGCGGTCGAGTGCGATCGTCGTGCCGCCATTGAGAGCGATTTTCGATCCGTCGGCTAGCGCAATTTCGCGGGTTTGACCCGGCTGGGTCGCAATCATTTCCGTTCCCGGGGACCGGAACAGCATCGGCGAGAGGGACAGCGCGAGAACGAGGCTGGCCGCGATCGAAAGAAAGGCGGTGCGGCGATACCAGGGACGGGCACCCGGTTCATTATCATTGGTTGCGAGTGGTGCGTCGGCAACCAGCGGCCCGGTTTCGGCCAGTTCGTCTGAAAGACTGTCGTCGGCGAGAGCGACGATGTCATAGGCTTCGGCATGGGCGGGATCAGCTTCCATCCATGCCGTGAACTCGGCCCACGATTCCCCATCCGCGGCAGGATCCTGCAACCGCACATGCCATGCAATGGCCTCGTCAACGATGCTACCGGACGCCATCATCAATTCCTTCGGCCCATTGACGTCGCGGCGCGTCGATATCCACATCCAATTGCTGCTTGAGTTCCAGGACCGCCCGATACCCCCTTTGCAGATGCTTTTCGACTGCACTGAGGCTGATCCCCATTTCAGCGGCAATCTGCTTTTGCGGGACCCCATCGATCCGCACCGCGCGAAAAGCGAAGGCCGTGCGTTCGGGCAATGTGTCGAGGACCGCGTCGACGCGCCGAAGCTGGTCTCGAGCGACCAGCAGGCGATCGGCCGATGGCTGGGCGTCGCGGGGGGATGCGATGCTCCCCTCGATGTGGCCCTTCGTCCACTCCTGCTCGCGCGCGGTGCGGCGCTGTGCCGAACGACGGCGGTCCAGCACCAGATTTTCGGCGGTCCGATAAAGATAAGCGAGGGGTTCGGCAATTAAGCTCGCGTCGATATCCGCAAGCTTTAGCCACAGGTCCTGCAATATATCCTCACCATCGCCGTCACCGCGAAGGCGAACGCGCAGATAGCGCGACAAAGCGGGCCGATTGGCCAGGAATATCGCTTCTAGCCCAGAGGCTTTGGTCATCGGGTGGGGCGCTCTTCCGTTCTCGCTCTCACGGCAGGGTTTAGCGTCTGTCCGATCTCGGCGAAATAGGAAAGGAGTGTGCCTCCGCCTCGAACTTGCGGCGAGCAACGGCATCATGCGGAGTGGGAGGCGGTGACCCGCCATAACGCAAGACCCAGCAGGCCCGCTGCGAGCACGGCCTGCAGTATTGCGAGATAGCCGGCGCCCGCCAGTCCGGCAGAATTGGTGAATAAGGGCAACAGGGGCAAGAGGCCTAACCCGGCAACCAGATTTCCTGCCACCGACAAGCCTGGGTGCCCCAATGCGATCAGCGCGGCGCTCGTCGGAGGGCCAGCCATCGCCAAGACCTTGGCCAGCGTCAGCCAGATCATGACCGCCGCAGCCCCGGCAAAGGCCGGTCCGCCGATCAGCACCGCAATCTCGTGCGAGAAAAACGCCAGGATGACGACCAAAGGCAGCGCCGTCGCGAGCGCAATGCCGACGCAGCGCGCGAGCGCATGACGAATGGCCGTTTTCGCGCCGTCGGCGGCAGCCAGACGAGCGAGCTCGGCATAGGCCGCCTGGCCCAATATCTGCGCGGGCTGGGAAATGACGATCGTTGCCCGGTGCGCGATCGAATAAAGACCCGCCGCAGCCGGGCCGAGCATCGCACCGACGATCAGCGGGGTAAGCCGACCCGTCAGGTCGCCGAGCATGATGTCGGCGTTGGCGGTCAGCATGAAGCGGCCGAGCCCCTCATGCTCGCGCCGTGCGTCCGCGACCGCTCCGAGCAGCGGCTGGTCGAGCATGTGGCGGCGCGCGAGGTAGATCGCCGCGATCCACAGGGACACGCCCTCAACGAGCGCCGCAACAAGCCATGCGACCAGAAATGCCGTAAGCCCCAGATCGAAGACGATAACCACGAATGTACCAAGCAATCGCATGATCGGAGTCACGACATTGTGGAGCGCAAGCAGGTCGAAACGCCGCAAAATCTGGAGATACCCGCCAGGGGTCGCGCGCACGGTCGCGAGAACCGCGAAGCAATAGGGTATGGCCAATGCCTGCGCGTCCGCCGACCACCCGAGGAGCGGTCCGACGATCGGGACGGCGAGTGCCGCGACGATCACCGCAACCAGTCCCGCCAAAAGCTCGATCGCGCCGACAAAGCGCAGCAACCGTATAAGCTTCGCATGGTCATTTTGAGCCGGCTGGACGCCATAACGGACGATCGCGTGCCAGCTGGGAAATGCGACCAACCCGCCCACCAGCATCGCAAAATAGTTCACAAGGACAAGAACGCCATATTGTTCGGGACCGAGGATCCGGGCTGCGGCGACCACGTAGACGAGACTGATCAGCCCCGCTGCTGCTTTGCCGCCAAGCAGCAGACCAAGATTCTGGTAGATGCGGCGGACCGGTCCCGGCGACTTTTCCGCCGCGTCAGTGCGCAAGGCCGGCATCGATAGATCGGCTTTCAATTTCCCGAACGCGCGCAAATGAAGCGATTGCGCGAGCGGCGCGCACCGACGATGGCTCGGCGGTGAGGTCGAAGGTATGGTCGAAAAGCCGCCGTTGCACCGCGCTATAGCGTGCCGGGTGATCGCTCACGGCTTCTTCCAGGCCGCGATCGAGATCGCGAGCGTCCGAGATCACCGGCCCGGCCTGCCAGTGTGCGAAATTTGGATCATGGTCAGCGTCAAAGCCGTGACAGTTGATAAAGAGGCAGGGCCGCGGCGTTTTGAGAAACTCATAAATCTGACTGCTCACGTCGCCGAGATAGATGTCCGCCCCGTTCGTGTAGCTCATGTCGGTCAACGCTGTACTGCCAAGATCGATATGAATATTCGCCGCCGCCGCATAGCGAGCGTGCAGCCTTCCCGGCAAACCGAACCGCAGCTTGTCGATCGTAACCGCCATCCGCCGTTCGAACATCATGATATGCGGCGCGAAAATGAGATTGTAGCGATCGCTGGCGAGGAAATCGTCCAGCACCGCCCGGCCTTGTTTGTACCAGGACGAAAGATGTGGCGAGACGTGCGGATTATAGAGGACGATAGGCCGATTGCTGCCGCGAAACTTGATCGGCCGCTCCTTCCCTTCGGCGATATCGAATTTGGGATAGCCGGTGATCGTCAGCCGTTCCGGGAGGACGCCCGCCTCGCCGGTGAGGCGATCACAGATTTTCGGGCCTGCTGCCAATATATGGTCGAACAACGCTGCGGACTTGCCAAAGCCGATTGCCCGATCTCCGGCGCCATGGTCGGTCAGAACCATGCGCAGCGATGACAAACCGTAGCGCGTCTTGAGAATCAGCGACGTGCGCTCGGTCACGACAAGGAAGTCGAGCGAGCGAAAGAAGGCGATATTGTCGCGGTAGATAAGCAATTTGGCGGATGGGATTAGAGACCCGAGCAGCGCATCTACGCTCCGCGATGCTGCCGAATTCAGACGCAGCGCAACGAAACGAATGCCCGGCGGCACCGCTCCGCCCATCAATCGCACGGCCTCACGCGCGAGAAGATCGTTGGTGGTAGCGACGATGATCTCGGCGCCCGTGCCCGCGCGCGCCAAGGCAAGCGCGACTGGCAGGCTGTGGGCCATCTGGTGGATCTGGTCGTGGTTGAAGAGAAAGCCGATCCGCATGGGTGGAACGACGCCGCGGTGCCGGGAAACCCGCAGCAAGTGCGGAAAAAAAATCGGGTGGCGTCCTACATTGCGGAGGACACCGCCCATGACATCATCCTGCCCGCTTTCGGTCTTCGATCTCGACCGGACGCTCACCATCCACGGCACATGGTCGCCGTTCCTGCTATTCGCCGCGCGGCGCCGCGCGCCGTGGCGGCTCGCCTTCGCCCCGCTGGTCGTCTGTCTCATGGGCGCTTACAAGGCACGGCTCCTGACCCGCAAACGACTCAAGCAGGCCATGCAGCGGCTAATGCTCGGACGTGCGGTCGATCTGGACGTCGTGACGGACCTTGCAGCCGCCTATGCGGAGCGCAGCATGGCGAACAATATTTACGTCGGCGCCATCGCCAGCATTGCGGCGGAGCGCGCCGCCGGGCGGCGGGTCGTCATCGCCTCGGCCGCGCATCTCTACTATCTTGAGGCACTCGCCGATCGGCTCGGTGTTGCCGATGTCGTGGGCACCGCGTCGATGTGGCACGGTCGCCAGCTGACGCCGCGGATCGCGGGTGAGAATTGCTACGGCGCAAACAAGCGGCGCATGCTCGAGCATTGGCTTGCCGGGCAAGAGATCGACCGTGCCCACGCCCATATTCGGTTCTTTTCGGACGATTTGTCGGATCTTCCAACCTTCGAATGGGCGGACGAAGCGGTAGCGGTTAATCCGTCCAAGAAATTGCTCGACCTAGCCCTCCGGCGCGGATGGACGGTGTATGACTGGCGCCAGGCGGCCGCGCGCGATCGCGCCTTTCGGGCAAGGACTGCGACACAGCGGAACTAAACCCTTGCATCAGTCTCGGACATTTCGCGTGGCGAAGCGCAGCAAATTCCACCAGAATGGTGCACACGCCAACCAAAAGAAGCGGTGGCCGTCGGGCTTGCCTGTCGATCGCTTGACCGGATTCGAAGAGCGAAGCCGAGGACCGTCGGACGTCATCGGCCGGTTGCAGACATCTGCGCGCGCTCGGACGGAAAACGCATCATCAAGCGGTCAAGCCACGTCCAGCGCGAAATATAGCGTGCGGAACGACTCGCCGACACGAGCGCGGCTTCGATCGCTCCCGGACCTTGGGTGCGTTGAAAGCGAAACAATATAAACGCCGCCATGGCAAATCCGAGCAGGATCAGGAGTTGGATCAGCGGCGCCAGCGCCAGCGCGCTATCTTCGATCGCAACGATCCCTTGGACAAATCCGACGATGAGCAGAACCCCGCATCCCAGCCCGAGCGCCGACGTCGATCGCTTCGGCGGAATGCCGAGCGCAAAGCCGTAAAAAGGGATCAGGACAATGAAGGCCGCCGTGACGAAGCGACCGCCGATTGCGGCGCGGGCTGCCCTGCGTTCGCCCAAAGTCCTGCCATCGGCCGCGACGTTTATCAGATCGCCCAGCATGAGCCGGTCATTGCGGTGGCGCGCAGTCCCGCGGACGGGCTTCGGCGCAAGCAGCTGGACCGGCATCGCCATCGTCTTGAAGGAGGCGACCTCAAGACGCCCGCCTGGTTTGCTGGCAATGACATGGCCATCGGCAAGACGGAGCAGAACGCCGCCGCGTCCGCCGTTGATGACCCGGCCGTCGCGCGCGGCGACGGTCAAATTGTGATTGCGCAGGAAAAGACCGCGAAATTTGCCCGTCCGCCGATCGACGGCGTCGACGTGGAAAACCGTCTCGGCGCGTGGACTCAGA
>CBIHKY010000125.1:0-7902 GCA_966205705.1 uncultured Alphaproteobacteria bacterium
GATAGGTTGGTAGCGGAGGAGGGACTCGAACCCCCGACACGCGGATTATGATTCCGCTGCTCTAACCAGCTGAGCTACTCCGCCCCGGAAGGGCATTTACCCCAGCCTTCGAGCCGGGTCGCAGCGCTATACGCAGGCTCAACTCGCTGGTCAATGGTCTGTTCGGTCGATTGCGAAACGCCGCATTCTCTGCCAATGAGCAGCCTCATTTTTGAATCGAGCGCGCGCGACTGCTCTTTAGTGCAGCGACGCAGGGGAATAGCTGTGCAGCATTTTGATTGCCTGATCGTGGGTGGGGGCCATGCCGGTGCGCAGGCTGCCATCTTGTTACGCCAATTGAAGTTTGAGGGGACGATCGGCCTGATCGGCGCGGAGTCTGAACTCCCCTATGAGCGGCCGCCTTTGTCCAAGGACTATCTGGCCGGTGAGAAGATTTTTGAGCGCATCTTGTTGCGCCCCGCCAAATTCTGGACCGATCAGGATATCACGCTCATTCTGGGTGAACGGGTGAAGACCATCCAGGCGGACGAGCATCGCGTCACTGTCTCCAACGATGTGCAATATAGCTATGGCAAGCTGATTTGGGCTGGCGGCGGTGTGGCGCGGCGCTTGTCCTGCCCCGGCGCGACCTCGACCGGCCTGTTTACCGTGCGTAACCGTGCAGATGTGGATGGCCTCATGGCAATCCTGCCCAAGGCGCAGCGTTTCGCGATCGTTGGCGGTGGCTATATCGGACTGGAAGCCGCTGCGGTGCTAAGCAAGCTTGGCAAGAGCGTGACGCTGCTGGAAGCGCAGGATCGCCTGCTCGCACGCGTCGCGGGGCAGGACCTCTCCGACTTCTTTGCAGACGATCACCGCGCGCATGGTGTGGACGTGCGCCTTTCGGCAAATGTTGAGGCAATCGAAGCGGATGCCAATGACCATGTCACTGGCGTGAAACTGTCGGATGGCACGATCATTTCCGCCGATGCGGTGATTGTGGGCATCGGGATCATTCCGGAAACCGGTCCACTGATTCTCGCTGGCGCGAGTGGCGGCAATGGCGTGGATGTGGACGAATATTGCCAGACCTCGCTGTCCGATGTTTATGCGATTGGCGATTGCGCGGCGCATGAAAACCGCTTTGCCGCCGGACGCCGGATGCGCTTGGAATCGGTGCAGAACGCCAATGATCAGGCGAAGGCCGCTGTGCAACATATCATGGGCAATCCTGCGCCTTATGATGCGGTGCCCTGGTTCTGGTCCAACCAATATGATCTGCGCTTGCAGACGGTTGGCCTATCGATCGATTTCGATGAGACGGTGCTCCGGGGTGATCCAACGACCCGCAGCTTCTCGGTCATCTATCTGCGACAAGGGCAGGTCGTGGCACTCGATTGCGTCAACCGCACGAAGGATTATGTGCAGGGTCGCGCCCATGTGATCGAGGGCAGCAGGCTCGATCGCGCACAGCTGGCTGATATCGAAGTGCCGTTGAAGGAAGTGGGCCTGGCCTGACGGCTAACCCCGGAACGGGTGGCGGCTGACTAAGTCCCAGGGGCCGCCCCTGTAGCTCCATAGCATCAACGCAGCGATCGCAAGCGGGCGAGGGCTGATCTGCGCGCGGAGCAGCTCTAGCGTCGCGCGTGCATGGGCCGGATCGACCTTGTTCTGTACGGTGATGTGCAGTCGCGGTACGGAGCGATCCTGCGGTATCAGATGATGCTCGAACCGCTCGGCAATCTGCTCTCTGATGGCGAGCAGACCGGGGCAGTGCAATTTGAGCGCAACACCGCGGCCGAGGAAGAAAACTTCTACGAGTTCGGCAGCGGGCTTGGGTGAGACGGCAAAATTCGCCAGCAATGTGCGGAGTTCATCGACCATCGAGGGCGGGAGATGGTGGAATAGGCTGATATGCGCTGGTACCTGATTGCGCTCGGGCGGGAAATGCTGCCGCCGCAGTCCTTCCGCCCATGCCTGGTCCGCAGCGCCCATTCGGGCAGTCACGATGAGAGGGCCGAGCGGGGAGGGCGTGGTCACGCGTTCAGTTCAACGCGCCGTGAAGGCGGTTGCGCTAAGCTCACATTTCCCCGCGCTGGCGGCGCAGATCATACCATTTGCGCACATTGGCATTATGCTGGTCGAGCGTTTCGGCGAAGATATGCCCGCCCTTGCCGTCCGCCACGAAATAGAGCGCCTTGGTCGTGGCCGGACGAAGCACGGCCTGAATGGATGTTCGCCCGGGATTGGCGATCGGTCCCTTGGGCAGGCCAGTCATCGCATAGGTATTATAATCGTTCACTGCCGTAATTTCGGATCGCAGGATACGCCGCCCCAGCGGTTTGCCTTTGGTGATCGGGTAGATGATCGTCGGATCGGCTTGAAGCATCATGCCGGTGCGCAGGCGATTGGAATAGACGCCTGCCACCGTTGGACGCTCAGCGGGTATCGAGGTTTCCTTCTCCACGATGCTGGCCAGCGTGATCGCCTGCTCGGGCGTTGTCACCACGATATTCTTGGCGCGCTTGGGCCATTCGCTAGCGAGGAACTTGCTCATCGCCGCCTGCATCCGCGCGAGTACGGCAGCGCGCGTCTCGCCTTTTTGATAGGCATAGCTATTCGGCATGACCGAGCCTTCTTCAGGCACCGCGATGGTCCCAGTCAGATCCTTGTTCGCCATCAGCCGCTCATGGACGAGGATGGACGGCATGCCCTCGGGGATCGCGACCAGATAATTGACAGTCTTGCCGCTCTGCAGGATCGCAAGGATGCCCGCATTGCTGGTCGCCTTGGGGATGCGATATTCGCCCGCCTTGATGGCGCCATCATCCCCCAGCAGCCGTGCGCGGGCCAGAAAGGCCTCAGCGGACCCGATCGCATCCTGCTCTTCCAGCTTGGCCGCGGCGACCCGCAGCGTCGCGCCTTCCGGCACCACGATGGTCACATCCGCCTCAAGCGGGCCGGGCCTCGTCCAGCCATTGACGAAGTTGAACGCCGCCAGCGCCAACCCCGCCAGGATCAGGACAAGAACGGTGAGTCCGGCCCGGCGCATAGCGGTCAGACCGGCCTCAGCACCAGGCTCGCATTGGTGCCGCCAAAGCCGAAGCTGTTGTTCAGCACGGCCCGCACCTTGCGCTGCTTGGCGACATGGGGAACCAGATCGACGCCCGCGCAGCCATCGCTCGGATCATCCAGATTGAGCGTTGGTGGCACGATTTGATCGCGCATCGCGAGGATGCAGAAGATCGTTTCCACAGCGCCAGCACCGCCCAGCAAATGGCCGATCGCCGATTTGGTGGAGGACATGGACATGGTGTCGAGCGTCGAGCCAAACAGCCTGCGCACCGCGCCCAGCTCCAGCTCGTCGCCAAGCGGGGTGGAGGTGCCATGTGCGTTGACATAATCGATATCAGCCAGCGCAAGACCGGACTTGCGCATCGCCATTTCCATCGCACGGAAGGCGCCTGAGCCCTGCGGATGCGGCGCCGTGACATGATAGGCATCGCCCGAGAGACCATAGCCAATCACTTCGGCGTAGATTTTCGCGCCCCGCGCCTTGGCATGTTCATATTCTTCGAGCACGACAACGCCTGCACCTTCACCCATGACGAAGCCGTCGCGGCCCTTGTCATAAGGGCGTGAGGCTTTTTCCGGCGTGTCGTTGAAGCTCGTCGAGAGCGCACGCGCCTGTGCAAAGCCTGCGATGCCGAGCGGGCAGATCGCGCCTTCTGCGCCGCCTGCGAGCATCACATCGGCATCGTCCATCGCGATCATGCGCGCAGCGTCGCCAATCGAGTGAACGCCCGTGGCGCAGGCCGTCACGACAGCATGATTAGGCCCCATCAGGCCATATTTGATGCTGACCTGACCCGAGATCAAATTGATGAGGCGGCCGTGCACGAAATGCGGCGACACGCGGCGTGGGCCTTTTTCATGCAGCACGATCGATTCGCTGGCGATGCCGGGGAGGCCGCCAATGCCCGAACCGATCGAGCAACCGGCGCGCAGCCGCTGCTCTTCGCTCATCTCGGTCAGCCCTGCATCTTCCAGCGCTTGCCCTGCGGCATCGATACCGAAAATGATGAACGGATCGACCTGCCGCTGAACCTTGTGGTCTACGCGCAGATTGGGGTCGAAGCCCCATTCATGATCCTTGGGCTTCACTTCACAAGCGATGCGGCACGCATAGTCCGTGGCATCGAAATGCGTGATCTGGCCTGCGCCTGAGCGAGAGGCGATGATGTTCGCCCAGCTCGTCTCAACGTCGCCGCCCAGGGGCGAGACCATGCCGAGACCGGTTACGACGACACGACGCATGTCACTCTCCTAAAATCCAAACGCTGGCTGTAAAAGCCGTGCTGCCGGGACAAACTGACCCGCCCGACAAATGGAAACGGCCCCCCTCATGCGAGCGAACCCGCGACCGGAGAGCCGTATCCCTTCACATTCACTGGTCGGACGAGCCCGCGCGAACGCAGGCTGCCGCACATGAATCTTACTGCTTGCCGTCGATGAAATCGATCGCGTCCTTCACGGTCGCAATCTTCTCAGCGGCATCGTCCGGGATTTCAACGCCGAACTCTTCTTCGAAGGCCATGACCAGCTCAACGATGTCGAGGCTGTCTGCGCCGAGATCGTCGATGAAGCTCGCGTCTTCGGTCACCTTTTCCGCCTCGACGCCGAGGTGCTCGACGACGATCTTCTTCACGCGATCTGCGGTCTCACTCATGGGTGGTCCTTCACTTAGTTTTTTGTCAATTCGGGATGAAGCCCTAGTGCCAAGCAAAGGGCGTGACAAGAGGCTAGAGGCAAGGCCTTGTTCAGAACAGCCATGCAACGTCTTGTTTATATCGTCCTGATCCGGACACTATCAACATCGAAAGCAAAAACATTTTGCCCCTAGGTGCGCTCCATCCCATATGCGCCCCATCAATCAGTCTGCACCGAGGGAATGCCATGAGCGATTATGATTTCGACCTGTTCGTGATCGGTGCGGGCTCTGGCGGCGTGCGGGCCTCGCGCGTGGCGGCGGGGCATGGCGCGCGGGTTGCCGTGGCAGAAGAGCATAAGGTTGGTGGCACCTGCGTCATTCGTGGATGTGTGCCGAAAAAGCTGCTCGTTTATGGCGCGCATTTTGCCGAAGATCTCAAGGATGCCCGGCGTTTTGGCTGGGATGTGCCGGAATGCAGCTTCGACTGGCCGCGCCTGCGCGACAATGTGATTGGCGAAGTTTCGCGGCTTGAGGGGCTGTATCAGCAGACGCTCGATAATAATAAGGTGACGACCTTCCATGAGCGCGCCAGCATCGAGGGGCCGCATGAGGTGCGCCTCGCGAGCGGCAAGATCGTCACAGCCAAATATATCCTCATCGCAGCGGGCGCCTGGCCCTCGATTCCGGAGGCGCCGGGCAGCGAACATGGCATCACCTCGAACGAGGTTTTCCATCTGGAGAAGCTGCCCAAGCGCGTCGTGATTTTCGGCGGCGGTTATATCGCCAATGAATTTGCCGGGATTTTCCACGAGTTTGGATCGCATGTGACGCTGGTGCTGCGCGGCGACCAGATTTTGCGCGGCTATGATGAGCAGATTCGCGACCGGCTGCTCCAGATCAGCATCACCAAGGGCATCGACTTCAAGTTCAACGCGCCGCTCGAAAAGATCGAGAAGAATGAGGATGGCTCGCTCAAGGTGTTTATTGGCGGCAACAAGGTGTTTATTGGCGGCAAGGAGCCGCTTGAGGCTGACACTGTGTTGTTCGCCACCGGCCGCTCACCCAAGATTGAAGGGCTGGGCCTCGAAAAGGTCGGCATCGAACTGGAGAAGGGCGCGATCAAGGTTGATGATTATAGCCGCACCAATTTCGAGAGCATCTATGCGGTCGGCGATGTGACGGACCGGGTGCAATTGACGCCCGTCGCCATCCGGGAAGGCCACGCCTTTGCTGACACTGTGTTCGGCAATAATCCGCGCACGGTCGATTATGAAAATATCCCCTCGGCGGTGTTCTCCAATCCGCCCATCGGATCGGTCGGCATGACGGAAGGCGAGGCCCGCAATAAGCTGGGGTCGATCAAGGTCTACACCTCGGATTTCCGCCCGATGAAGTTCACGCTCGCCGGGCGCAACGAGCGTAGCCTCTACAAGCTGGTGTGCGATGCGACGACGGACCGAGTTGTGGGCATCCACATGATCAGCCCTGATGCGCCGGAGATTTTGCAGGCGGCTGCGATTGCGGTGAAGGCTGGGCTGACCAAGGCTGACTTTGACGACACCGTGGCGCTGCATCCGAGCATGGCGGAAGAACTGGTGCTGATGCGCTGAGGATCTGGCCGCGTGGACAATTCGCGGTCGAATGACCGTCTGCGTTTTGAAAGCGTCGTCATTCGTTCAAACCCTCTCCCTGAGGGAGAGGGATGCGCAGACTTGCCAGCTTGCTGCTTAGTCGGAGCTGGGTGAGGGGCATGGACTTCGCAGGATCGCGCGGATCCCCTCATCCAACTTCGCCTAGCCGCCAAAGGCGTCAAGGCTGCGTATCCTTCTCCCCCAGGGAGAAGGTAAGAGGGACGGCTTCGTTATTGCGTCTGACTGGCAGGTTTAAACCGGAATGCCCGATGGCTATCGGCCCGCCATCGAATTTGCCTACGCTGCCTTAATCGATCCCATAAGGCACGATCCGCCGCACGCCTTGCTCGATATGGATGGCGCGGTCGAGCGGTGGGAAGGCCCGGTGCGCGCAGCCGGAGCGGGGGCACAGGCGGCATGTCGGGCCGATGGGGTCGGGCGATTCGGCGGCCAGATCCATTGCATCTGCGTAGATAAAATTGGCAGCGTGCGTCGCCTCGCAGCCCAGCACGATAGCGTAGCGACGGGTGTGTTGGTGGGCGCCCGCCAGCGGCTTGGCGATGCCTCGCGCGATGCTGAGATAGCGTATTCCGTCCGGCATTTCTGCAAACTGGAGGATTGTCTCGTCGGGGCGAGCGACCGCATCATGGGCGCTCCATAAGGGGCATGCGCCGCCATATCGGGCAAATTCCAGCCGGGTTGCGCTGCGCCGCTTGGTGATATTGCCAGCGATATCGACTCTGTAAAAATAGAAGGGCACGCCGCGCTGGCCCGGCCTTTGGAGGGTCGAGAGGCGGTGGCAGCTTTGCTCGAAGCTGGTGCCAAACTTGCTGCTGAGCGCATCGACATCGTTACGCATCACACGGGCCGCCTGCCGAAAAGCCCCATAGGGCATGAGCAGGGCGCCCGCGGCATAATTGACCAAGGCCAGCATGAGCAGGTGGCGAGCGGCGGGGTGCTCGACACCTGCCTGATCGACAATCTCGTCCATCTGGTCGCTCAACTCGAATTGCATGAGTTGGCAGGCCAGATGGAAAGTCGTGCTTGTGGCTGGCAGGCTGGCATTGATCGTGAGGCGCTTGCCATCGGGAGAGAGGGCGCGGAGCAAGTGCGGCTCGGTCTCTGCAAGCACCGTTTCGCATAGATGGCGTGATGACAGAGCGTTGATCAGCCGCGCTGTGCGATCATCTGGCTCCAGCTTAAGCGCGAGGCTCAAATCCTCCGCAGCTGTATCAAGCGCGTGGATATAATTGGCGGTGCCATGAAACCAGTCGCTTACCTGCGCCCAAGGTGTGCGTGGTGAAGCACGCGTTTCCGTCGCAATCGCTTCCTCCATGATCGCAAGCCGCTGCTCAGCCTGCCGCAGGGCATGGTGGAGTTCGACATAGCGGGCAGCAAAATCGGGATAGTGGAGGTGGAGTCGCTCGGCGCGCTCTGGGGGTGGAGGCGGCGATCCATGCCCCGGATTGGCCAGTGCCCAATTGAAATCCCCGAGCAGCTGCTCTTCCGGGCGCTCATAGAAGCTGGTCCAATCGAGCGGGAAGGCGAAGCTGTCGATGATGCGGCGTTGGACGCGATCTG
>CBIHKY010000126.1:0-7881 GCA_966205705.1 uncultured Alphaproteobacteria bacterium
GCTTGCCCGATGGTGGCGGATAAGTGACCACGTTCACTGGCAGCGGAATGACCTTGCAGGGCCATGCGGCAGGCTCGCCAAACATCATCGAGAGCGGCACGGTGCAGCCATGGTCGACATCCATCTGGTTCATGATGGTCATGTCGAACTCATCGAGGATGAGGCTCTGCGCAATGTGCCATGCGAGATCGGGGTGGCCGATCACGTCAGGCACCGGGCGCGGGCCCCAGCCTTCATCCGCCGACTTGAAGCTCTCGGCGCAACCGATCGCGAACGTCGGGATGATGTTCATGTCGAAGGCCGACGCATGATCGTTATAAACCAGGATCACAACGTCGGGCATATTGCCCGGCTGCTGGATCCAATCCTTGACCCACTGATAGCCCTCGAACACGGGCTTCCAATAATCATTGCCGGTAACGCCGGTTTGCATGGCGGCGCCGAGTGCAGGAATGTGGCTCGACGTAAGTCCAGCGGTAATACGTGCCATATCAATAGCCTCCCTTGATGGAGCGCACGCCCTGCGGCGAACGGCCACCGTCAATCATCATTTGCGCATATTCTTCCTGCGTCATGCCGGTCATCGATCCGGCGGCGAACTGGAAGCTCTTGCCATCGGTGGAGAACAGCTTGGAGAGGAAGTAGACGTTGCCGCCTTCATCGATCATCGCATTGTAATTGCGATCCAGCACCGCCTGCTTGGCAGCGGGCGTGAGGTTCCAATTGTCCAGATAAGCGCTTTCGTCGGCCTTGAAGGCTTCCCGATTGTCAGGCTTCATCAGGCTCATGGCGAACTGGTTGAGCTGATAGCCCTTGCGTGCACGCTTGGCGGTGAACACGCGGGTGCCTGGAATGTCGTCAAACTGGGCAAGATATTCGTGAATGTCCATTGGGCCGCTCATAAGCCTCTCTCCTTCAACTTGGCATCGAGGCGCGGAAACACGCGGCGCGTATTGCCCTCGAAAATGGCGTGACGTTGGTCGTCGGTGATCGCCAAAGCATCAACATAACGCTTTGTATCATCGAAATAGAAGCCCGTGGTGGGGTCGATCCCGCGCACGGCACCGACCATCTCACTGCCGAACAGGATGTTCTTGGTCTCGATCACCTCATTGAGCAGGTTGATGCCCGGCTGATGATAGACGCAGGTGTCGAAGAACACATTGTTCATCAGATGCGTATCGAGGCTCGGCTGCTTGAGCATATCGGCAAGGCCGCGATAGCGACCCCAATGATAAGGCACGCCGCCGCCGCCATGCGGAATGATGAAGCGCAGCGTCGGGAAATCCTTGAACAGATTGCCTTCCAGTAACTGCATGAAGGCGATGGTGTCTGCGGCGATATAATAAGCGCCGGTGGCGTGCATCGCAGGATTGCAGCTGCCCGAGACGTGGATCATCGCCGGAACGTCCAGCTCGACCATCTTCTCGTAGAAGGGATACCAATATTTGTCAGTCAGCGGTGGATGGCTGAATTTCCCGCCGCTCGGATCGGGATTGAGGTTGCAGCCGATGAAGCCAAGCTCCGTGACGCAACGCTCCAGCTCCGCGATGGAGCTGCTCATGTCTGCCTCGGGTGATTGCGGCAACATGCACACGCCTGCGAAAATGTCCGGATACAGCCCCACCACGCGCGCGATCAGATCATTGCAGACCTGCGCCCATTTCACCGCAACAGACTGATCGCCCACATGGGGCGCCATCGCGGACGCGCGCGGGCTGAAGATCGTCATGTCCGCGCCGCGCTCTTTGACAAGGCGCAGCTGATTGGACTCGATCGTCTCACGAATCTCATCGTCGGAAATATCGGGATAGGGCGGGGCCGCTTCTCCGGCCTTGAACGCCGCTTTCTGTTTCTCACGCCATTCGTCATGTGCCTTGGGCAGGACGGTATAATGGCCGTGGCAATCGATAATCATCGTCATGCAGGGTCAGCCTTTCCTGGGATTTTATCTTCTGTGTTGCTGTCAATTAGAGCAAATTTGGCGGCAAGGCCTTCCGGCATGGGGGCATTGCCGAGGATGGCGCCCAAAGCGCGCTGTCGCACGACCGTGCCGCGCGTCATCAGCGGCTGGATGCCAAGTTCTGTCAGCGTCGCCACCACCTCGTCCATCTCGGCGGCGCGGCGGGTGCCGTGCGCGAGCATCCGGTCGAGATTATAATCGGCTTTCTGCGCCCAGTCGCCGCCGAGCGAGGTCAGCACAGCATCGGTCACGCCTGCGGCCTGCGCGGCGAGCAGCATTTCGGCCGTCAGCGCCTCGATGCCTTTGACCATCACCGAGCGCACCATCTTGGTTGCGCTTGCTGCGCCGATTTTATCGCCGCTGCTCTGCACCTTGGTGAAGCCAATGCTGCGCAGCATTTCAGCGCCGCGCTCTGCATGGGGTCCGCTTACGAGCAGGGGCGCAGCAAGAGCGGCGGGCTGCACAGGCGACATAACCGCAACATCCACATAGTGCGCGCCGGCCGCCTCAATCAGCTTTGCATTGCCCTGCTTGGCGCCGGGCGACACGGAATTAAGGTCGCAAAACAGCGCGCCTCTGGAAATGAATTGCGCGGCTGCCCGCGCGGCGGCTGGCGTCTGATCCGCCGTGACCAGGCTGAGAATGATCTGTGCACCCTCAAGCGCCTGCGCCAAAGTGTCGCAGCCGGTCACGCCCAAATCCGCATAGGCCGCGCGCATCATATTGGCCGTGCTGTCGCTCAGCGTCTTGATATCGAAGACGCGCGCATCAGTCTGCCAATTGCCCGCAGCCGCAAAAGTGCGACCGGCCTCGCCAAATCCAATCAGGGCAATCCTAATAGTCATAGGCCTTCTTTTGCCCTGTCGGACGAAATTTCGCAAATTTGATCGGCCCCGACGTCATAAGCAGAAGCGAATGGTTCGGTTGCTGCCCTCTCCAGTTGCGCGATGAAAGCGGCCTGCACAGGCGAGGGGCGCCATTGCGCGCGGGTGGTGAGGCCGATCTCGCGGATGAAGTCACCCGGCGGCTCGCCAAGCGACACCAGCCAGCCCGCCTGCCGCTCGACCGAGACCTGATCGGGCGCAAGCAATGTCAGGAAATCGGTCTGCATCAATATCTCGCGGATCATCATCACGGACCCGCATTCGATGGGGACGGAGGGCGGCTCCAGCCCTGCATTTTGGAACATCGCCTCGAACCGGTCCCGCAGGGGCGCGCCGGGTGACGGGACGATCCAGGGATAGCGCGCCAGCGCTTCCACCGGGGGCAGCGCTGCGCCCGTTGCTGACGCATGCTGGAGCGCAAGCGGGTGACCCGCGCGCGCGAGAGCGATCACACCATCGCGGAACATGCCCCGTTGCATGAGGTCCGGCCCTGGCGGCGGATCGCGCAGGGCGCCGACCATGAAGTCGATGCTTCCATCGCGCAGGGATTCCGCCAGTTCGCTATGCGATCCCTCGATGATGACAATCTCGACGTCCGGCGCCTGCGCGTTGAACAAGGCAAGCGCGCGCGGCAGCACACGTGCGCGGGAAAGCGGCATGGCGCCAATGATGATGCGCGAGGGGCCGCTGCGCGCATCGCCGAGCGCCTCGTTAAAGCCTGCCTCAAGTTCGGCCCGCGCCAGCCGGAACGCCCGCGCCGTGCGCTGGCCCGGCTCGGTAAGCGTGATGCCACGGCCGCGCCGCTCGACCAGAGGCCGGCGCAGGATGAGCGCAAGATCGCCGATCGCCCGGTGGAGCGTGGGTTGGGAAAGGCCCGTGCGCGCGGCCGCGGCGGCATAGCCACCGGCATCCGCAACGGCGAGAAAGGCGCGCAGTTGCGCCATTGTCACACGGCGCGAACCGATCAACTCCAGCGCCTGCTCGACGCGCGCGGCAAGCGCAATGGCAGGCGGCAAAGGCAGCATGCCATCCGTGCGCCGCTCGAACAATTGCATATCAAGCAATGTTTCCACACGCGCGATCGCCTGCGTGACGGCGGGCTGGGTGAGGTGCAGCGTGCTTGCCGCAGACGAAACACTGCCGCGATTCACCACGGAGGCGATGGCGGCGAGATGGCGCAAATTGAAGCTGAGCGGAGAGGGCCGGGAGGGCAGCATGGCGCAGACTTAGCAGAAGCTTATGATCGGCGTAAAGTTACGGGATTGAGTCGAGCCTTATCACTATTGTAGTGACAGGCATCGAAAGACTCCGTTTTGAACGGCGTCATATCTCATTCTTGGGAAAGAGAAGGAAAAGCCATGGGTATCGTCGTGCAGAATATCGAGCGGGCTCCGCTGGACGTGATCGATGGCCTTGCCGCCTGCGGCGTGGCGACGGTCCATGAATCACAGGGCCGCACCGGCCTGCTCGCATCCTATATGACGCCCATCTATAGCGGCGCGCGCATTGCAGGCAGCGCGATCACCATCAGTGCGGCGCCCGGCGACAACTGGATGCTGCATGTCGCCATCGAGCTGCTCAAGGAAGGCGACATCCTCGTTCTCGCTCCGACCAGCCCCTGCGAAGACGGTTACTTCGGCGATTTGCTGGCGACGAGTTCGCAGTCGCGCGGATGCAGGGGCCTGATCATCGATGCTGGCGTGCGCGATGTACGCGACCTCACCGAGATGAAATTCCCCGTCTGGTCCAAGGTTGTTTCCGCGCAGGGCACGGTGAAGAATACGCTCGGCAGCGTGAATATCCCAATCGTCTGCGCCAATGCACTGGTCAATCCGGGCGACGTGATCGTGGCCGATGATGATGGCGTGTGCGTGGTTCCCCGCGCCAATGCTGCCAAGGTGCTGGAAGCGGCGCGCGCGCGTGAAGCTAATGAAGGCGACAAGCGCGACAAGATGGCGAACGGTGTGCTGGGCCTTGACCTCTACAATATGCGTGAGCGGCTTGAGAAAGAGGGCCTTAAATATATCTGAGGCCCCGGCGACTGCACCGAATGGAGAATGACATGGCGATAGACTCTGCACGCTGCATGTGGATGCGCGGCGGCACATCAAAGGGCGGCTATTTCCTCGCTGAGGATTTGCCCGCTGACATAGCCGAGCGCGATGCATTTTTGCTGCGCGTGATGGGCTCGCCCGATGATCGCCAGATTGACGGCATGGGCGGCGCCGATCCGCTGACCAGCAAGGTGGGCGTGGTGAAGAAGTCGCAGCGCGAAGGCGTGGATGTCGATTATCTCTTCCTGCAGGTGTTCGTCGATCAGGCGATTGTGACGGACGCGCAAAATTGCGGTAATATCCTTGCAGGCATCGGGCCTTTCGCGATCGAGCGCGGGCTGGTGAAGCCAACGGGCGACCAGACTCGCATTTCCATCTTCATGGAGAATACCGGGCAGGTTGCCGTCGCGACGGTGAACACGCCCGGCGGCAAGGTCGAGTATCGCGGTGATGCATCGATCAGCGGTGTGCCCGGCACGGCAGCGCCAATTCCGCTCGCCTTCCGCGATACCGCAGGATCATCCTGCGGCGCGCTGCTGCCCACCGGCAATGGCGTGGATGAGATTGACGGCGTGAAGGTGACGATGATCGACAATGGCATGCCCTGCGTCGTGTTCCTCGCCACGGATGTCGGCGTTACCGGTTATGAAGACCGCGATACGCTGGATGGCAATACGGAGATGAAAGCCAAGATCGAAGCGATCCGCCTGCAATGCGGACCGCTGATGAATCTGGGCGATGTGACCGAGAAATCCGTGCCTAAGATGATGCTCGTCGCGGCGCCAAAGGATGGCGGAGCGGTGACGGTTCGCTCGCTCATTCCCCATCGCGTCCACGCCTCAATCGGCGTGCTGGGTGCCGTGAGCGTCGCTACCGCTTGCCTGATCGAAGGATCGCCCGCGGCAAGCGTTGCTGTCGTGCCTGAAGGGACGACCAAGACGCTCGGCGTGGAGCATCCCACGGGCGTGACCGAATGCGTGGTGACGATCGACGAAGCAGGCCAGCCAATCGAAGCGGGCATGCTGCGCACCGCGCGCAAATTGTTCGATGGTGTGGTGTTCGGCTGACCCACAGCCTGCCGCCCCGCAATAACAGACCTAATCCTTGAGAGGATACCGACGATGACCGACCGCATCATTTCCTGGAACGGCAATCCATCCAAGCCCAATTATGTGCCGCCAGAAGGCGCGATCGATGCGCATTGCCATGTGTTCGGCCCGATGGCGCAGTTCCCCTTCAGCGCGAAGGCGAAATATCTGCCGGAAGATGCTGGCCCGGATAAGCTGTTTGCTCTGCGTGATCATCTCGGATTCGCGCGCAATGTGATCGTGCAGGCGAGCTGCCACGGCACGGACAATGCCGCCACGCTCCATGCCATCGCTGCGTCGCAAGGCAAGGCGCGCGGCGTTGCTGTGGTCGATCCGGCAATCTCGGAAGACGGCCTCGCCACGCTTCATGAAGGCGGCATGCGCGGCATTCGCTTCAACTTCCTCAAGCGGCTGGTCGATGATGCGCCCAAGGACAAGTTTCTGGAGGTCGCCAGCAGGCTGCCGCAGGGCTGGCATGTCGTCATCTATTTCGAGGCGGATATTTTGGAAGAGCTGCGCCCCTTCATGGATGCTATCCCGGTGCCGCTCGTGATCGATCATATGGGCCGCCCGGATGTGTCGCAGGGGCCGGATGGCGCGGACATGAAGGCGTTCCGCAACCTGCTCGATTCCCGCGACGACATCTGGTTCAAGGCGACCTGCCCGGATCGGCTTGATGCAGGCGGCGACCCGTGGAATGATTTCGCCCGCTCGGTCGCGCCGCTGGTGGCCGATTATTCGGACCGGGTGCTTTGGGGCACGGACTGGCCGCACCCCAATATGCAGGATGATATTCCCGATGATGGCCATCTGGTGGACATGATTCCGCGCATCGCGCCAAGTGCAGGGCTTCAGAAAACGCTGCTCATCACCAACCCGATGCGTCTATACTGGCCAGACGAACTTCCTTCTGGGTCATAGCCAGCGGCACCCAAACTGCGCAGAGAAGCGGCAAATTGTATCACTTAGCTGGAGAGACAGATGCCATTCCCCGCGACGCCGGACTATCTCGGCCTTAACAAGCCGGTTGGCCAGGAAGTCTCGATAAAGGGCCTCAAGGCATCGGAGGGTGTCATCCCGGCGGATGTGCGCGGTGCGTTCTTCCGCGCAGTGCCTGATCCGCAGTTCGAGCCGTTTTTCCTGCCCGATACGGCACTTTCCGATGATGGCATGGTCAGCCGCATCCTCTTCAATGAGAATGGAACGGTCGATTATGACATCAAATATGTGCAGACGCCGCGCTGGAAGGCGGAGAATGCTGCCGGCAAGCGCCTGTTCGGGCGCTATCGCAATCCGTTCACGAATGATGCTTCGGTCGATGGGATCGATGGCACCGTGTCGAACACTACGCCGGTCTGGCATGCTGGCCGCCTCATCCTGACCAAGGAGGATGGCCCCGGCTTTCAGGTCGATCCACACACGCTGGAAACGATCGGCGCTTATGACTTTGGCGGCGCATTGAAATCCCGCACCATGACTGCCCATGTCCGCGTCGATCCAGAGACGAAGGAGATGTTCGTCTTCGGCTATGAGGCCGATGGGCTTTGCTCGACGACGATGGCTTATTGGTGGACTGATGCTCAAGGCACTCTGGTCAAGGAGCAATGGTTCGATGCGCCATTTTGCAGCCTCGTCCATGATTTTCTGATCACGGAACATTACGCGATCTTCCCGCTGCAGCCGACCAAGTCCGATCTGGAGATCGTGAAGGCGAAGGGGCCGCACTGGATCCATGACAAGGATCTGGAATATCATGTCGGCATCATGCCGCGCTATGGCGATGTGTCGCAAATGCGCTGGTTCAAGGGGCCAAAGGGTGCCTCCAGCTTCCACATGATGAACGCCTTCGAGACGCCGGACGGCAAGGTTCACATGGATCATCATGTGACGGA
>CBIHKY010000127.1:0-7816 GCA_966205705.1 uncultured Alphaproteobacteria bacterium
AACCGCACGAGCGGTCGCTTTAAAAGGGGAGGGTGACCCTGAAATTTCAACGCCACAAGTAGGTAAGCGGAAGTGCCCTTGTGCTGGGCATTGCAATCACTGTCGGAGGCCCAGCCTTCGGGCAGACTGCCGGGCGTGCTGGAGAATCGGCACCGACGGGCGCGCAGTCCCCAGCAATTGATGCCGATGACATCGTGGTGACCGCACAACGCCAATCCTCGCTTCTTTCGAAAACGCCCGTCGCGATGACAGCAATTTCGGGCGAGGGCTTGCGCCAGGCCGGTATTACGAACCCCACCCAACTTACCGAGTCTGTTCCCAACGTTCAGATCACGCGCGGTAACGGCCTTCAGATCACGATTCGTGGCGTAACCAGCACCGATAGCAGCGAAAAGGGCGATCCATCGGTGGCGTTTCTGCAGGACGGCGTTTACATCGCGCGCCCGCAGCAGCAGGAAGTCTCCTTCTTTGATCTGGAGCGCGTTGAGGTGCTGCGTGGCCCACAGGGAACGCTCTACGGCCGCAACACGACAGCCGGCGTCATCAATTTGATCTCGTCCAGTCCACAGTTTGAACTAGGTGGCACGGTCGATGCCTCCTATGGCAGCTTCAATTCCGTCAATGCGACGGGCGTGCTGAACGTGCCGCTCGGCGAGATCATCGCGGTCCGTGCGGCTGTGAATTACGACCGCCGCGACAGCTTCGTCATTGCACCATCCGGCAGTCAATTCAGGAACGATCCCGCGAAGGACAATCTGTCGGGCCGCCTTTCCGCGCTGTTTCAAGTGAGCCCGGATATCAAGGTTCTGCTACGCGGTGATTATTCGGAGCTGAGGGGCAAGGCCGGCATTGGCGTCCCGATCTCCAATTTCTTCCCGGCTGCGCAAACGGCGAACGCGCTGACTGATCAAATGATCGACTATGTCGATTCTGGCTCGTCAGCAGATAAAAGGCGGACCTTCTACAGAGATGTGCAGGATCCTATCCGCGACAATAATAGCTGGGGCGTGATGGGGCAGGTGGATTGGAACCTTGGTCCCGTCGCGCTAACCTATATCGGCTCGCATCGCGAAGCGGCGATCCGTCAGCGCGGATCATATAATGGTGGCGTTGCTCAGCCAGCGAGCCCTACGGCTTTGCCCACCACCACATTCGATGCCAAGTATCGGCAGGATTCGCACGAATTAAGGCTGGCCTTCGGGCAGGGTAGTCCGCTTCATGGCCAGAGCGGCGGATATTATTTTTACGAGCGCTCGGGGATCGCGTTCTTCCTGGAAAATTATCCGAACATTCTGGGTCCGGGCTCCGGACCTGGGCTGAAATTCGGCTTTCCGCAGGACCCTACGATTGCAAAGTCGAAAGCCGCTTTCGGACAGATCACGTTCGACGCGACGCCTGATCTGCATCTGACTGCCGGTGTGCGCTATTCGCAGGATGAAAAGTCGCGCGTTGGACAAACTACAGTCCAGACGCTCAGCGGGGCGACGGTAGCCGTGTTCCAGACCAACAATGCGAAGCGAACGTTCAGCAAGGTGACGTGGCGCGCTGGGGTCGATTATGATGCGCCCGATCTTGGCCTGTTCTACGCGTCGGTTTCGACCGGCTACAAGGCTGGGGGATTCAATGATGGCTGTGAAGCTGGCCCCGGTTGCACGAACGGCGTCGTGGGCGCGCTTTATTATGACCCTGAAACGCTCACCGCTTATGAAGGGGGTGTGAAACTCAGGCTTCTGGACAATAGCCTGCGGCTCAACATCGCAGCATTCCATTATGATTATGCTGGACTGCAGCTGAGTGCGGTGGGAGAGTTTTGCGGCCCCGGCACGTCCTGCCAGCGCACCACCAATGCGGCGCGGGCCAAGATCGACGGTGTCGAGGTGGAGCCGGTGATCAATCTCAACGAGAACAACCGGGTCAATCTGAGCTTCAACTATCTCAATGCGCGCTATGCGGAGTTCAACCCCACACCGACGACAAGCTTTGCTGGCAAGAGGCTCGATCGCTCGCCTGAGTTCACCTGGTCAGCGGGTTACACTTATACCTACCCGCTGGCGAATGGCGGATATCTGGAAGCGGCAGCGGTAATACGGTTTAGCGACAGCCTATTCTTCTCGGACACGGCGAACCGTGTCCAGTTCGTGCAGCCATCGTTCCATAAGTCTGACGTGACGGTTACCTACCGTGCGCCCGATAATCGCTGGTATCTTCAGGGCTTCGTCCGGAACATTGAGGATGAGGTGACGCTGTCCAGTGCGATGCAGGGGCAATATGCCACGGCTGAATTCGCTGATCCTCGCCTGATCGGTGCGCGTGCCGGGTTCAAATTTTGATCGCCGTTTTCGATCTGGGCTGGTGCAAATCAGTCGAGTGAGCGTGGCAGAATAAGAGAAATCGGGCGGTGCTCGGCATGAGCGCTGCCCGACTTACGAGCGGGGAGCAGGGGAGTTGAATAAGATGACGACATGTAAGATCGCCGCACGCGTCTCGGCGATCGCCCTGGCGATCGTTTCGGGGGCCGCGTCCGGCCTCCCACGTCATCCTGTCCAGCCGGTCCTGAGCAGTCGGGCAGTGCCACTCCTCACGGTCGACGGGCTGCGTTTTCGCGACCTCAACCGCAATGGCACGCTCGACACTTACGAGGACTGGCGTTTGCCCGCCGTGGAGCGCGCGCGCGATCTCGTCGCGCAGATGACGCTTGCGGAAAAGGCAGGCGCGATGATGCATGGCAGCTTGCCTTTCCCGAATGGCGCTTTCGGAGGATCGGCTTACGATGCGGCGGCGGCTCGCATGCTGCTGGTCGACCACAACGTCACTGCCGTAATCACGCGCCTCGCCGCTCCAGCGCCAGTGCTTGCCGCGCAGAATAATGCCATGCAGGCGATCGCTGAGGGCGGTCGGCTGGGCATTCCGCTGACGATCAGCACGGATCCGCGCAATCACTTCCAGTTCACAGCAGGCGCCAGTGTGCAATCCAGCGGATTTTCACAATGGCCCGAGGCGCCCGGTTTCGCCGCACTTGGCGACGCGAAAACCATGCGCGCATTCGGTGATATCGTCCGTCAGGAATATCGTGCGGTCGGCATCCATATGGCCTTATCGCCCCAAGCCGATCTGGCGACCGAGCCGCGCTGGCCACGCATTGCCGGCACATTTGGAGAGGATGCCGATCTCGCGGCTCGAATGGTCGGCGCCTATACCGAGGGCTTTCAGCATGGTCGTTCCGGGCTGGGGCCGGACAGCGTCGCAGTGGTTGTAAAGCACTGGGTAGGCTATGGCGCGGCCAAGGATGGCTGGGACAGCCACAATCATTATGGCCGCTACGCCACGTTCCCGACCAATAATTTCGCCTATCATATCAAGCCGTTTGAGCCTGCTTTTGCCGCCAAAGCTGCCGGTGTGATGCCTACCTATTCGATCCTGGAAAATCTGGTTGTTGACGGCAAACCCGTCGAACAGGTCGGTGGGGGATTCAATAAATGGCTACTCACAGATTTGCTGCGTGGCCGCTATGGCTTCGATGGCGTGATCCTGTCCGACTGGCTCATCACTGCCGATTGTCCCAAAGCATGTGTCGAAGGGTCGGAGCCCGGTCAGCCACCTGTTCTCGGCATGCCTTGGGGCGTTGAGACCCTGACGCCGCGCCAGCGCTTTGTGAAGGGCGTGAACGCTGGCATCGACCAGTTCGGCGGTGTCGATGATAGTGAATTGTTGGTCGAGGCTGTCAAATCAGGCGAACTTTCTGTTTCACGGATTGAGCAGTCCGTCCTGCGGGTGATGACCCAGAAGTTCGAGCTCGGCTTGTTCGAAAATCCATTTGTAGATCCTGCACGTGCCGCTCAGGTGGTGGGTGCAAAGGCGTTTCAGGCCGCCGCCGACGATGCGCAGCGGCGGTCGATCGTGCTTTTGAAAAACCAGAATGAATTGCTTCCGCTCAAGGCGGGTCGCAAGGTCTGGCTGCACGGTATCGCTGCCGATGCGGCTCGGGCGGCTGGCCTTGTGCCGGTCGCTTCGCTCGCCGAAGCGGACATTGCGCTGGTGCGGACAGCCACGCCGTTTGAGACGCTCCACCCTCGCTATCTGTTCGGGCAGATGCATCACGAGGGGGATTTGAGCTTCCGGGCTGGTAACAAGGATTTCGATGCGATCGTGGCAGCGAGCGCAAAGGTGCCGACGATCGTGTCCGTGTTTCTTGATCGGCCGGCCATCCTCACCAATGTGACGGACAAGGTCCAAGGGCTTTTGGGAGACTTCGGCGTTAGTGATGCAGCCTTGCTTGCTGTCGTCACCGGTCAAGCGAAGCCGCTGGGCAAGCTGCCTTTTGAACTGCCCTCTTCAATGGCAGCAGTGAAGGCTCAGGCCTCGGATGCTCCTCATGATGCTGCCAACCCACTATTCAAATTCGGCTTCGGCCTGAAATATTGATCTGACTTTCCTGGAGATATTTATGCCGCGTTCGGCCCTCGCTTTCATTGCATTGACGGTTGCCCTTACAGGTGGGGCGGCGGCACAGGAGACACAACGATCCGCTTCCGCTGCAAAAGAAGCAAAGACATGCCTGCCGCAGGGCTTCTTCGCAGGGCCCGCGACGTATAAGTCGGTCGAGCCGTTGCCGGACGGCCGCGTTACCTTCCGTATCTGCGCGCCGTTTGCGCAAGAGGTGCGCGTTACCAGCACGGATATCGCCGAGGTTATCCCGATGGGCTTCCCCTCAGGCCAGCCCTTCGGCCTGCCGATGACCAAGGATGAGGTCGGCCTGTGGAGCGTGACCACGACGAGACCCGTGCCTGCCGACACCTACCGCTTCAACTTCCAGGTCGATGGAGCACGCGTTCCCAATCCTCAAGGCACGACCTGGTCGGAGGAGCGTGTGGGCATCAACTCGACGTTCGAGGTGACTGGCCCTGAAGGCGCGTTCCAGACCTATAATCAGGCGGTGCCGCACGGTACGGTGAGCGAGATCGAATATTGGTCCACCACCCTAGGGGCCAAGCGCCGAGCCCATGTCTATACACCGCCGGGCTACATGAATGGCACCACCAAATATCCGGTGCTTTATCTCGTGCATGGGGCGGGCGACAGCGACGATAGCTGGACCAGCATCGGTCATGCCCATTACATTCTCGATAATCTCATCGCATCGGGCAAGGCCAAGCCGACGATCATCGTCATGCCCTTTGGCCACACGCCAGACCGTCCGGGCGAGGACATGTTGGCGAATGATGATTTCGGCAGCGACCTGCTCAAGGATTTGATGCCGAAGATCGAAAACAGCTTTCGCACCCTCAATGATGCGGACCATCGCGCAATGGCAGGCCTCTCGATGGGCGGGGCGCATACGATCCGCTACGGGCTAACCCATCCCGAGCTGTTCCACAGCATCGGCATCTTCTCAATGGGCCTTGGAATACAGGGCAATGTGAAGCAGGTAACCGACTTTGAAGTTGCTAACGACGCAGCGCTCAAGCGTAGCGCGAAAGAGCTGAAACTGCTGTATTTTGCGATGGGTAAGGACGATTTCCTCTACGATAGTGCCGCCCCCACGCGCGGCGTTTTCGCCAAATATGGCATCAGCCACATTTATAATGAGAGCGCTGGCGGACACAGCTGGGTCAACTGGCGGCGCTATCTTGCCGACTTTGCACCGCGCCTGTTCCGTTGAGAAATGTCTGATGTTGCTTGCTGGAGTGCCGATCCGATGAACTATCTGCTTTATGCTGGCTGCTTTCTAGCCAGTTGCATGCTTCCCGCCGCCGCCATCGCGCAATCTGAGCGCGTCGCGACGGACAGGGGAGTCGTGCTTGGCATCTCAGAAGATGCCGTGTTGAGCTGGAAGGGTGTTCCCTTTGCAGCACCGCCGGTTGGCGCCTTGCGCTGGCGCGCCCCCCAGCCCGTGACGCAATGGACCGGCATCCGGAAGGCTGACGCCTATCGCAATGATTGTATGCAAATACCCTTCCCGAGCGATGCTGCGCCGCTCGGCACACCGCCAGCGGAGGATTGCCTCTATGCCAACATCTGGCGCCCTGCTGGGGTCAAGGCGAAGCTGCCGGTTATCGTTTGGATTTACGGCGGCGGCTTCGTCAATGGCGGGGCCTCGCCGCCAACCTATTCCGGCGCGAACATCGCCAAACAGGGCGTGATGTTCATGAGCTTCAACTATCGCGTCGGGCGCTTCGGCACCTTCGCCCATCCGCTGCTCACCGCAGAGAAAGCCGACGGGGGCCTGCTCGGCAATTATGGCTTCATGGATCAGATCGCAGCGCTCAAATGGGTCCGTCGCAACATTGCCACCTTTGGGGGCGATCCCGACAATGTTACGATCATCGGAGAGTCTGCAGGCGGCATGTCGGTCCACATGCTAGTGACATCACCCCTCGCGAAAGGCCTGTTCGCGCGCGCAGTGGTGATGTCGGGCGGGGCGGGCGCCACAATGAGCGGCAAGGGGCTGGCCGACATTGAGCAGATCGGCCTGGCCTTTGCTCAGTCGAAAGGCATTACCGTTGAGGATACTCAAGCGCTGACCAAGCTGCGCGCCTTGACTGCCGAGCAAGTAACCGACGGCCTCAACATGATGGCGCTGTTCAAGCCGGACGCGGCACCAACATTCGCCAGCCCGTTCGTAGATGGCAAAATCGCGGTCGATGCCACTGCTGCTTATCAATCGGGCCGCTTTAGCAAAGTCCCGATGATGATTGGCGCGACGAGCGCAGACATGGGCGGCAAGACGGGCATCATGGTCGCCGGTGCACGCAGCGCGTCGGCCATTATCTCGAAGCAGAGCGTGCCGGTTTACGCCTATCGCTTCTCCTACGTCGCCCAGTCCGTCGGCAAGCCGGGTGCGGGACATGCCACCGAGATCCCCTTCTTCTTCGATACAGCGGCGATTAAATATGGGGATAAGGTCACGCCGCGCGATCTGGCAATGAGCGCAACGATCAGCAGATATATCGTCAATTTTGCGAAGAAGGGCGATCCGAACGGTCCGGGCCGGCCGTTGTGGCCCACCTACAGCCGTAAGGGCGATCAACTGATGGACTTTGCCGAGGACGGCACGGCGATGCCGCAACAGGATCCGTGGGGCGCAGATATCGACGCGGCTGGTGGTGTAAATCCGACTGACTGAAAGGGAGCCTTTACGGCCCATATCTTTTCATGAACGGATGACCGCTGTTCAGCGTCGCGAGCCTCCTGTCCATGGCCGCTATGTTGGCGGGCCCACTTGCAGTGTCTGCCTCCCAAGCTGCGGCTGCTCTCGACCAGCTCAAGTCGCTCTGTTGCAGGCAATTAGATGTCCGCTCACGCCGAAACCGGTCGTTGGCTAATATCTGAAGACCGCGGCAGCTACCGCCGACCAAGCTGCCACTCGTGGGCGCGCCCAATCTTTTTGAAAGCCGCCGTTTATTCACGTCGACCCCCTTTGACGCGCAAAATGCCATCCAACGCTGAGGTCACGCAAATGGGGCAGCGAACTCGATGCGAATGCCGCCTGGGATGAATATCAGAAAATGCCGCGTCGCCGATCCCGGTCCAATCGGTCCAGGAGGCGCGTCGATCACGACCTCCGGATACGCGCGCACCATTTCCCACGCCTCGTCCAGCGCCGCATCATCGGCCACGGCAAGCGAGAGGTGGTGAAGCCCGATGTTCGTGCGCCGGTCAAAAGCGCGTGCGGTGGCCGGATCGGCAGCGCGCCAGAGGGTGAGCAGGATCTTGCCATCGGACACGAAGATCGAGGGATAGGCAGGCACGCCGCCAACCTCGTCGAACCCCAATAACCCGCAGAAAAAATCTCGTGCTTGATCCAGATCGGGCACGG
>CBIHKY010000128.1:0-7731 GCA_966205705.1 uncultured Alphaproteobacteria bacterium
GCCTGCTGCTGATCCTAATCCCATTTTATGGGGACGCGCAGCGTCATGGCTGGATTCCTGATCTTGAGCCGGCGCAGCCGTTTCCGGAAAGCGGATCGGTAACGGTCGCGGGCAATGTGATAGGTCTGGTCGCGCGAAGCCATCTCACGATCGCGGCCGCTGATGCCAACGCTGTGGAGCAATTGGTGGACCCGGATACGAACACCCATGCACTGTCGATCTATGTTGCCGCCAATGACCGGGTGTCCCTGCCGGTGCCTGCGGGCACGTACCGGGTCCGCCTGATCGAGGGGCGGAAGTGGCACGGCGCGAAGCGCTATTTCGGGCCAAACACATCCTATGAGACGGTGGCCGGGTTGATGGACTTCACGCCGGCGGCAGGCCGTATCATCGATCTGCACCGTCGGCCGGGCGGAAATCTGAAGACGCAGCCGATGGTGTCACGGCTGGCACCGCTTTGATCGCTCGGCTGGACGGTGGCCGCCTGCTGGCGGAAGGAGGAGCAGCGAATGGACATTCTCGGGAGCGCCGCCGAAATGGGACAGCAGGCGATCGAAGCGCTCGAGGCGGCGAACCGGGCCGGACACGGCTCAGCGATCGACACGATACTGTCGCTTCTGACATCGCAGGAGGAAGACGTCATTCGCCATCGTCATGGGCTTGGAAGGGGCCGGCTCCGAACGCTCCGCGAGATCGGCGATGTCATGGGTCTTTCCGGCCAGCGTGTTTCGCAGATCGAACACAAGGCGCGGCGCAGATTGAGCTGGTTCGTTCGCATGGTCGGGCCGGTGGGCAGCCCGGCGGTCCGGCGCTACGCGCTCGAGAAGCGCGAGGAGCGGGCGGCCGCGCAGCGCGCTAGGTGCGAGCAGGTCGAGAATGCGGCGGCGGCGAGAGCGCAACGCATTGCCGCGAAGGCTGAGCGCGATGACATACGCCGTGCCAAGGCGCGGACGAGGGCGTGGCAGCGCAAGATCGATACTGCCCTCGCCGATCGTGACCGGTGCGCCAGTGCGATCGAATCGCTGACCGGTCGCATCTCTCATATTGACCGGCGTGGCTGGCTTGCCCGGCATTTCTTGCCGCACGATTTCGTCCTGATGCGATTGCGGGCGGCGCTGGTCGGTCTCGAGACGGAAATGGACGAAGTGGATGCATTGATCGAGCGTCTTCGGGCGCCGCCGCCGACCTGAACGGGACTGGACGGTGATTTGCCGATAGATGTCGCCAATGACACTCTACCAAGCACTAACAGGTAAAGTGTCATTGATGACAATCATTCCACGAGGGAAGTGCGTCGCTAATGCCTGGACCAGGCAGGCATGTTAGCGAGGACGTCCGCAATAACGACGAGAATCGCCACCTGAATGCCGCACCATATCTTCTATTCCTGGCAAAGCGACACGGAGAACCGGGTCGGTCGCGGATTTATCCAGTGGGCGCTCGACCGCGCCATACGAGCCGTCAATGCAGACGCGGACGTCGACCCTGCCGATCGTGAGCTTCGCGCCGATCGTGACACCGTGGATGTGCCGGGGATGCCACCGCTCGCGGACACCATCTTCGGCAAGATCGACAGAGCAGTCGCCTTCCTGTCCGACCTCACGCACGTTGCCACGCGCGCCAAGGGCCAGCTCTCGCCCAACCCCAACGTCCTGCTCGAACATGGCTGGGCGCTGAAATCGCGCGGGTGGGGCAGGATGATCGGCGTCATGAACACGGCCATGGGCCATCCTGACGAGCATCCCCTTCCGTTCGACCTTACCCACTTCAAACGGCCGATCCTCTTTCACTGCCCGGCCGATGCGACCGACGAGGAGCGTCAGGCGGCCCGGGCTGGGCTTCAAAAGGATCTGGAAAGCACCCTTCGCCTGATCCTGGACGACGAGGTCCTTCGGGCGACTGCGCCGCCGGCCGAGCCGCATCCCCACGACGTCGAACTGTTGCAGCGTTACCGCCTGCAGATCCCGGAGCTGCTGCGCCAGTTCCTGCGCGAGCACAATTTCGGAACGCCCTATCCGCGCAAGGCGCTGGACCCGCTAGACGATATGGCAGCCACCTGGACTGGTGCAGCCTTCGATTTCGAGGACGCGGCCCTGCAGGAGGCTGCGATGGCGCTGCGCGCGGCGAACACGTCCCTCATGGAGCTGGTCTATGAGCGCATTCATGTGATGGGCCGCAACCCCAACATGGCCTGGCCGAAGACCGACTATGATGTGCGGCACGGCATGCAGCAGAGTACTTTGGACGCGATCCGGGAACTCAATACACGCGCCGGAACCCTGATCGGCGCGATCGATGCGTTCGAGAAGGTGGGGCGCTCCCGGATTCGTGTGGCGCCGCCGGCCCCTGCGGCGCCGCAGGTCGATCACCGCTGGGAAGCGGCGCGTACCGCGATTTCGGAATTGGAGATGGATCGCATGCGCGGCGGGCTTCCCGAGATCGTCGCCATGCCCAGCATGACGCTGCGCATCGTGCCGCTGGCCGCGATGGACCGGCCGACCCTCGATCCCAAGACCGCCCTTGCAGCGGCGCTGCGCTTTCCCCCTGACAGCCAGGCCCGGGTACAGTCGAATTCGGATGAGCGTCAGTGGTGGAGCTATGGGCTGCCGCTCATCCAGACCGAAAATAACCCGGAGACCCGGTGGCGTACCCGCCTGGTCCGCCCCGGGTTGATCGAATTCGAGGCGATGATCGGGGCCCGGATCGATGATGATCCCCAAATCCTCGTGGATGGCCGCGAGCTGGAAGCATCGATTGCTATGCATCTCGACCGGCTTGCCAGCGTGCTCGCGGACGTAGGGCTAACCGGTCCGGCCGTCGCCGGCATCGCATTCCGCGGGGTGGAGGATGTCGAGTTGACGCGCGCCCGCGGCGGCGGCCGCAGGATCCGCAAGCCGGAGCTCTTCCTGCCTGAGCTTCAGGTCGCCGATCTCGCCGCGCCGATGCAGCCGCAATTGCAGGAGCAGTTCAACATCCTGTGGCAGGCGTCCGGCTGGGCCGACGGCTCGCCGTCATTCGGCTGACGAGGCGAGAGGCGTGGTGCTGAAGCCCCCGTCACCGGAAGAGGGAGATGCCGGTCTTCAGGCGTTCCGTGAGGCGGCGAAGCTCCACGAGGACACGTTGCGCAGCCGGATGTCCCGCGAATTCTACCGCAAGGATCTGGCAAAGTGGCAGAAGCTCTACACGACGCTCGCTGGCAAACGCGACGCAGGCTCGCCGACGGCCGTCCATTTCGCGCGGCTATCGGCGCTCTGCGGTGAGCTGCTGACGGAATATGGTCCAGAGGCGCCGCCCAAGAAGCGCGTGCCCAAGGCGGTGACGCCGGTCCCCCTGACCTATCCCGACTTCCCTGACGAGATCACCCACCGGATTCACTTCCTCGAAGGGCCGGGAATTCGGCGGCAGCGCGCCATCGAGCTTTCGGCCCACGCTCCGGGCCTGTCCCGACAGACGTCGGCGCGCGGGCGCGTCCTGCTTTCGATCGGAGTTCGGCAAGATCAGGTCTGCCTGTTTGAGCGCATCGTCGAAGCAATCGGCGATCTTGCCATGGCTGATTACGCGGCCGCGGGCTTCGACATCGGCTATGTGATGCGTCCGGAAGGGATCGCCCAAGGCCAATCCTGGGAGCCCAATCCTCTCGATCCGGCCCTGCCGATTGCTCGTGTCTGGGAGGATAACCAGCGCGCCCGGGGCTACGGTTTGCAGGCGCGCCTGCTCGGCGAGAAATGGCGCGGCGCTGACGGCACCGGTCTCCCGGACGATCTCCCCGATCTCTACGGCAGACCCTGGGACCCTGATCCGCATTGGCAGCGCGTTCTGGAACTCACCGAAGCTGACCGGCTCGAGGAGGCACTGGCGCTGGTCGATGCGGTGCCAGGCCGCGATCGTGAGCCGCTTTTCGACGAGGTCATCTATCTCAGGTTCCTGACTGGATCGCCCCTGCGCGCGCAGGACATCCGTATACTGGCGCGCAGACATGCGGAATCCTCGCTCATCGTCGGGCGGCTGCTGGAGGAGTTCGAGGCGTTCCTCGCTCATCTCGATGCGCAATTCACGCTGGAGCCGCCAGTCCTGGAGGAGATGATCAGGCTTCGACCGGATTTCGGGTCGACTATGATACCGCCCATGCCGCCCGCTTCCGACTGGGCGGCCTATCGGCGTCATATGGCGCAGTTCACGAACCATGGTGCCCGGCGTGGCCGGATCTTCTCGATCAACATCGGCGCCGCCGACACGGGGGCATCGGCGTTTTTTGCGACCGCTATGGTCGCGGCCGAAGAGGCGTTCCGCCGTGAGCGGTCGATTCCTGAGATCGGACTGGGCTGGGTTTCCGAAGTCGCCCTCCTGGACCTCGTTCGCACCCTATGGCCCTCGGCGGTTCACCAATGGCGGCCGGCCTTCCTCGGCATGCAGTCCGTCGATATCCATGTGCCGGAGCTGGGCCTTGCAATCGAGTATCAGGGACAGCAGCACTACGCGCCCGTGGCGCTCTTTGGCGGCGAGGAAGGGCTCAAGCTCACCCAATTGCGCGATGAGAAAAAGCGGGGGCTCCTGGCCCGTCACGGTGTGCGGCTGCTTGAATGGCGGTTCAATGTACCAATCACCAGGGCGGAGCTGGTAGCTCAGCTCGCAGCGATGGAAATCCTGGTCCCGGACTAGCTCGCGAGCGTCTTCTGCCGTGGGCCGTTCATCTCATCGACATCGCAGGCGCACTCGTGATCTTAAAGAGTCGGCGGTTCGACATCCGGTGGATTCATGTAGGCCCTAAAGCCCTCAAGATCCTCGTCGCTCGGGTTCTCCAACTCCGGGATATATCGGATGGTCTCTGCGACCTCCCTGCGCGAAACATAGTCGATGATGGCGCCACCGTTGCTCAGCTCATACTGCATCGCGCCGCAGTGGCGGTCGACTGTGGCCCGCCCGGGCGCGAAGGCGATGGGCTTCTTGTTCCCCTTCTTGCTCACCTCATGCTTGGCGAGCGCGACGCGCAGGAACTCGAGCCTGGTGAAGCCCATTTCCGTTCGGCGGAGGTCGATCCGCATCTGATCGACGAGCTCTGGTCGCTCCTGCGCGTCGCGAAGCTGCTGGGCCCGAAGTTCCCGGTCGTAGTGCCGGTAGCCGAGTTCCCGTGCGAGGTTCGTCGCCTTCAGGCTGATCCCTCCATTTTCCGCGAGCTTGATCACCTCTTCGCACCGCTGGCGCCATGTGCGCAGCAGTTCATAGGCGGCATAGATCCACATTGGCGTCAGCGCGGAGAGCTGCGCCATCCGGCCGCGCGGCGGTTCATCATCGAGCTGGCGTTCCAGAATCTCCTGCTCAACGCGGTTGAGCATGTTGTCGACCAGGCACAGCTGGCTCGCCTGCATGGCCAGAAATGGGTTCTCGCCAAACCCGGCGAGTGTCATCAGGGCCTCGTAGAGCTCGGCGTGGCCGATGTCCGCTACTGGACGATAGCGAGGCTCGTCCTCCATCTCATCGGGATAAGGTTCGTAGTCCACGCTCAGTCCTTTCGCGCAGGCCGCGCTAGCGACAGTGCAGATATGTGGAGCCTCACGAGACCTTCTCCCGGAGCCACGACGACAATCCTGCATCGAGGATCATCCGCGCGAGTCGCTGCGGCCCGAGCAGGATCACGCCTTCCGGCCCCCCGTTCTCCGGGATGTTGCCGGTATGCCAGACGAAAAACATCCGGTCATACGCGTCAGCTTCGGCGAGCCGACCGACATAATCGTCGAGCGACGCCCGCGTGGCCTGGGATTTCACCTGCACGAAGGCCCGTTCGGCGGTGCTCGGAAGCACCAGTTCGAGATCGATCGTCTTCTGGGTTCGGCCAACCTGGCTGAGCCGGCGCCACCCGCTGCTCGAAAAGACGAGATCGACCAGCAATTCAAAATCCTGCCAGGTCAACAATCGCATCAGGGGAATGATCGCCGCGGTGAGGGCGCGTTCCGCCTCTTCGGCTGCCGCCACCTCTGGAGATAATTCATCGCTCAGTCGGCGCAGCAGATAGTCGGCCGCGCCCACGTCGCAGATCGTCCCGCGAAACATCTGGACCTTGAGCAATCGCCCGGAGAGCCGATCGGTCGTCAGCAGGCTCCCGCCGATCGATGTGCTGTGCCAGCCATCGAGCGTCGCGCGGCGGTGGCTATTGTCCGACAGGATCTCAATGTCGCCAGCCGGCCGGCACCAGTAGAGCAGGCCGCCGACAAAGGTGATGAAGATGGTATCCTCGGCGCTCTCGTAGAATGCCCGAATCTGCTTCACATCGCGGGTCGCCGCGCCAGCGTCCCCCCGGCGCTCCTTCATCGCTTCCCAGACGCCCGACCAGTCGCCCGCTACGCAAAGATCGTGCGGCGCCTCGCGATAGCCAAAGCGCAGCACGCCGTCGCGGATGCTCTCGGCCTCCCAATCGCCGCCCCGGCCGAGCTTGATGTAATAGACGTTCGTCGCCGCGACTGCGGTCATTCAATCCCCCTGTTTGGCGCCGGGCTTTTCCGATCAACCTGCCCGAGCATCGCACGCTATACCTTCGCTGTAGAAAAGATATTGAAGAGATTGTCCGGTTCAGAGTGCGGCAAAATTGGGGGGGCAGATGACCAAGGCAAACGGTAACGCGCATCGCAAGAAATCGTCGAAGCCCTACAATGAGCGCACCGATCTCGAAAAATTGCAGTCACAGTGGACCAAGTTATCCGGACTACACCTTCGAGAAGAGCCATCTGCGGCGATTGTCCGTTGCGCGACGGCAGCGGAGATCGCGGCCAACTACGCCATTCGGACGGAATGGGCTCGCAAGACCGAATTTGATGACACGATCGTCGACATGTTCCTGCGCTGGGCGAACGGCCTGCCGCTCAAGGTAACCCGGCTCTTCGTGCCGGTCTATTTCGCGACCCCGGACGAGAGCCCGATCGGCAAGGTGCTCAAGGCATCGGCCGAGAAGATCAACGCGGTGCGCAATGCGGTGGTACATCAAGGTGCCTTCAGCAATCCCGAAGAGGCGGAGGCCGTGATTGCCGAGGCGAAGACCTTCATCAACACGATCGTGGGTCTGTCGATCGAGAATTTCGACATCGAGGTGGCAGCACAGCAATGGCAGGCGTCCCGCAAGAGCGAGGGCGGCGAATGACCGCGACGCTCGGCGGCCTGACTGTCACGCTCGGCAAGAAGCTCAAACAGTCCGACGATTTCCTGAAGGCCAAGCACAACCTGCTCAGCCAGTTCGACAGCATCGACGATCTCGTCACGGACGAGAAGAAGCTGTCGGCCAAGGATCGCCAGGCGATCGAGCATCATATCCTGCAGCTCCGCGCGGCGATCGCGCGCACATTGTGGTCCAATGAGTTCTACATCGGGCGCTCGCTGCTCGACGATTATATCCTCCATATCGCCAAGAATGGGAGCGGTGATGTACCCGCATGCGTCATCGCCGGACTCGCCGCCGCTGGCGCCGACAGGCCGGGCTTCGTCCTCTATCCCCTGACCGGCTTCGGCATGGAAATGCCGGGGATTTTCGCGAAAGACAGTAAGCTCCGCTCCGAAGCAGTCTTCAAGAAGGCGGGCTTTGCGGTCAGCACCCAGAGCAATTCGTTCGATGCGGCGGTCGCCAGCATCGAGCGGATGGCAAGGGGTCTCGGCGTGAAGCAGCGCATCGACAAATCGGATTTCCGGCACTTTGCCTACACGGCGAAATGGTTCGGGAAGAACCCGCTGATGCTGGTCCGCGTCACG
>CBIHKY010000129.1:0-7581 GCA_966205705.1 uncultured Alphaproteobacteria bacterium
AGCGCGCCGTCAGCCCAGCTGAGCAAAGATCAGCCGCTCAAACCTCCAGATTAAACACCTTCCGCGCATTATCCTCAAAGATCAGCTTCTTGTCCGCATCGCTCAAAAAGTCGAACTTCTGGATGAACGGCGCAATATGATCCATCTGGATACCCGTCGCAGGATCAATGGACGAGCCAACCCCCGGACATTCCGATCCAAACAGGCAGCGCTCCGGCCCCACCGTCTCGATCAGCAGCCGCAGCGCGCCTTCGGTATACAGCACCGTGTCGAAATAAAGCTTGGCCATCCGCTCGGAAAACAGATGCTTCGAGCGGCGCGACTGGCTCTCAAACCGCCCGAACTGATAAGGGATCGCCCCGCCGCCATGACTCACCACGATCTTGAGATCCGGGAAGTCATCGAACACCGATGATGTGCACAGATTATAGGTCGCGATCGTCTCTTCATTGATGAAGTGCAGCGAATAAGGCGTGCGCTCGGATTGCGATCCGGTGGCGTGAATATGCGCAGGCAGGCCCAGCTCGCAAAGCTTCTCATAAAGCGGATACCAGTAGCGCTCGCCAAGGCCCGGAGCCTCTTCCGCGCCATTCTCATAAGGGTCCGGGTTCAACAGAAAGCCCTTGAAGCCGAGCGACACGCAGCGGTCCATCTCCGGGAACACATTCTCGATCGGCTCGCCGGCCACCTGCGGCAAGCCCGCCACCGGAATGAACAGGTTGGGCAGCAGCTGGCATTGGCGATGGATCAGCGTGTTCACTTCCTCGCAGAACCAGTGGACGACGCGGGCAGGCTTGGCCGAGCTCATCATCTGGAAGGGGCGCGGTGAAATCAGCTGCATGTCCGTGCCATGATTATGCAGCAGCTGCACATGCCCGTCTGGCCAGGTCTCCTTGTGATGCGCGGCGGCGATGAGTTGCTCGTCCGTCACCTTGACGCCGCCGCGCCCATGCGATCCGCGATGCGCCAGCAAGCTCGCCTTGTAGGCCCAGAGCTCGACAGGCGCGCTGACATGACCATGACAGTCGATGATCATAGGATATTCCTTCTATTTCTGGCGTGTCTGAAGTTGGTGATATTTGAACTGCGCCCGCGCCTCATCGAGCCGAATGCCCGATCGGCAGGCCTCGCGGATGCGCTCCTCTGCCGCGTGGATTTCCTCCGCCGCGTCCAGCACGGCGTCCTCATGGGCTTGGGGGATGACGATCACGCCATCGGGATCACCGCGCACAATATCGCCCGGCGTCACCCGCGCGCCGCCGATATTCACCGGGCAATTGACGACCTCGACCTGCACGCGATCCTTGCCAGTCCGCATCCAGTGCCCTCGACTGAACACCGGATAGCCAAGCTTGCGGCACAGCGACACATCGCGGCTGATCCCGTCGATCACCGTGCCGGCAAGCCCGCGCCGATGCGCAATCTCGGTGAGGATATCGCCCCATATGGTCGCATCATCGCGCCCGCCATTGTCGATCACCACGACATGCCCGGCTGGCACATCATCGATATAATCGCCCACCGTTCCGGGCGGCGTGGAGGCGGGGCCGCACAGCATGGTGTAGGCCCTGCCCGCCATGCGGAAATCCGGATCGCGCCCGGCGATCCTGTAGCATTGGCCGACAATCCCCAGCCGATCCAGCGCATCGCTCAGCGTCGCCGTATCCAGCACGCCCGCGCGCGCGACATTGCGGTCATCGCTCATATATAATCGCTCTTGAGCATATATTCGTAATTCGCGCCGAGCACCGCCGAGGCGCCCTCGCCGCCCTCAAGCCGCCGCGTCATCTCAGCCTCCTTGCGCACAATCTCTTCGGCGGCATCGAGCACACGCGCGATATCAGCGGGCGCGATAAACACCGCCGCGCTGGAATCGCAGATCGCGTAAAAGCCCGGCTCCACGGTGAAATCGCCAACCGCCACCGGCACATCCGTCGCATCCTCATACACGCGGTTGCGCGCCGTGCGGGCCGTGTAGCCCCGGCAGAATATGGGGAAGCCAATCTCCCGCGCCTCATCCACATCGCGCGCCATCCCATCGCAAATCACGCCCGCCACGCCCTTCTGCTGTGCCGCCCGCGAGAGGATGCCGCCCCAGCAGCCCGCATCGATGCCAGTGCGCTGCTCGACCACAATAACATCGTCCGGTCCGCTCGCATCAATCGCCGCCGCGCCCAGATGCACCGGCGGGCGGTCCGCAGGCGCATTGCCTGCCTTGAGCTTCACCGTATGCACTCGCCCGGCAATCCGCCTGCCCGGAGAGGCCGAGCGCAAGCCCGTCACGCAGCCCGCCAGCCCAAGCTTGTCCATCGTGTCGGAAACAGCGCAGGCATCGAGCAAACGCAGCCGCTCCACATAGGAATCGTTCATAATCTCTCTCACTGCCAGGCCACAAAGCCGTTCGCGGTTCCGGTGCCTGCAGCCGAGCGATAGCAAGGCTCATAGCCCACCACATCGCCCTGCAAGTCCGTGTCGAACAGCACGCCCGCAGCCGCGATCCATGTCTTGAGTTCGGACGTGCCGGATTGCAGATGCTTGTCCTCAATAGCGCACAGCGCTTCCGCATCGCGCGTCCGCAGCGCTTCAAAAAACATCCGGTCAAACGCCTCATCAATCACGAAATGGCTCATACCACCTGAGCCGAACACGCCCACCCGCACATCCTTGTCCCAACTACGGATCGCCGCGCCCACCGCCTTGCCCAGCTCAAAGCAGCGCCGCGCTGTCGGCTGATTGGGCGGGAAGAAGGTGTTGATGAGGATCGGCAGGTTCGGCACCACCTTGTCGCGCATGATCTGCCGATAAATGAACCCCAGCGAATGCGGCGCACCACTCGACCAATGCCCCACCGGCTCCGGGAGCTTCTTGGAAACCGCGAGATCGAATCCCTGCGGCATCAGCGTCTTGCACACATGCAGGCCAAGCTCGGGCTGGCAGGGATATTCGCGCCGCTCGGGCGGGCTATGGCCCCACTCCGCCTCATGAATGCCCGGCGGCATCCGCGCGGCCTGCTCGGGCGTGGCGGGCTGATCCCAGATCGTCTCGCCCAGATATACCGTCATCGCAGGCGTAATATCTTCAAGGAACAGCTCGCGCTGATCATTCCCCATAATCACCGCCACGTCGATCTTCGCCGCCGCAAAGCGCTCGGCCATCTCCTCGATCGCGCGCTGGCAAGAGGCTGAGCGCAATTCCCGCTCGCTTAATGCGCTGGCTTCCTCCAGCCCTTCATCCTTACGCAGGGTCACCAGCTCATCAAAACTAAGCTCCTCTCCACGAAAAGGATGCTTCCGCTTGAGGTCCGCCGATACCCGCAATGTCCATTGCTCGGGCGTGGTGGAGAGGGAGGGGCCATGTGAGGTCCACATGCCCAATACGATCTGCGCCATATCCTCTCACTCACTCCCAACGCCGGTTTCGACTATTGTCGACATCAATAACAATATTGATGCTTATGACAACAATATTTCGGGAAATTTCTTAGGCGAACGCCGCTCTCAGCCGTTGCTGGCCGCCGTCACCGCGCGCAGACGATCGCGATATAATGGCCGCACAAAGGTCAGCATGAAGGCCGCCAGCAGCGCCATCGCGGCGAAGAAGGCGAAGCCCCAGGTGTAATGGCCCGACACGTCGAAAATATAGGCGAGCAACACCGGCCCTGCCGCTGACCCCAGCGCGAAGCAGCCGGTGACGATTGGCAGCACCTTGTCCATATTGCGCGGTCCAAACACATGTTTGGCAAGCACTGGCCCCTCACACACCAGCCCGCCATGCGCGAGGCCGAGCGCACAGACGAACACAATCGCCGTGGGCAGGCTCGACACCTGAAATGCCAGCAACACCATGACCGCGATGAGCAGATACCAGGCGGCAATGCCCTTCACCGAATAGACATCGAAAAACTTGCCCGCGATGAACTTGGAAGCAAGGCCGATCAGCGATGTGAGCGAGAGCAGCCAGGCCGCCGTCGAGCGCGTCAGCCCAACTTCCTGCACAAAATACAGCTGCATGTTCTGGAACAGCCCCTGATCCACCGCCGCAATGATGAACACGCCCGTGACGATGCCCCAGAACATCGGCTTGCGGATCAGCTGCCCATAGGTCTCCGGGAGATCGGCAGCGCGGGTCGCGATGACCAGTTCGGGGCTCGGCCGCACGCCCTTTTCATTGGCGGTTTCCGGCAGCAAATCCTCCTCGCTGGGGTCTTGCTTCACGAAAATGACGATGGGCACGGACACCAGAAGGATCGTCACGCCGATGAGAGCATAGGTCATGCGCCAGCCAAGATCGGGGATGAGCGCGGCGATGACGATGGGGAAGATGACGCCGCCAGCGCTCGACCCCACCAGCGCCATCGCGCCCGCCAGTCCCACATTGCGCATGAACCAGCGCGCCACGAGTAGCTTGATGCACAAAAGCACCGCCCCCTGCCCCAGCCCGATCAGGAATCCCGCGAGAAAATAGGTGCCGATGGAGCTGACATTGAGGAAGGTGAAAAAGCCAAGCGCTTGGATGACGAGCACGGTCAGGAACACCGGCTTCAGCCCGAAGCGCTGCACCGCAGGCCCGATGAGCAGGATCGCCACGACCGCCCCGGTGATGCCCTTCCAGGCATAAATGCCGGTCGCTTCCGCACGGGTCCAGCCAAACTCGGCGATCACCTCATTATAGAGGAGCGACATGGAATAGGTCGGTCCGCCAAAGGAGAAGAAGAAGATGACGAAGCCCGCAGCCACAACCCACCATCCGGGATAGCGCTTGCCGGTCGGAAGGGTGGATGCCATCGCTCACTCGCTCCTAGATTATCCCGAGCCTTTTTAGGCCCTTTTGTTAGGCGGAGTGTTTCATGCCGACCATGGAGATGTCAACAACTCTGTTGTTTAAGGCAACGATATTCCACCGCGCAAGAAACGCCTGCGTTTCAGCATGCGCCCGCGCAATTTCTGCGGTCGGGTGATCGGCAGGCAAGTGATGATCACTCCGCATCGTCACCAATGCAACCGGAACATTCTCAGCGTGAAGGGCAGCCTCAAGCCTGCACACAGCCTCATAGGGAACGCGCGGATCGCGATCGGAATGGATGAGGATCGTTGGCGGCAATCCTGCCCGAACGAGATTGAGCGCAGACAAGTCTCGCGCCCATCCCTCCGGGTCGGCAGATGTCGCGAGCCATTCGACCGGATCACCGGCAGCGATGCGATCCGCATGATAGGCGACGAGATCGGCATGGGCGCTCCACGCAACAACGGCCTTGATTGCACCGCGCCCGGAATAGGCCACGGCCAGTGCTAAGGTTGCTCCCGCAGAATGGCCGCCGATCAGCAACCGATCTGCATCGATGCCATACTCTGCTCCATGTTCCCTGAGCCAATCGAGCGCCGCAGCAGCATCTTCCACAGCGGCAGGCGCCGGAGCGATATCCGTCAGGCGATAACTCGGCGCAACCACCGCTAACCCCATCGCATTCCAAAATGGCGCATGGATTGCAGCGGCGGCCTTGCTCCCCATCCTCCAGCCCCCGCCGTGCAGATAGAGAAGCGCCGGAAACGGTCCCGGTCCCTCCGGTAGATAGATATCCAGCTTACCCTGCCAACCATTCACGGTCCGATAGGGCAGGTCGGCAATCATGCATCCGGCTCGAACAGCAGCAAATGCCGCCCATCGGCGAGCGGCTCCCAATAAGGTCGCACGCGCAGCCCGGTCGCAAGCTGCTCTTCCGTGCAATGGATGAGATTGCTCATCACATTCACGCCCTCATCCAGCGTGATCATCGCGACCACATAAGGCTCTTTATCGCGGAATGGCGGGCGCGCGCGGCGCACCACGGTATAGCTGAACAGCGCGCCCTTGCCGGAAACCTCGCGCCATTCCAGATCGCCCCGACGCCCGGTGTAGATGCTCGTCGGGCGCGGATAGAATTGATAGGCGCCTGCCGCCCGATCATATTGAATGACCAGCCTTTTCTCGCGCGTCGCTTCCCAATAGGGTCGCGAAAAGCTGCGCTCTGGCGGTAGAGGCCGGTCGATGCCCAGCAGGTCGTTAAACGCGCTCATGCGTTGGCACTCAGGATCAGCACGGTGCTGCTGTTCCAGTTGCGCCCATAGGGAATGCCGCCAATCCCCGTGACAAGCGCAGTTGCGCTGTTCCTCACCTGACGCGGCCCGCCCTCGCCGAACAGTTGCCGCACCGCCTCGATCAAATTGGTGCCGCCCCCAGCCAATCCGCATTGCCCGGCGGAAATCTGCCCACCGCCCGTGTTGAGCGGCAGATCGCCCGAGAAGAGAAAATCCGTATCATGGATGAACGCCGCGCCTTGGCCATGCGCGCAAAAACCCAGCATTTCCAATTGCATCATGATCGCAATGATGAAGTCATCATAAGGATGGAACGAGCCAATCTCACCCGGCTTCAACCCCGCCTGCGCAAACGCCCGCTCCCCCGCCTGCCGATGCCCCGTCAGCGTCGGATCGACAATCGCGCTCCCCGCGCCCACATTGGTCCGCTCGCCATATCCCAGCGGCACCGCGCATTTGGTGATCCCCCGCCGCTCAGCGCGATCACGCCGCGTGATCAGCAATCCACTCGCGCCATCGCATGGCATCACGCAATCAAGCAGGCGGATCGGATCATTGATCATCCGTGAATTCACATAATCATCGATGGTGATGGGCTTGCGCAATTTCTCGCAGGCATTCTCGTTCAAAATCGCATGATCGCGCTGCGCCACCGCCAGCTTGCCAAGCGCGCGGCTATCCAGCCCGAATTTCTCATCATAATATTGGCTGAGCATCCCGAACGCCATTGGCGCACCCAGATAGCCATAGGGCGTCGTCCATTCCGCCCCATAAGAGCGCGGTCGCCCATTATTCTCCGCGACTGCCGTGTCCGCAAACAGGCACAGCACCGTCTCGCATAGCCCGGCATCGATCGCCGCCGCCGCCCGCGCCACAGCGCCCACCGGCGAGCTCCCGCCAATATCCACCGTCTGGCAAAAGTTCAGCTCCAGCGCGAGCTGATCCGCCGTGGTCTGCGACCAGAAGATATTGCCAGCGCCAGTCGATGAGGATGAAAGGATCAGGCCATCAATCTCGCCCTTCTCAAAGCCGGTGCGCTCCAGCAGCTGGTCGAGGATCTCCGCGCCCAGCTCCCAAACATCCACTTCGCTTTTGAGCACGATCTTCGTCTCGGCATAGCCGATGATCGCCATGTCATGCAGCGCCATCGTTCAGCTCTCGCCCGGCTTGGCGACCTTATTCTCGCCGCGCTCCACGAACGCATTGATGCGGCTCACACCATCGCCATTGCGCGAGGCACCGCCGATCAGCCCCTCAAAAAACAGCCCATCGCCGTGCCCCATATCGCCAATGCGGGGTAGCCCGGCGCAGATCGCCCAATTGGTGTTGGGCGTATTGCTGGCAACCTTCAGCGCAAGCTCCTTCGCTTTCGCAATCGCTTGACCCGCAGGCACCACATATTGGCACAAGTTCGCCCGCTCGCCCTCGGCGGCGCTCAGCGCGCGCCCGGTCAGCATCATGTCCGCCATGCGCGCATAGCCGGTGAGCTTCTGGATACGCACCGCGC
>CBIHKY010000130.1:0-7412 GCA_966205705.1 uncultured Alphaproteobacteria bacterium
GGCATCTATATCCGGCGCGCTCGCGACGATGGCCTTGTCGCCCTCATCCTTCCTATCGAGGATGCGCATCGGGTTCTTGTCGAGCCGCGCGAGACTATCCTCGCTCAGCGACGCCTTGTGCCCCTCAAAATGCGCAACCAGCGCCGCGCGCCAGGCATCGCGGCTCTCCGCATCGCCCAACGTATTGAGCGTCAGCGTCACGCCCTCCTTGATGCCCAGTTCCTTGAGCAGATGATCGGCAAAGATCAGCAACTCGGCATCGGCCAGCGGTTCAGACGCGCCAATGATCTCGGCATCAATCTGGTGAAACTGGCGATAGCGCCCCTTTTGCGGGCGCTCATAGCGGAACAACGCGCCGTGGGTCGCCACCTTGAGCGGCGCATATTGCTGCCAGCCCTCGGTAATATAGGCGCGCGCAATGCCAGCCGTGAACTCAGGCCGCAGCGTCAGCGAGTCGCCACCGCGATCCTCAAAAGAATACATTTCCTTGGAGACAACATCCGTCGTTTCACCAAGCGAGCGCGAGAAAACGGCGGTTTGCTCGAACATCGGCACTTCGATGCGGCGGAAGCCGTAGAGCTTGCGCACGCGCTCGAACGTCTCGACGACATGGGCGAAGCGATCTGCGCTCTCGCCGAGCATGTCCTGGGTGCCGCGAATGGGTCTTGGGGTCTGGATTTTAGCCATGAGGGGCCTCTAGCGGCATTCGCGCTGCACGGGAATAGTGCGGCGATTTTTGCCAGCCACAAGCCCCGAACCCGAGCAGAGCCATCTTGCCCCAACCATTTGTACCTGTTATGTTCCGATTCTCAATGTCGGAGAAGCATGATGACGCAGGAACTGTCGGGCGGATGCCAATGCGGCGCCATTCGTTACACTGTGAGCGGAGAGGCCAAACATGCCGCGCTGTGCCATTGCGCAGATTGCCGCAAATCGGCGGGCGCGCCATTCGTTCATTGGGCAGCTTATGATGAAGGTGAAGTCATCGTCACGCAGGGCGAGCCAAAGACCTTCGCTTCATCCCCCGGCGTTACGCGCAGCTTTTGCGCGACCTGCGGCACCGGTCTTTTCTATACCAACCCGCAGGTGCTACCCGGCCTGATCGATGTGCAGGCAGCCACGCTGGACGACCCGGACGCTGTGCCCCCACAAGCGCAGATCCTGACGCGAGAGCGCCTCGACTGGGTGCCGGGCATCAATGATCTGCCCGCCTTCAAGGCCTATCCCGGTATGGATGAGGACTGAGCGAGGCCAGAAAGCGCTTTCAGGGGCGGTCCTCAACAGCGAAGCCAAATCAGGAGGCGCGCTCATCCTTGGACGATTCCATCACGATGTAAGAGGTGATGGAAGTGACATGGGAGCGCGTCCCCAATATTTCGGTATGGAAATGCTTATATTCTGCGAGATCCGCACATTCGATGCGTAGCACAAATTCAAATGCGCCTGTGATGTTGTGGCATTCCACCACCTCCGGTGCCGTGGCCATCGCCTGTTCGAAACTCTGCTGAGCAGCTTTCGTGTGGGATGATAAGCCGACCATCACATAAGCTATGAAGCCACGACCGGTCCGTTCCGGGTTTGTAATGACCCGATAGCCCTGAATGACGCCAGACCGCTCAAGCTCCTGAACGCGGCGAAGGCAGGCCGAGGGCGAAAGGTTGACCCGTTCGGCAAGCTGAACATTGCTGATTCGGGCATTATGTTTCAGCTCGATGTTTCAGCTCGCGCAATATTCGCCCGTCGGTAGGGTCAATCTCGGCCATTCATTGCTCCATTATCGTATATCGATAATTATTAGGCGAGAAATTGCGGCGCCCTTGCGTCATTATTGCGTAACCATAGTCTGAAAGCAATCGCATGACCATCGCGCTCCTGACCGCACTTCTTGGCTTTGCCCTCGTCATGACGGTGACGCCGGGACCCAATAATCTGATGCTCATGGCGGCTGGCGCGAACTTCGGTTTTCGCAGAACCGTGCCGCACATGCTGGGGATCAGCGCGGGCGTGACCATCATGGCACTCATGGTCGGCATTGGCGTCATCGCGCTGTTCGAGACATTCCCCATGCTGGTCACGGCGCTCAAGATCATCTCCACGGCCTATATGCTGTGGCTGGCGTACAAGCTCGCGACGGCGACATCGATGGGTGACAAAGGCGCCAATGGCCGACCGATGACCTTTTTGCAGGCGGCAGCATTCCAATGGGTCAATCCCAAGGCCTGGGCCATGTGCCTGGCTGCGGTAACTATTTACGCGCCCGATCATAGCGTCGCCTCGGTTGCGATCATCGCAGGCGCTTTCGCCCTGGTCTCCCTGCCCTGCCTTTCCGCATGGATCTGGCTCGGCACCATCGTGCGCCGCTGGCTCTCGAACATCGCCCGGCTGCGCGCTTTCAACATTGTCATGGCGAGCCTGCTGGTGGCATCGCTCTACCCCGTTCTCGCCATCGCCACTTGATGCGCAGAGCGGGGTGGACGGGGGGCGCCCACATCGCCATTGTCGAACGCTTATTCTGTTGCGGAGTGACATGATGCGCGGCCTTCTCTTCCCAGCCTGTGCGGTGTTTGCCTTGCTGGCTACACCACAAACCGGGGTCGCCGCCCCTACCCGCTCCGCTCCCATCGCCCAGCCAATCGTCAGCACGATCCCGGTCGCGCAGGACATTGCCTGGCCGGGCGGCACCATGCAGCTGGAGGTTGACGCAACCGACACCGAACGACGTATTTTAAGCGTGCGGCAGACGATCCCGGTGAAGGATGGCGGCCCGCTGGTGCTGCTCTTCCCAGACTGGCTGCCGGGCCATCATGCCCCACGTGGCCAGATCGAGAAGCTGGCAGGGCTGCGCTTCACCGTGGACGGCCAACCCATCGCCTGGCGACGCGATCCGCTGGATATGCACGCCCTCCACCTCGCGCTTCCAACCGGCAGCCGCATGCTGGTCGCCAATTTCCAGTTCCTCGCGCCCACCGCCACCAATCAGGGCCGGGTGAGCATGACGGACAGTCTGCTCAACCTGCAATGGAACAATGTGTCGCTCTATCCGGCGGGCTATTATACGCGGCGCATCCCCATCCAGGCGCGCGTGACGCTGCCCAAGGGGTGGACCGCCGCGACGACGCTCAAGAGCACACGTGAGGGCGACACCGTCTCCTACGAGGCGACCGATTATGAGACGCTGGTCGACACGCCCATCTATGCGGGCCTCCACAGCCGCACCATCGATCTCGGGAATGACGCGCAACTCAGCCTGTTCGCTGACACGCCCGATGAGCTGCAGCCAACGCCCGAGCAGATCGCCGCCCATCGCAAGATGGTGGCGGAGGCTGTCTCGCTGTTCGGCGCGCGCCATTTTGACCGCTACACCTTCCTGCTCTCCATCTCCGATACGCTGGGCGGCATTGGCCTTGAGCATCACCGGCTGAGCGAGAATGGCGTGCCGCCCGGCTACTTCAAGCGTTGGACGGAGGCGCTGGGCGACCGCGACCTCCTCGCACATGAATTTGTGCATAGCTGGAACGGAAAGTTCCGCAGGCCAGAACTACTTTGGACGCCGGACTTCAAGACACCGATGCAAGGCGACATGCTCTGGCTCTATGAAGGGCAGACGCAGTTCTGGGGCTATATCCTCTCCGCGCGATCCGGTATCATGGGCAAGGATGAGACGCTGGATATGCTGGCCGCCATTGCCGGTCGGCTCGATCTTGTTCGGGGCCGCGAATGGCGTCCGCTGGCGGACACAGTGCTCGATCCGGTCATTTCCGCGCGGCGCCCTAAGGCGTGGGTCAGTTGGCAGCGCAACGAGGATTATTATAATGAAGGCCTGATGATCTGGCTGGAAGCAGACGCCATCATCCAGCGCGAAACGGCAGGCGCAAAAAACCTTGATGATTTCGCCAAGCTTTTCTTTGGCATGAATGATCGCGACTGGGGCGTGCTGACCTACAAGCGGCAGGATATCGTGGCCGCGCTCAATGCCGTGGCACCCTATGACTGGGCAATATTCCTGCAGGACCGAATCGACCGCACGACCAGCGATGTTACCAAGGCTGGCTTCACGCTCGGCGGCTACAAGTTGAGCTATGGCGTGCTGCCGAACAAGGCGATTGCCGCCGCTGAGGCTGCGGACAATCATACCGACCAGAGCTTTGGCCCCGGGCTGATCGTGGGCAATGATGGCACCGTGCAATCCGTCATTTGGGAGAGCCCAGCCTTTAAAGCGGGCATGATCGTGGGCAGTCGCATCCTCTCAGTGAACGATATGGACTTTACCCCGCAGCGCTTTCGCGATGCGATTGCGGGCACATTAACCAATAAGAAGCCCGTCTCGCTTATCGTGAAGCAGGACAAAAGATATCGCACGATCCCGCTCGCTTATTCGGGCGGGCTGCGCTATCCGCGCCTCGAAAAAATCGGAGAGGGCCGCACCAGTCTCGATCGGTTGCTGACCGCGCGAACTGGTGAGGCCACCGTCAATTAACAACTGTGCTGAGAGTGCCATATGAACATCGAATTCATTCCCGTCGGTGAAAATCCACCCGAGAGCCTCAATGTCATCATCGAGGTGCCAACCGGTGGCGAGCCCGTGAAATATGAGTTCGACAAGGCATCGGGCGCTTTGTTCGTGGACCGCATCCTGCACACGCCGATGCGCTACCCCGCCAATTATGGCTTCGTGCCGCACACGCTCTCGCCCGATGGCGATCCGCTTGATGCGCTCGTCGTGGCGCGCTCGCCCTTCATCCCCGGCGCAGTCGTGCGCTGCCGCCCGATCGCGGTGCTGAACCTTGAGGATGAGCATGGCGGCGACGAGAAGCTGCTCTGTGTGCCGGACAACAAGACCTTCCCATATTATGCGGACGTGACCGAGAAAGAGCATCTGCCGGACATCGTGTTCCAGCAGATCGAGCATTTCTTCACGCACTATAAGGATCTGGAGAAGGAAAAGTGGGTGCGCGTAGGCACCTGGGGCGACAGCGCCGATGCACGCCAGATCGTGCTCGAAGCGATTGAGCGCCTGAAGCAGGACAAGGCCGCCAAGGCCGCGGGCTGAAGCAGCTCTAAATCCTCCATGCAAACGGGGAGGATTTCACGTCACGTCAATTGTCACCCACATCCCAATCGTCACCCCGGACTTGATCCGGGGTCCCGCTTTCTTGAGAACATGGCAAAAGGCAGCGGGACCCCGGGTCAAGCCCGGGGTGACGGGAAGTCGGTGGCGCGCCGTTATCGGACTTCAAGCCCTCAGCTAGCCTTCGCTACCTTGCTATAAGGCACGAACTTGCCGAGATTGACGAACCCAGTCGGGAAATGGTTCGACCGGTCGATCAGCCGCACGATATCGATATCACACAATTGCGAGCTGCTCGTCCTGGTCACGAGCACATCATCGCTATCGAGCGATGAGGCGCCGCCAGCCGGGCGGTTCAGATACAGCTTATTGCCAACCTCATAGATGATCGCTGTCTTGTCAATGATGGTGCTGGAGCGGATGCTGCGCATGTCGATGCAGCGGACCGGCTCCCCGGCAACGCGGCCTTCCAGCGCCTTGGCGAGCTTGGCGTCGTAACGCGCCTGCGTAGCGGCGGCGCGATCACTCTTTGTCGTTTGGGCGGTGGCGGGAATAGCTCCGAGAAGCAGGGCGCCGGCAACTCCGGCGGTGAGAGCAGATACGAGTCGCATGAACTGATCCTTTCGGGCGGGCAGTGATTGCATCTCGCATAGGACATATCGCCTGAACCGGCCATGAGCAGCGACGAATTGCCTGCGGGCTTGCGGAGCGCATTTCGCTTCCGTTCGCCCCCCCCATTTCCTATAGCCACCTCATGAGTGAAGAGACCAGCAACACCAATCCCCAGAACAACAATGGATATGAAGCCGACAGCATCAAGGTGCTGAAGGGGCTCGATGCCGTGCGCAAGCGCCCCGGCATGTATATCGGCGATACCGATGATGGCTCCGGTCTGCATCATATGGTGTTCGTGGTAAGCGATAACGCCATCGATGAAGCGCTGGCAGGCCATTGCGACCTCGTGCTGATCGAGCTGAACCCGGATGGCTCGGTTTCCGTTGAAGATAATGGCCGCGGCATCCCCACCGGCATCCACTCCGAGGAAGGCGTGTCCGCAGCCGAGGTCATCATGACCCAGCTCCACGCTGGCGGCAAGTTCGAGAACACGTCCGACGACAATGCCTATAAGGTATCGGGCGGCCTGCATGGCGTGGGCGTCTCCGTAGTCAACGCGCTCTCCGAATGGCTGGAGCTGACCATCTGGCGCGACGGCAAAGAACATTGGATGCGCTTTAGCCACGGCAATGTCGTCGCATCGCTCATCGAGCGCGGCGATGCGCCGATCGTGGACGGCAAGCCCAAAAAGGGCACGCGCGTCACCTTCCTGGCATCCACCGACACATTCAAGAATGTGCTCGATTTCGATTTCGCCAAGCTTGAGCATCGCTATCGCGAACTCGCCTTCCTCAACTCCGGCGTGCGCATCCTGCTGCGTGACAAGCGGCATGAGGAACTTGCCGAGCATGACCTTTATTATGAGGGCGGCATCGGCGCCTTCGTGAAATGGCTCGACCGCAACAAGCAGCCGCTCATGCCGGACCCGATTGCAATCTCCGCAAGCCGGGATGGCATCGGCATCGACGTCTCGCTGGAGTGGAACGACTCCTATTATGAGAATGTCCTCTGCTTCACGAATAATATCCCCCAGCGCGATGGCGGCACGCATCTTGCGGCCTTCCGCGCGGCGCTGACACGCACGCTGAACAATTATGCCGAGAAGTCCGGTGCCCTGAAGCGCGAAAAGATCGCGCTCACCGGCGAGGATATGCGCGAGGGCCTCACCGCCATCGTCTCGGTCAAGCTGCCCGATCCCAAGTTCGGCAGCCAGACCAAGGACAAGCTGGTCTCATCCGAAGTGCGCCAGCCGCTTGAGAGCCTGATGGCCGACAAGATGGCCGAATGGCTGGAAGAAAATCCCGCCAACGCCAAGTCGATCATCAGCAAGGTGATCGATGCCGCAGCCGCGCGCGAGGCGGCCAAGAAGGCCCGTGAGCTTACCCGTCGCAAGGGCGTGATGGACATCGCCTCCCTGCCCGGCAAGCTCGCTGATTGCCAGGAGCGCGATCCTTCCAAGTGCGAACTCTATCTGGTCGAGGGTGACTCCGCAGGCGGCTCCGCAAAGCAGGGCCGCGATCGGCATTTCCAGGCGATCCTGCCCTTGCGCGGCAAGATCCTCAACGTGGAGCGTGCGCGCTTCGACCGGATGCTGGGCTCGCGCGAAATCGGCACGCTCATTCAAGCAATGGGCACCGGCATTCGCGATGACTTCAACATCGCCAAGCTGCGCTACCACAAGATCGTCATCATGACCGACGCTGACGTGGATGGGGCGCATATCCGCACG
>CBIHKY010000131.1:0-7303 GCA_966205705.1 uncultured Alphaproteobacteria bacterium
ACGGCATGAAAGCATCCGACACGCTCACTGGGAATTTTGCCTGGTTTGGTCATGCCGAAGAACATGGCAAGCTTGTCTTTCTTTCCATCCGCATCAAGGTGGACGGGAGCGAAATCACAGAGGCTGAGACAATTTTGGCTCGTCGCACCGGCATGCCGCTCATTTTCGGCACAGGCAAAGAGCCGCACCACCCCGCATGGACGCAGGCGTTATCACCACAGCAGCGCAAGCCCCGCCCCCGCTTGCAAGCCGTTGCAGATTCCTATTTCAACACTGTGGAATTTAACGACGGACAGGTTTTTGCCGAGTTTACCGATGATTGTTCTCGCCTGGAGAACGGGATCAGCACCACCACCAGTGTGGGCGATTCATCCAGCTCGGCGTCCGTTGCTGAAGGCTGCGAGGCGCAGTTCAAGCTCGGCATCTACCGCATCAACAAGCAATTACGTGAGCGCCGCTACCCCATCATCGACGAGGAACGGGGCATCGTAGTTGCCATGAATTTCTTTGATCATGACAACTCGTTTGACGAATATACGCTGACGGACGGTCGCAAAATGAAGACGTTGCTCAAATGGCCAAATTCTCTGTCGATCATGGAGGCCTTCAAGATCGTGGACGGCAAGATACAGACCATTGAAGCCACGTTCGACTATGTGCCCTACGGCATGCATTCGCCTTGGTATGAGGGGAAGAAGTGATGCGTATCCCAGCCCTGCTTGCGGCCGTTGCCGTCACCTTCGCCTTCTCTGTTCCTGCCGCAGCACAAAGCTGTGTCGAGGCCTGCCTGCTCACGCTGGCGGACCGCACGGTCGCGGCTGTTGCCGCTAAGGAATTTCGCAGCCTGCCATGGGCGGATCCGGTGACTTTCACGGAGAATAACATTCCATTGCAGATCGGCGATGCATGGTGGGGGTCATCCGGCGCCAAGATCGGGCCAAAGGCCTTCTCAATGGCGGATACGACAAGTGGCGACGCAATCTGGATCGGAACGATCTGGGATCATGACGAGCCTTCCTTCGGCGTTGTTCGCATCCATGCTCCGGAAGGTAAAATTGCCGATATCGAAGTCATCGCCGCCCGACGTCGCTGGCCCGTCCCATTTGGCGAGCCGGGCACATTCGCCGTCTCATCGCGGATGACACAGGCGGTTAGTCCTGCCGATCAGCGCTCGCGCCAGCGGCTCATGGATCTAGCTGACAGCTATCTGGCGACCAAGCAGCGCAACAACGGCGCTTTGCTGGCGAACTTCGCGCCGGGTTGCGAAATGATAGAGAACGGGGTGCATATCAGTTCGGCAGAAGGCGAAATTGATCCGCGTGCCAAGGATTGCGCTGCCGTGTTTCGTGCCGGGTTGTTCGCACCGGTGGATCGCATCCGCGATCGTCGGTTCCCGCTCATCGACCCAGCTCGCGGATTGGTGCTGGCGATCAGTGTACAAGATCTGCCCGCTCGCAACGCCGGCTTCCAGACCACAGACAGAAAGACGGTCACCCTCAAGCGCCAATATCCGATGAGCCGGCTGGTCGCGGAGCTGGTGAAGATCGAGGGCGACCGGGTTGTGCGGAGCGAGGCAGTTGTGACATCATTGCCTTATTACATGCCCAGCCCCCGCAAGGGGGGAGACAAGCGCTGAAGGCCCGGACTGTTCAGCCTATTTTTGTGGTAAGAGCTGCCGGAGATGCTGGGGCACAGCTGTGGAAGCTCTATCCGCAGCTGAATGTATGTCCGGTATCGTGTGGCAGTGTTGGAGGTGTGTACGGCAGCTTTGTTGGCGATAACGATGTGATACGCTGGCCTACACTGAGAGCGTCAGGCCGGTCGCGCATTGACGAGGCGGTAGAAGATGCCGCTCTCATCCTGGCCGATGAGCAGGAGCGTGCCAGTGATGACATGCACCTTGCTCTCGTTCACCGAGAAGGGAGTTGCCGCCATCACCTCAATGAACTGGTTAGGAAGAGCATGCATGTGAAACGGGCAACCGGGCGGATAGCCGAGCAGCACCCAATGCTTCTGTTGCGCTGAATTTTCCAGCGGCATCATCCAGCCTGCAATCTTGATCTGCTTGCCGTGCAGCGCCTTGATGGCAGGCGGGAAGATCGGCTTGGTGTAGATCATTTTGGTTTTCGGATCGGTGCGGTCGTTGAGCTTCGTTGCCTCGAGCGCCGTCCAGGAGATGCCGCCAGCCGGCGTTTTTGCTGGCTGCCAGACATCCTTGACTTTGGGGTCCGGCGCGCGGCCGATTTCCTGAATCGCAGCGGAGGGGCTGGCGAGAAGGAGCGCGCTGAGAATGGCGATGATGCTGGGGGAACGCACGGGTGGCTCTCCTAATTGGCCTGGGCGAGTGAGCGCGCCAGATCGGTGCGGAATATGCGCAGGGCGGGGATGAAGGCGGCGACAAGCCCAATGATGATGGTGCTCAACAGGATGGTGCCTTCGCCAGCGATGATCGCAAACGGATCAAAGCCGAACTCACCAAGCTGGGCGAAGCTTTGGGCGGCAATCGCCAGCGCGGCGTGGCCGAGCATGATGCCAGCCACTGCGCCGATCGCGGCGATGATGAACCCTTCGGCAAGCACGGTGCCGAACACTTGCCAGGGGCGTGCGCCCATCACACGCAACAGGGCGAGATCTGCCTCGCGCGAGGTGGCGGCGGCGAGCAGTGCGACGAAGATCGAGAGGCCACCGGTTGCGGCAAGGAGCCATGCAAAAGCGCGCGCGCCATCAATCCCGAGGCCAAGCAATGTGAGCAGTCGCGCAGTCTCTATGGCTGGGACTGCTGCCTGCATATTGGTCTGGCGGTTGATCATCGTTGGGATGCGTACGGCGCCGAAGGCGGATTTGTAGGAGACAAGCAGCGCCGTCACTTCTGGCTTGAGCTCTTCCTGCTGGGTGAGATTATCGCCATACTCTTCTGCCTCATGATGATCGTGGTCGTGATGTTCTGCCGCTTCCTCACCATGCTCAATTCCGTGCGCTTCCCAGACGCTCTCGACAGGCGTCAGGATCAGCCGGTCAATCACGCTGCCGGTCGGCGCCAATATGCCGATTGTGGTGAATGGGGCATGTTCATGCTCGCCCGCATTCTCATCCACGCTCAGCCCGTGCGAGCCGATGAAGCGCTGGCCAATCTTCATACCGAGCGTTTTAGCGACGCTCGCACCAACCACCACCTCACGCGGCCTGGCAAACATGTCGCCCTGCGCGAGCTTCGCGTCAAACTGCTCAAGATAGGCAGGCTCGGTTCCAACGATGCGATAGCCGCGAAAATTGTCGCCAAGGGCTAGCGGGATGACCTGCCGCACGGCGGGATCGGCCCGGAGCATCGCAACGCTTTCCAGCGGGATATTCCCGGTCGGCACATCGACATGATAGATGCTCGAGAGGATGAGCTGGAGCGGCGATCCCTTCGCGCCGACGACTAGATCGACACCGTGCGCATCCCGCTCAAAGCGCGCGCCTAATTGCGTTGAGACGGCCAGCAGGATGACGAGCGTCGCCACGGCGAGGGTAAGCAGCAGCGCATTGAGCGCGGTCATCAGCGGCCGATCGCGAAGGTAGGCGAGTGCGAGGCGGATCATAATGCGCCCTCCAGATTTGGAATGAGCGAGCGGCTATTTGGAATGAAGGCCTTAAGGCGCGCATCATGAGTGGCGATCAGCAGGGTCGAACCATTTTGATCCGCCGTCTCCATGAGTAGGCGGGCCACGCGCTCGGCCTTCTCATCATCGAGCGCTGAGGTCGGTTCATCCGCGATGAGCAGGGCAGGCTTGCCGATCAGCGCACGGGCAATAGCAGCCCGCTGGGCCTCGCCCTGGCTGAGCGCACGGGGCTTGGCGCTGGCGCGATGGGCAATGCCGAGCTGGTGGAGAAGGGTTGCGATCCCCTGATCGTCAGCCTTGCCAAGCGAGAGACGCTGGGCAAGGCGCAAATTATCCCGCACGCTGAGCGCCGATACGAGGCGCAGCGACTGGAAGATGATGCCGATCTTGCGCCGCCGCAGACTGTCCCGCCCGGACGGAGTGAGGTGGTTGATCGTCTCGCCGTCAATGGCAATGGTCCCCACATCAGGCGTGAGCAGCCCCGTTACCGCATTGATGAGCGTCGTCTTGCCAGAGCCGGATGGACCAAGCAGGAGCATATGCTCGCCCTGATCAAGATGGAGCGTGAAGTCGCGCAACACGGCGCGATTGCCGAAATTGTGCGACAGGCCTTCGATTGCGAGAATCATCGAGCGAGCGACCAATGGTGCAGCTTCATCGGGCGTTGTGGCCGCATGACTCAAGCCTGCGCAAAATGACGGGGCTTGGCGTGGCGTAGCAGCCAATTGCGGATGTGCGCCCAGGAGAGCGCAATGCCACCAGCTACCGAGAAGAACAGTTCGCCGCCTTCTGTCGCCGTGCCATAAGCGCCCCAAAACAGCAGGCCCAAACCGCCTGCGGCGAGCAAGGCAGGGCTTAGGCGCTGGTGATGGCGTCGGCCCAGCAGCACCGCGATCAGGCTGGCAGGCACAGCAATCAACAGCATCAGGCGATGGAAGCTCTCCGGCACGTCCAGCACCGTCGACAAGGCCGGCAGCGCGGCGATCAGCACGGGCAGGGCAAGGCAGTGCACAAGGCAAAGCGCCGAGGCGCTGAGCGCCAGACCGTCGAAGAGCGCCATTGATCGGTTCATTTTCAATCCAACTGCATTTTCAATTTCACAAATCACTTGCCACAAGCGCTGCGATAATTGCATGTTATATCGTCACATACAATCGCTGGTCTGGCTGGTTCAGTCAAGCCTTTAGCGCATGGGGCATCGTCTAACGGAGTGGGACGGCCGTGTTTTGCGGTCGCCTTTCCGTTCAATCATAGAAAATCATGGGGGCATCTTTGCGATCATTATCGCTCAAGCGCGCGGGGCTCTTCTTCGGGCTGCCGCTTTTTATCACGCCAGTTATCGCGCAAATTCCGGCAGGGGATGGCGCAGTCCAGCGTACGGACATTATCGTCACCGCCCTTGCGCGGGATGATAGCTATGCGCCAGCGGAGGCCATTGTCGGCGGAAAAAGTCCGGCACCGATCATTGAGATTCCGCAGTCCGTGAGCGTGGTGACGCGCCAGCAGATTGAGGACCGCAATCTCTTCACGATCGGAGAGGCAGTGCAGACGGTCGCGGGCGTCACGGTCATGCCGTTCGATGGCACCAATCCGGATTATCGCGCGCGCGGCTTCGTGCTCGATTATGCTTATGATGGAGTGCCATCCACCTTCTCATCAGGTGTGCCGGAATTTGATCTGGTCATCTATGAGCGGCTGGAGGTCCAACGCGGGCCAACAGGCCTGTTCCGTGGATCAGGCTCGCCCGGCGGCACCATCAACCTCATCCGCAAGCGCGGCCAGCAGAGCTTCAGTGCGTCCGCTGCGCTGTCTGCTGGGTCATGGCAGAATTATCGTGGCGAATTCGATATTGGCGGCCCAGTGGATGAGGCTGGGCGCTTGCGCGTGCGGGCCGTAGGCGCGTTGCAGGATCGGGATTTCTTCCAGGATAAATCGCACACCCGCAAAATCACCACCCATGCGGCGGTGGATTTCGATCTCACACCATCGACCGTCATTGGCGCGTCGGTCAGCTATCAGGACACCAGAGCGAACACGCCCATGAACGGCCTGCCTGCTTACGGTCTGCTGACGAATGGCCAGAGGCATCCGCTCACCAACCAGTTCTTGGACCTGCCGCGCAGCTTCCAGCATCTGCCGAGCTGGAACCTGTTTGCCGAAACCACGACTGAATATGCGGGCGAAGTGACGCAGCAGATCGGCAAATGGTCACTGGTCGTCCGCGCCTTGCAGCGTGAGATTCCGCGCGAATGGGAAGATGCCTTCATCCAACCCGGCACGGGGGTCGATCCCGTCACGCTCACGGCTGCCTATGTGAACCGGCGCAGCAAGGGGCAGAATGGCAAGACTGCGGTGGATGCCTATGCGACCGGTCCGTTCACCCTGTTCGGGCGCGAGCATGAGCTGGCGATTGGCTATAGCTGGGACAAGCGGACAACCTCATTCCTCAACCGGAGCCAGTCTGCGGTGGGGCGCTATTCCATCTATAATGCAGACGCAATTCCGCTCGCGCCGCATAACTACACATCCGGCAGTGAGACGGATTTGCAGCAAAGTGGCGTCCATGCCCAGGTGCGGCTGCACCCGTTCGATGGGTTCACGATTGTCGCGGGCGGGCGGATCAGCGATTACACCAACAAGTCGCGCGCAATCGCGCCTTCTGCGCCAACAAGCTTCACCACCGGCGCACGCGAGCGCAGCGTCTTCACGCCAAGTCTTGGTGCTGTCTATTACCTCACGGATGATGTGACGGTGTACGGCAGCTATTCGGACATCTTCAATCCGCAAACAGCGCTGCGGCGCGATGGCACCGTGCTGGATCCACGCGTGGGCTATCAATATGAAGCCGGACTCAAGGGGCATTTCCTTGCAGGCAAGCTCAATGCGAGCGCTGCCGCATTCCGCAGCAAAGACAAGAACCGCGCCTTGTCAGATATCGATAATCCCGGCTTCTTCGTGCAGGCTGGTGTCGTCGAGATCGAAGGCTTTGAATTTGAAGTGACGGGCAGTCCGCTACCCGGCCTCGATCTGGTGGCGAGCTACACCAATGTCAAAACGCTATATGAGGTCGGCACGGCAGCGCAGACTGGCGCGGTGTTCGATCTCAATACCCCGCGTCACACCTACAAAGTCTATGCTCGCTATGAGCCGGAGGCATTAGGCGGGGCCTTTGCATCAGTGAGCGTCACCGGGCAGAGCAAGGTGATCGCTGGTGGCCTTGCGGATGTGCGTGAACAGAAGGCCTTTGCTGTCGCCGGTGCGCAGATCGGCTGGCGGGCTAGCCCACATTTGCGCGCATTTGTGAGCGTGAACAATCTGTTCGATAAAGTCTATTATCAACGCGTTGGATCAATCAACACTTATAATTTCTATGGCGAGCCTCGCAACGTCCTGCTGACATTGCGGGCGAATTACTGATCATTGGCAAAGCACTTCCTCTTTCGCTGGATAAGCATTGAGGAAGTGCGGTGCTGCGAGGGAAATGGGTAGAACGCCGAACGACCAGCAAAAGCGTCCTGTTTCAAATAAGTGAGTATATCTTTGCCAATGAACGGACGTCTGGTTTCGGGGCTGAGATATTGAGGCCCGAGCGTCTGCTATGTTGGCGATACCTGACGTGATGATGTTCGGGCTCCGATGTCGACTTTCACGTTCCCATTGACGCCAGTATCGACCGAGAAGATTCTTCCTTGATCTGATTG
>CBIHKY010000132.1:0-7202 GCA_966205705.1 uncultured Alphaproteobacteria bacterium
GCTTTTCCATGCCAGCTTGACGCAGCGTCAATTTATCGAGTGTCACACAATGGCAACAGGCTGACGTTTACGTAAAAGAAGGGATTTCAGGGTTAAAAAGCTTGGCCTATACTCCTCTAATAACAGCGAAACACCGCTGGAAAAAAGAGCAGGAGAGATACTGATGAACAGGTCTTCCATCTTCGCGTCGTCAAGCTTTGCCGCGCTTTTGTGTTCCCTCGCAACACCCGCGCTGGCGCAAACCGATGCTCAAGCGCCAGACAGCGCTGCGCCCCAAGCGCAAGAGGCGAATGCGGGCGACATCATCGTCACCGCGACGCGGCGCGCAAGCCCGCTTTCCACAGTGCCGATTGCGGTTTCGGCAGTGTCCGCGGCATCGCTGCAAAACAGCGGCGCGAATGATATTCGCCAGCTCAACCAGCTTGCCCCGTCTCTGCTCGTTTCCTCCACCGGATCGGAAGCCAATGGCGCGGCGCGTATTCGTGGCGTCGGCACGGTTGGCGATAATCCGGGGCTGGAAAGCTCGGTCGCGGTGTTCATTGATGGCGTGTATCGATCGCGCACCGGCGCCGGCCTCTCCGACCTTGGCGAAATTGAGCGCATCGAGGTGCTGCGCGGGCCGCAGGGCACGCTCTTTGGCCGCAATGCTTCGGCAGGCCTGCTCAACATCGTGAGCAAATCGCCCAGCTTCACGCTCGGCGGCAGTGGCGAGATCACATATGGCAATTATAATTATTGGCGCGCCGCTGCCCGCGTGACCGGGCCGATTACCGAGACAATCGCTGCGAGCATCGATGGCGTCTATTCGCGGCGCGACGGCTTTTTCGACGTAGTGGATGGCACAGGCGCCAAGGTCGGCGAGACCAATGACCGCAACCGCTATTTCGTGCGCGGGCAATTGCTCATCGAGCCATCCAGCGATTTCTCGATCCGCCTGATCGGCGACTATACCAAGCGCGATGAAAGCTGCTGCGGCGCGGTGTTCATCGACACGGGCGAGGAAGTGGGCAGCAGCGCGATCAACTACACGCAGAACGCCACCAACCGCATCGTCACGATCCTGAGCGCGCTTGGCACCAACTTCCCCAACGGCGCATCGCCTTATGCGCAGGACCCCTATCAGCGGAATGTGAGCGTTACGGCGGGCCGCAATTATGTGAGCGACCTGACCGATTGGGGCCTCTCGGGCGAAGTGAATTTCAGCCTTGGCGATGCCAAGGTGACGAGCATCACCGCCTATCGCGATTATAAATCTGCCGATTATGGCGATTATGATTATGCGACAGCGGACCTGCTTTATCGCGATCCCAACACCTTTCGCCAGTTCCGCACCTTCACGCAGGAATTGCGCGTTCAGGGATCGGCCTTTGGCGGGATGCTCGATTGGCTCGTGGGTGGTTATTACGCCAATGAGAAGCTGACGCTGCGCGACAATATCCGCTTCGGGCAGGATTATGGCCGCTTTGCCGCCTGCCGCCTGATGGCGGGCGCTGGCAATACGAGCAATCTCTCGCCTGCTCAGCTGAGCCTGTGCGCCAGAGCGATCGACGGCAATCCGCTGACGCCTGATGTCGGCAATCTGATCGCCGCCACGCAGGGCAGCATCAATGCAGCGCTGAGACCTGCTGTTGGCGCGACGCAGGCCGGGATCATCTCGGGCGGCCTTGGCGCTGGATTGACCACGCTTGCCGGCATCCCCAATGGCGCGGGCGATACGGACACGCGCTACTTCCAGAAGAGCGAGAATTGGGCGCTGTTCACGCATAATATCGTGCACATTACCGACAAGCTCGATCTGACCTTGGGCCTGCGCTACACGCATGAGAGCAAGCGCTTCACGGCTGATCTCAACAACAATAACGCGACCTGCGCGGCGCTGCAGGCATCGAGCCTGCCAACGCTGGCAAGCACCGCGCAATTGGGTTCGGCAGCATCACTGGCAGGTGGCATCCTCACCCTGGCTTGCCTTGGCAACTCCAGCACGGGGCTCAACAGCCTTGATCTGCAGGATCGCTACAGCGAGGGTCAATTCTCCGGCACCGCCGTGCTCTCCTACAAGGTGACCAACGACCTGATGGTCTATGGCGGCTATTCGCGCGGCTATAAGGCGGGCGGCTATAATCTTGACCGCTTCGAGCTGGGCAATACCGGCATTTCGCCAGCCATCTCGCCCATCACTTACTTCCGCCCGCGCAGCAATGCCGATGCAGCCTCGCTCGGCTTCGGCGCGGAAACGGTCGATGCCTATGAGATCGGCGTGAAGCTGAGCAGGCGCCATTGGGGCATGAATGCGGCGGCCTTCCGTCAGGAGTTCACCAACTTCCAGCTCAACACCTTCAATGGCACCAGCTTCGTCGTGCAGAACATTAATGGCTGCCAAAGCGCCAAGGCCGCCAATGGCACATGCGCGGACACCAAGCCGGGCCTCGTCAGCCAGGGCATCGAGCTTGAGGCCTATGTGTCGCCAGTCCGCTCACTGCGGGCTACGGCTGGGCTGACTTATGCCAAGGCGCACTTCGCGGATCTGCTCGTTGGCAGCAAGGATGGCGCGACACCGCTCGATCCTGCGCTGTTCCTGCTTGAAGGGCAGGATAACAGCAATGCGCCGCGCTGGGTGACGACCGCCAGCATCGCCTGGACGCCGGAGCTTGGCAGCAGCGGGCTCTCGGGTCTCGTCTATGTCGATACGCGTATGACTGGCGATTATAACACCGGATCGGACCTATATCCAGAGAAGGAGCAGGACGGCTATCTGATCACCAATGCCCGCATCGGCCTGCGCGGCCCCCATCAGGCCTGGGCGATCGAGCTTTGGGCACAGAACCTGTTCGAGAGCGATTATACGCAGGTGGCCTTCAACAGCCCGCTGCAAAGCTCCAGCCCCAACAACCAGTCGACCGCGCAGCTTGGGCGCTTTGGGACGATGAGCAACCAGTTGTTCTCGGCCTATCTTGCCGAGCCACGCACCTTTGGCGTGACGGTGCGCGGGAAGTTCTGAGTATCGGGATAACGAATAACCGCTTCGGCCAGCGCCGGGGCGGTTTTTTGTGCGAACCTGTTTAGGGCGCGGGACGAGGTGCGTACATCCACACCGTCATTCCTGCGAACGCAGGAATCCATTCAACCTGTCGAGATTGCGCCAAGGTCGCGTCGTTGGAACTGGATTCCCGCGTTCGCGGGAATGACGGTGGGCGGCGTTTGAGCGCCGTGGGGCCGCCCTCAGGCCGTGTAGCGGTGCAGACCGCGCCCATCACTGCGCAGCCATGCGCGGGCCGGGTCCGGATCAACCGGTGAGATAGCGCGGACGAGCGCGTGAAAATCCGGGCCGTGATGCATGTGCCGCAAATGCGCGACCTCATGCGCGACCGTCGCGATGCGCACATGCGGCGGGGCGAGGATCAGCCGCCAGCTATAGCGGATATCGCCCTGCGCGGAGCAGCTGCCCCAGCGTGAGCGCGGATCGCCGATGGAAACTGCGCCCAGCGGCAGGGCGTGGCGCGCGGCAAGGTCGATCGTCTCGCGCGCCAGCACGGCCTTGGCCTGCACCTTGAGCCAGCGCAGCACCCGCGCACCGACATGATCATCCGGCCCGCCAACCAGCAATTGCCCATCCTCAACGCGCACCACCCGGCCCGGCTTGCCTGTCGCGACGATGAGCAGCGGCTCGCCCTCCACCGGCACCTGCACGCCATGCTCCAGCGCCACGAGGCTGCCCATCTGGTTGCGTTGCCCCTCGACCCAGCCGGATTGCTCGCGCACCCAATCGAGCGCGTGGCGCAGCGATGCGCGGGCGGGAATGGTGAGCAGGGCGCGATCGCCAATGCCGTCAAAACGCAGCTTCATGCGCCGCGCACTGCCGTGGCGCTGCACGATGAGCGCAATGGCTGCGCCATCGGCCAGCGTCAGGCTGTGCTCAGAGCGGGCGTTCGACAATGTGATTTTCCAGATCGCCGGCCAGCGTCTCGGAGATGGTCCAACCGCGCACGCTGTGACCCTCGCGGTGGACAGTCTCGCGATCACCGGAGATAAGATAATGCCAGTCCGGCAGCGGCTGCCCATCGGCGCGCAGGCGATAGGCGCAGGTCTGCGGCAGCCAGGCGATCTCATCGAGCTTGGCGTACGTCAGGCGCAAGCAATCCGGCACGAAGGCGCGGCGCTGGCGATAATTGCTGCATTGGGCGGTCTGGCGATCAAGCAGGCGGCAAGCAACATTGGTAGCGTAGATGCGCCCCGTTTCCTCATCCTCCACCTTGTGCAGGCAGCATTTTCCGCAACCATCGCACAGGGCCTCCCACTCCGCACGATCAAGCGTGGCGAGCGGTTTTTCCCAAAAATTCATCGCACGTACTGCGCAAGGAAATCGCGCACCGCCTGCGCCGAGGCTTGATCCGGATTGCCGAGATCATCGACCGGGATCAGCGCGATCGGCTTGCCATCTGGCCCGAACAGAAACGGCGTGCGGGTGTGGTTGACGAGATAATCCTGCGATGCCTTCTGGTCGCCCTCCTTGCCCGCGACGACGACGAACGCCTTCTTCACCGCCTCGATCTGCTCGGGCGTGCCGGTGAGGCCGATCAGCTTGGGGTGGAAGGCCGCGACATAGGTCTTGATCACCGCTGGCGTATCACGCTGCGGATCGACCGTGATGAAGATCGGCTGGATTTTCGCGGCGGTTTGCGGATCGCTCTTCTCCAGCAGGCGATAGCCCGCCATGATGCGATTGAGATCGAGCGGGCACACATCCGGGCAATAGGTGTAGCCGAAATAGACGATGCGATATTTGCCCGCAAAGTCGGCCCAGCGCACGGTCTTGCCATTCTGATCGGTCAGCGTGAAATCGCCGCCGATGCGCGCGCCGACGAGATTTCCTTCGGCAGGCAGCGCGGCATTATCGCTCTGGCCGGGCTGGCACGCTGCGAGCAGCAAGCCCGCGCAAAGGATGAAGAATTTTTTGCAGGCTTTATTCATGACATGGCCAGCCATGCCCTGCTATCGGGACAAGCGCAACAGCTAGCGCCAGCAGCGCACAGGGGGATCGACTCGTGACATATGATCGGCAGACAATCAGGGGCCTGCTTGCGGTCCGGCATTTTGCCGTCGCGGCTCTGGCTCTGTTTGCGGTGAGCGTTGCGGCGCCTGCGCTGGCGCAATTCTCCGATAGCTATCGCTTCCTTGAAGCTGTCCGCAAATCCGAGAACAACAAGATTATCGAGGCGCTTGAGCAGCCGGGCGTGACGCCCATCAACACCAAGGATCGCTCGACCGGCGAAACGGCGCTGATGATCGTGATCGCGCGGCGCGATGTGACGATGACGAGCTATTTGCTGGGGCGCGGTGCGCGCGCGGACCTCACCGACAACAATGGTCGCTCGCCACTGATGCTCGCAACCGATCGGCGCTTTCCTGAGGGGATGCAGTTGCTGCTGGCTGCCAAGGCAAACCCCAATCAGACCAATAATAGCGGTGAGACCCCGCTGATCCGCGCTGTGCAATTGCGCGATATCGAGATGGTGCGTCTGCTGATGAGCGCAGGGGCTGATCCGGATCGGCGCGATACGCTCGCGGGCATGTCTGCGCTCGATTATGCCAAGGCTGGCGCGCCGGTTAACGGCATGATGGATGTGCTGACGGCGGGACGCAAAGCGCCGCGCAGTAGCGCCGTGCAGGGGCCGTCGCTGTAAGGGGCATGGTTGCAAAATGACCCACGTCACCCCGGACTTTGACCCGGGGTCCCGCTGCCTTGGTTGGCTGAGTGCTTGACGATTTGAGAAGAAGCGGGATCCCGGGTCAAAGCCCGGGATGACGAAGGATCAGGGTGGGAATCGAATGAAGCAACGATCCCTATAAGGTTACGCCTCAGCCGAAGGCGAGCTTGAACTGAACGGGCTGGTCCTCCTCATCCTCATCTTCCGCCTCGACCAGATTGGAGAGGCCGAGACCCAGCAATCGTGCGCCGACTGGCAGCGGCAGTTCCGCGCGCAGCAATTGCGCGCCGATCGCGCAAACATCGGCCGCGTCGACCGGCGGCGCAGGCAGCGAGCGGGAGCGCGTGAGGATGCGGAAATCGCCAAGCTTGATCTTGAGCGTGACCGTGCGGCCAAAGGCCTGCGCCGCCAGCACCCGCGTCCACAAGCGCGCGGCGATCTTTTCCAGTTCCGCCACCAATTGCTCTTCCGCGCCGATATCCGTGGCGAACGTATCCTCCACGCTGATCGACTTGCGCGATTCGCGCTCGCGCACCGGGCGATCGTCCAGGCCTCTTGCCGCACCGAAGTAGAAGCCCGCTGCCTTGCCAAAATGGCGCTGGAGCGCGGGGATCGTCCACTCCTTGAGATCAGACCCCTTGTGGATGCCGAGCTTGGCCATGCGCTGCGCCGTCACTGGCCCCACCCCATGAATGCGCGAGACGGGCATCTCCGCCATAAACGCCTCGGCATCCGCAGGCCGCACCACGCACAGGCCATCGGGCTTATTCTGGTCCGATGCGAGCTTGGCGATGAGCTTGTTGCAGGAAACCCCAGCCGACGCCGTAAGTCCCGTCTCCTCGCGGATCAGGCGGCGGATTTCCTGCGCGACATAAGTCGCAGAAACGATGCCGAGCTTGTTGCGGGTCACATCGAGATAGGCTTCGTCGAGGGAGAGCGGCTGCACGATATCGGTGAAGCGCTCGAAAATGGCGCGGATTTGCTGCGAGACGGCGCGATAAGCCTCGAAGCGCGGAGGCACGAAGATGAGATCCGGGCACAGCCGCCGCGCCTTCCCACCCGGCATCGCCGAGCGTACGCCGAACACGCGCGCCTCATAGCTTGCCGCGGCGACCACACCACGCGGCCCACCACCGCCAACTGCGAGCGGTAGCCCGCGCAGGTCTGGATTGTCACGCTGTTCGACCGACGCGTAAAAGGCATCCATATCGACATGGATAATTTTGCGATGCTCGTCGGGACCCTCGGTCATGGCGGGCCTTATGCCATGCACGTGCGCCGAACGGAAGGGGAACAAATGGGTGCTGCGGTGACTTGAAGGGCCTAGGGAATGGGCTTAGCTTGCCACCCCTCCGATCGTCATTCCTGCGCACGCAGGAATCCAGGTCGACGGTTGGTTGAGGGCGTGTCGGTTGCCAGGTCGCTCCGGCCTGATAGGTCCGCTGGATCCCCGCGTTCGCGAGGATGACGGCGTGCTGGGGTGCTGGGGTGCTGGGG
>CBIHKY010000133.1:0-7182 GCA_966205705.1 uncultured Alphaproteobacteria bacterium
GCGGTGCATCATATTATTTCAATGTTAACCCGTCTTATTCAGCGGTGGGGCTTTGAGGGTTGGCGGGAGTGGCGTAAGCCTTTGGCTTGCTGTAGGAAATTGGATGTCTAGACCAACCTGCAGCGAGGCAAAAAATGCCACAGGCCACACCCGCCGAGAGCCACGATAGCGCGGCGGTGATTTCGTTTCCAGCGGTGTTGCGCAAGAAGGTGACGGGCGCCTTCGACGGAGGGCGACTGACCTCGGACGGTGGTGTAGTGCTGCTGGCCCAGGCCGAGCGGGAGATGGGTATCTGCAAGCGCCTTGCCGCCTGCATCGCCGACCCGCGCGACCCTGCGCGGGTGATCCATAGAGTGGATGATATCCTGCGGGCGCGGGTTCTGGCGATCGCCTGCGGCTACGAGGACGCCGACGACCTCGACGCCCTGCGTGACGATCCGGGGTTTCGCCTGGCGCTGGGTAAGTCGCCGGAGGCAGGGGTCGGTCTGGCGAGCCAGCCGACGATGAGCCGGTGGGAGAACGCCCCGACCACGCGCGAACTGGCACGGATGATGATTGCGATGGTCGGCATCTACTGCGCCAGCTATTCCAAACCGCCCAAAGCGGTGACGCTGGATATCGATGACACCTGCGACGTCGTGCACGGCTACCAGCAACTTTCGTTCTGGAACGGTCACCATGGCGAGCGATGCTTTCTGCCGATCCACGTGTACGATACGGCGACGGGCCGCCCCGTCGCCATGCTGCTGCGCACCGGCAAGACGCCCTCGGGTGCGGAGGCCGCCGGGCACATCCGGCGCCTCGTGCGGCATATCCGCCAGCATTGGCCCGCTACGCACATCACCGTCCGTGGCGACGGGCATTATGGCAGGCCCGAGGTCATGGCCTTCTGCGAGGCACATGGCATCGACTATGTCTTCGGCCTTCCCACCAACGCCGCCCTGCGTGCCAATCCCGACATCGTGGCCGCCGCCGATGCCTGTGCCGTCCAGCGTGCCGAGGAAAACCGGGTGGTGCTGCGCAGCTATGCCGAAATCCGCTATGGGGCGAAAAGCTGGAAGTGTCAGCGCCGCGTCGTCGCCCGGATCGAAGCCAGCACCTTGGGCATGGACATCCGCTACGTCGTCACTTCCCTGGCAGAAGGCTCGGCCGAGCACATCTACGACAGCCTTTACTGCGCCCGTGGTCAGGCCGAAAACCTGATCAAGCGGCACAAGAGCCAGCTCAGCAGCGATCGAACTTCATGCCGATCGGCCAACGCAAACCAGATGCGGCTGATCCTGCATACCGCCGCCTATTGGCTGATGTGGCGCATCCAGCAGGCGATACCCAAGACAAGCGCGCTCGCCGCCGCCGAGTTCGCCACGCTGCGCCTGCGGCTCCTCAAGGTCGCCGCCCGCGTGATCGAAACCGCAACCCGCATCCGCATCGCCTTCGCGTCAGCCTGTCCCGAGGCCAGCACCTTCCGGGCCATTGCGGCCGCCTTCAGGCCTGCCCCGACATAGCCGCCCCGGCCGCACGCCAGAACCGCTCCCTCCAACTCGCAAGCCTATCAAATATCCGCGGTGAAATAGACGCAGCGAAATCCCTCGTCCTGATCACATACAGGCTGGCACCGAAAAACGCGGACCGCCGAAGCGAACAACGTCACGAATAATCCGGGCTAAAGGCTGTGACCATGACTGTCCTCCCCACGGCATTTTTTGATTTGGCGCCATTTGCCGCGCCTTGGGGCTCATCGTCCAATTCAATTTGTTGGCGAACTATTCCTTCCACTCATTGATTGAGGATTGTTGAGCCTGCACCGGCGACGTCTCGTGGCGGAGCAAATGACCCCATACACTTCATTGGAATAGTCACGCTGAGCGCGCCCAGCGGGACGGATGCGCGCGCGCGAGGCGTTCCAATCCAGCTTTTCCAAACGGTGTATCGGTGTAATCGGCGGTGCCAACGGTTTTCCCTTGCCGAGTAGCAAAGGAAATCAGCTATTCGGGTGACCGTGAATGCACCATCTCTGTCGCCGTGAGCGGCGACAGCGCGCCTTGAAAGCAGCCCCGTCGACATCCGCGTATACGGGCTGTGCATTGTGCCGTTGTTGGATCATGAAGATGAGGTACGAATTCATCTGGCGATACGGATTCTCAGGCACGCCAAAGGGCCGTGTCTGGACGGCCGAATCGGTCGATGACCGAAGCCCTCATTCGCTTGCTTCCTGTGCACGGCTCAGAAGGCGACGCGGTCACTGCCCTTGAGACCGAGGATTTCCCTCGCTTCGGCGGGGCTCGCGGGTTCGTGACCCATTTCGGCGAGGATGCGCTTGATCTTCTCGACCTGCTGGGCATTCGAAGCCGCAAGGACGCCGCGTTCGATGAAAAGGCTGTCCTCGAGCCCGACGCGGACATAGCCGCCGAGCAACGCCGCCTGCGTCAGAAAGGGCATCTGGTGCCTACCCGCGGCGAGCACCGACCAGCGGTAATTGCCGCGTCCGAAGAGGCGATCGGCGGTTTCCTTCATATAATGAAGATTTTCGAGATCGGCACCGATGCCGCCCAATATGCCGAAGATCATCTGGACGAAGAAGGGTGGCTTCACCAGGCCGCGATCGACGAAATGGGCGAGATTGTAGAGATGGCCGACGTCATAGCATTCATGCTCAAATTTGGTACCCGCCTCCGCCATCGTCGTGAGGATCGTCTCGATATCGCGGAAGGTGTTGCGGAAGATATAGTCGTCGGAGCCGGTGACATAGTCCTTCTCCCACGCGTATTTCCAGTCGGCGATGCGCTTCGCGGCGGGGAAGAAGGCGAAATTGAGCGAGCCCATGTTGAGCGAGCAAAGCTCGGGCTTGAAACGCGCAGAGGCGGCGAGGCGCTCGGCGACCGGCATGGTGGCCGCACCGCCCGTCGTGATGTTGATGACGGCGTCGGTGCGCTGCCGGATCACGGGCAGGAAGCGGGCATAGACCTCGGGATCGCCGGTCGGCCTACCGTCCTCGGGGATGCGGGCATGGAGATGCAGGATCGCCGCGCCCGCTTCGGCGGCGGCGATCGACTGCTCGGCGATCTCCTCGGGCGTGACCGGGAGCGCGTCCGACATCGTCGGCGTGTGCGCCGATCCCGTCACCGCGCAGCTGATGATGACCTTGTTGCTCATGGCCAGACTCCATTCAATCGTCGAGGACGGCGACCGCGCGGGTCCAGCCTGCCGAAGCGCCTTTGATCTTGGTCGGGAAACACATCACGGTGAATCCGGAGGATGGAAGCGCTTCGAGATTATGCAGCTTCTCCAGATGGCAATAGCCGATTTCCCGACCCGCTTTGTGCCCCTCCCAGATCAGGTCGGCATTCCCGGTTTCGGCATATTTCTGCGCCGTGTAAGTGAACGGCGCGTCCCATGACCATGCATCGGTCCCTGTCACCCGGACACCGCGCTCAAGCAGGTGAAGCGTGGCTTCGCGGCCCATTCCACACCCCGCGTTGACATAGTCATCCGTGCCGTAGGCCGAACCGGCCCGCGTGTTGATGACCACGATGGTCAGCGGGCTGAGCTTGACGCCGATCCGATCGAGTTCAGCCCGAACATCCTCGGCGGTCACCACATAGCCATCGGGGAAATGCCGGAAATCGAGCTTGACGCCTGGTTGGCAGCACCAGTGGAGCGGAACCTCGTCGATCGTGATCGCCCGCTTGCCCCCATCCATCGTCGAATGAAAATGGTAAGGTGCGTCGAGATGCGTGCCGTTGTGCGTGATCAGCTCGACATGCTCGATCGCCCAGGCCTCGCCATCGGGCAGGTCGCTGGCCGTCATTCCGGGGAAGAAGGCCAGCATCTGTTCTCGTGTATCATCGTGCCCGAAATATCGGACCCGTGGACGAAAGGCCGCCGGATCCGATACGATATCATTCTCGATGGGCATCGAAATGTCGATGATGGACTCGGCGGTGGGAATCGTGATCATGAGAATATATTCCCGGCTAGAACTTATACCCGATGGTCACGCCATAGGTTCGCGGCTCCTCGAGGAAGCCGTTGACGCCAAATCCCACGATGCTGGAGCTGACAAAGGCGTTTGAGATGTACGTCTTGTTGGCGAGATTCTTGCCGTAGACGGTCACGCTCCAGCGATCGCCCGGATCGGTGTAGATCAGCGAGGCATTGAGCTTGGTCTTTGCCGGCTGCGACACCTGCGGAACGTTGAAGGCACTGAAATAGACCTTATCGACCCACAAGACCTCTCCGCGAAGGGCAAAGGATCCATGGTCCGAGCGCACGGTATATTGTGCCATGGCGTCGACCGTCCAGTTGGGGGCTTGCGGCAGGCGGTTGCCGGCGTTGTTGAAAGCCGGTGCGCCGGTCGCCGGGTCGACGGTGCGCCCGTCACCTCCGGGTCGCGCGGGATCGATACTGATGAAACTGTCGAACTTGGCGTTGAGATAGGAGCCGGTCAGACCCAGTTCTAAGTCGGGCGTGGGGCGCGCGCGCAACTCGAGCTCGGCACCGTAGATCGTCGCTGTCGCCGCATTCTCCAGCGCGAGTGACGCGTTGACCACCTTGCCGACCTGGAGATCCTTGTAATCATAATAAAAGCCGGCAAGATTTATGCGGAGCCGCCGATCGAGGAATTCCGATTTCAGGCCCCCTTCATAGGCCGTGACCTTCTCCGGCTTCACGGGCGGCTGCACGCCGCCGACATTGTAGGTGCCGCTTTTGAAGCCTCGCGAAACCGAGGCGTAGAGCAAAGCGTCGGGCGTGATTTGATACTCGAGCGCCACTTTCGGCGTGAAGGATCGGAAGGTCTTGTGCGGTTGGCAGGTCGGGACCGATGGGATATCGGCTCCGCACTGGGCGAGCGGCGCGACGGGATTGGCGGGCGAATAGGGTCGCGCGAGGTCGAACTGAAGCTGTTCGGAAATGCCTTTTCGCTCGATGCTGTAACGGCCACCGACGACGAGGTGAATCTCCGGGGTCAGATTGTAGGTCGCTTGCCCGAAGATGGCGCCGGCATCAGTCTCGAGACGCCCGCCGGCATAATAGCCCTGGCGGATGACGCCGGGACCGCCGAAGCCAATATCATTGTAGGGAATGATGATCGCGCCGGCGTCATTTTCGTGGAAATAAAATGCCCCCAGCAGCCATCGGAACCGGTCGGATTCGGACGAGAGCTGAAACTCCTGGCTGAACTGTTTGTCGTCTTCGTTCTGGAAGATCGGCGCGAGACGAAAACTGGTGGAATCGAGGTCCGATCCGGTAATGTATTTCGTGCTGCGATAGGCCGTGATCGACTTGGCTGTGACGCCGCCGAATCGATATGCAATCTCGCTGCTGACACCCCAGATCGTGCGCCGGTTGAACGGATCGGCTTCGTTTGCGATATCGCGCGGATTGCTTGCGGTGACGCCGCCGAACTGAATGCCGAAAGGTGTGATTGTCTGGCCGCTGGCAGTCTGGCCCGCGGGTCCGAAATAATGATAGCCGTTCGCGTTGTCATTTTCTCGATGATAGTCGGCGATCAGAGTGATGGTGAGATCGTCGGCGGGTAAAAGCTTCAGCGTACCACGGATCGAACGGGCATTGGTGTCGTCGATCCTAGTGCCGGTCGTGATGTTTCGGCCATAGCCGTTGCGGTCGTCCGTCGAGAAAGCGATCCGCGCGAGCACTTTATCAGAGACAATCGGGCCGCGGACGGCGCCGTCGAACGCCAAACGACCCTAGTTGCCGACCGTGACATCGCCATAACCCGAAAACGTGTCGGTGGGCTGGCGCGTTATGAGGTTGATTGAGCCGCCGGTCGCGTTGCGGCCATAGAGCGTGCCCTGTGGCCCGCGCAGAACTTCCACGCGATCGACGTCGTAGAATGCGCTGAGCGCTGCGGCGCCGCGCGAAATGAACGCGCTGTTGAGGTGGAAAGCGATACTTCCCTCGGCGCCGGTGCTGAGGTTGTCGAGGCCGATGCCGCGCAGCGAGATTCTCGCGACGCCGAGCTGCTGGCCGAGGTTGAGATTGGGGACGGCGGCCTGCAGACCCTCGATGCTGTTGATGCCCGCCTTCGCGAGGTCATTGCCGGATAGGGCCGTCACCGCGAGAGGAATTTTCTGCACCGACTCGCTGCGCTTCTGCGCAGTCACGATGATGTCCTGAAGACCGGCGCCCTGATCCTGTGCGGCGGGCGTCGATACGGCCTCCGGCTGCGGAGTGCTCGCAGCCGATGAAGCCGGCTCAGTCTGTGCGTAAGCGCTTGTGCCAACGACCGCAGGCAAAAGAAGTCCGATCCGCGCGGCGCGCGGCCAAAGCTTATCCATTTCGTAATCCCCTCCTCGTTGGACGCCGACGCGGTTCATGCGGCGCCTTTGGTTTCCTACCCCGCTATGCGGCCAGGTTCTGGCGCGCGGTCTCCTCCATCTCTGCCATTGCCGTGGTGTTGGGCGGCGGAACGAGCGGACCGCGACGCAGGGCCTGCTCCTTGATCCGCTCGCGCGAGCCCTCCGCCATGCGGAGCAACTGCTTGAAGTCGACGCCAGTCAAGCGACCGTGGCGCTTCACGACCTCGCCGCGCAGGACCACCGTATCGATGTTGGAAACGTTAGCCTGCAGCACGACCGCGCCCACCATGTCGTTCAGCGGCATGAGGTTGAAGTCGTTGGGCGCGATGAGAACGATATCGCCATCCTTGCCCGGCGTGAGCGATCCCGTGCGATGATCAAGACCCATCGCTTCCGCGCCGTTGATCGTCATCCACGCGATCGCGTCACGTACCTTGAATGGGATATCCTCAGGCATCCGACCTTGCGCATTGACCGGATCGTTGGCCAGGACGCGCGCGTCTTGAAGACCGAGGCGTGCCTGCGTGAGTAGGTCGCCACCGTTGCAGGAGATAACGTCGGCCCCAAGTGTAGGCTTGATGCCGACATCGTGGGCGCGGCCGATCAAGGGGTGGCCCATGCCCATCTGCAGTTCCGTATCGGGCGTGCATGAAACCTTGGCGCCATTATCGGCGAGCAGGCGAAGTTCGTTGTCTGTCACGGAATTGCAATGCACATGGACCTGGTCGGGTCCAAGGAGTCCGGCCGCCGCGAGTTCCTCTATACCGCTGCAAAAAGCGGAGCCCCAGAAACAGTTCGTGTGAATTGTTTGCTGCACGCCAAGTCGGCGGCCTGTCATGATCTCCTTACGCGTCGAATCGAA
>CBIHKY010000134.1:0-6998 GCA_966205705.1 uncultured Alphaproteobacteria bacterium
GGCCGAGCCGATCGGTGCCAGCAGGTGCGATTGTCGATCAGGTACGCGCACTGGTGGATCAGGGCGTGCAGGAGATCGTCCTCACCGGCGTGGATGTGACCAGCTATGGCCCCGATCTGCCGGGCAGCCCCACGCTGGGCGCGCTGGTGGAGCGCATCATCCGGCTGGTGCCGGACTTGCAACGGCTGCGCCTCTCCTCGCTCGATGGCATCGAGATTGACGACCAGCTCTTCGATCTCATGACCGGCGAGCCGCGCGTGATGCCGCATGTCCACCTCTCCTTGCAGGCGGGCGACGACATGATCCTCAAGCGCATGAAACGCCGCCACACCCGCGCGCAGGCGGTGGAGCTAGCGCAGCGACTACACGCACGGCGGCCCGAAATTGCCATTGGCGCGGATATTATCGCAGGGTTCCCGACCGAGGATGACGATATGTTCGCCAATAGCCTCGCCATCGTGCGGGAGTGCGGCATCGTGCATGGCCACATCTTCCCCTATTCACCGCGCGAGGGCACGCCCGCCGCGCGGATGCCGCAAGTGGCGCATGGCCTCATCCGCGAGCGGGCGGCGCAATTACGCGAGGCCTGTACCGATGAGCGCCGTCGCTGGCTCGCCTCGCTCATCGGCACGGAGCAGCGCGTGCTGGTGGAAACCAGCGGCCTCGCCGGACATGCCGAAAATTTCGCGCCCGTGCGCTTCACCACCGCGCAAAGTGTCGGCGCAATCGTGACGAGCCGCATCACGGGGCTTGAGGCGGACGCGCTCATCGCGCATGGACGCGCACATGACTGACACATCCTGGCGCGATCGCCTGTTCGGCGGCTTCAAGCGCACATCTGACCGGCTTGGCGAGAGCCTCTCTGGCGTTTTCGCGAAAGCGGCGCTGGACGAGCAGACGCTCGATGAGCTGGAAGAAGCGCTCTACACGACGGACATTGGCCCGGCGATGGCCGCGCGCATCCGCAATCGACTGGCGGAAGGGAAGTTCAACAGGGAGCTGACCGAGGAATATCTGCGCGAGATCCTTGCCGAGGAAATCGAGAAGGTGCTGGTGCCTGTCGCCAAGCCGATCGAGATCGAGGCATTTCCCCGGCCGCAGGTGATCCTCGTGATCGGCGTGAATGGCTCCGGCAAAACGACGACCATCGCCAAGCTTGCCCACCAGTTTCTGGAACAGGATTATGGCGTGATGCTGGCTGCGGGCGACACGTTCCGCGCGGCGGCGATCGGCCAGCTGAAGGTCTGGGCGGACCGGCTGGGCGTGCCGATCGTGTCCGGCCCGGAAGGCGGCGATGCGGCGGGTGTCGTGTTCGACGCTGTGAAGCAGGCAACGGCGCAGGGCATCGACATTTTGATCGTCGACACCGCTGGGCGCTTACAAAATAAGCGCGAACTGATGGATGAGCTTGCCAAGATCAAGCGCGTGCTCAGCCGATTGAACCCCGCTGCGCCGCATGATGTGGTGCTGGTGCTGGATGCGACGACCGGCCAGAACGCCCTCTCGCAAATCGAGATTTTCCGCGATGTTGCCAATGTGACCGGCCTTGTGATGACCAAGCTGGATGGCACAGCGCGCGGCGGCGTGTTGGTGGCAGCAGCGGAAAAGTTCGGCCTGCCCATTCACGCGATCGGCGTTGGCGAGAAAATCGACGATCTGCGCCCCTTTGACCCCGCCGAGCTGGCTCGCGCCATTGCAGGAGCCGCTTATGCACGCTGACGACATGAAGAAAACCGGCGTCGACGCCACGATCGATGGCGGCCCCGTTGCGCCCGGCCCCAAGGGTGAAAGCTGGCTGCCGATGGCGCTGGACTTTGGGCCGCTGCTCACCTTCTTCCTCGCCACCAAATTCATCGGCATGTTCGCGGGCACCGCCTGCTTCATGGTCGCCATCGCGATCGCCGTGGTGGTGAGCAAATGGCGTCTGGGCAAGGTCTCGCCTATGCTGTGGCTCTCGGCCATTCTCGTGCTGTTTTTTGGCGCGCTGACGCTTTATTTCCATGATCCCGCCTTCATTCAGCTCAAGCCGACGATCATCTATGCCTTCTTCGCGGTGATGCTGCTGGGCGGATGGATGCGCGGCAGACCGCTGCTGCGCTACCTGCTACAGTCAGCCTATAGCGGCCTCTCTCAGGAGGGCTGGCTCAAGCTCTCGCGCAATTGGGGCCTGTTCTTTGCGGCGCTCTGCGTTGCCAATGAGATCATGCGGGCCGCGCTGGATTTCGACACCTGGCTCATCATCAAGGTGTGGGGCGTGACGATCGTCTCCATGCTGTTTGCGATGGCCAATCTGCCGATGCTGATGAAGCATGGGCTTGATCTGGGTGACAAGGGCGCCGAAAAGCCGAGCGCGTGAGAGGGCGGGCTGAGCGGGCAGGATCATAGTCCGAGCTTACCGCCCAGAACCTCCGCTACTCAGCACTCCGCCGTGTCAGAACGTCGATGTCCCGGAACTTCGCCGTCCCAGAGCTCCGTCATCCACCCAAGAACTCCGTCATCCCGGGCTTGACCCGGGATCCCGCTTCTTATTGGGCATATCCGTACAAAGGCAGCGGGACCCCGGATCAAGTCCGGGGTGACGATTGGCAGGCGAACCCCGCTAAACTGTCAGGTTAACCCACCAACCAATCCAGATTGTTACAGCCCCGTGACGAAACAACCTTGCCCTTTACGCATTATTTTGTCACGTCACCTCCAAGGGAATAGCCCTGAAAGTGACCAAAACGGCGTTGGCAATGTCCCCTAAAATCCTGTTCCTTCAACAATTCCTCCGCCATCCCCGCATGGTCGGCTCGGTCATCCCCACATCCCGCACTGCCATCCGTGCATTGCTCGATGAGGTAAAGTGGGATGGCGTGACATGCGTGGTGGAATATGGACCCGGCACCGGGGTGTTCACGCGCGGGCTGCTTTACCGCATGCCGCGCGACGCCAAGCTCATCGCCATCGACACAAACCCGCTGTTCATCGCCCATTTGCGCGCCACGATTCATGATGCGCGGCTTATCTGCGTCGAGGGATCGGCAACGGATGTGGAGCAAATCATCCGCCAGAATGGGCAGGACGCCGCGGATTACATCATCTCCGGGCTACCCTTTTCAACGTTGCCGCCGCCAGTCGCCACGCATATTGCCGATGCGACAGCGCGTGCGATCCGCCCCGGCGGCGCCTTCCTCGTCTATCAATATTCAAAATTTGTGCAGCCTCTGCTCGACCGCAATTTTCCGCGCGTAAAAAGCAGGATGGTGTGGCGCTGCATACCCCCTGCCCGCCTCTTCTGGGCGCGTAAGGAAGCCGTGGCTTTGGCCGATCAGACCGCTATCGCCGCCGAAAGTTTAGCCGCCGAGTAACGGTGTAGTCGAGCACGCCCACAAGCAGAAAATCCACCCACCAGCGCATGCGGCTCCACGGGCTGGACATGGCGGAATAGCGCTGGCGGTCAATCTCCACGCTCTGCTCTTCCAGCTTGTCCACCAGCGCGCGTGCATGGGCAGCGAAGGCCTTATCCTCCACACGCAGCATCAGTTCCAGATTGATGAACAGGCTGCGCATGTCGAAATTGGCCGAGCCGACATAAACGATGTCGTCGATGACGATCAGCTTCATATGCAGCTTTTGCGGCAGATATTCGTAGATGCGTACATCAGCGCCCAGCAACCGCCTGTAGAGATGCCGCGCCGCGCCGATGGTCGCGCTATTATCCGATCGCTCCGGCGTGATGAGCCGGGCGTCGCCCCGTTGCGCGATGCTCCGGATGCGGCGCAGGATGCTAGGGCTGGGTGAGAAATAAGCGGCGACCAGATCGAGCCGTTTGCTCGAATTCAGATCATGCTTCACATGCCGCGCCCAGCTGTTGAGGAAGCGCGTCGGCCCGCCGATCAGCCAGCTGACCTTCGCATTGCCCGGCTTCCACTCCCGCACCAGCCGCCGCAAGTGACGAAAGCGCTGACCGCGATCGATCGACCAACGGGCTAGTTCATCGAACCAGCCTTCAAGCGTCTTGGCGACCGGGCCTTTGACCAGCAAGCCCAGATCGCACCAGGCCATGCGCTCGGTCGCGGATGAGAAATAGAGCAGCTCGCAGTTGAAGCCCCCAATGAGTGCGGAGCGGCCATCGGCAATCGCCATCTTCTGATGATTGCGAATGAGATAGCGCAGGGAGCGGCGCGCGCCAAACCAGGCGAAGCGTCCGCCGGCGTGGGTAAGTTGATCGAAAAAGGCCTGCGGCGTTTTTGCTGAGCCAAAGGCATCGACCATCAAGGTAACCTTGACGTGTCGATTGCAGGCCTCGATCAACGCATCCATGATCTCCTGACCACAGGCATCGTTGGAAAAGATATAATAATAGAGGTCGAGCCGCTGCTTGGCGCCTGCGATCAGCTTGAGCAGAACCCGCAACCGCTCCTCGCCATCGGGCAGCAGCAGCAGGTCATTGCCTTCCACGACAAAGCGCGCGGGTGCCGTGACGGGCGTTTCCTCGATCATAGCCATTGCGCTTCCATGAGCGATCAGGCGGCGCTTGCCAAGCCGCGCAATTCCTTGACTTGTCGCTCATGCGCTGTTAGCGGACACGACTTCCCCTGCCCTATATTTTGCGTTCAGGAGCCAACTATGGCGCGCGTTACCGTCGAAGATTGCATCGACAAGGTGTCCAACCGTTTCGATCTCGTTCTGCTCGCTGCCCAGCGCGCACGCGCGATCTCCGGTGGCGCCGAACTGACGGTCGATCGTGACCGTGACAAGAACCCCGTCGTCGCCCTGCGCGAAATTGCCGAAGAGACTGTGCTGCCTGATGAGCTGCAGCATGAGCTGGTCGCATCGATGCAGAAGATGCAGATTGACGATGATGATACGCCAGACGAGATCGGCTCGCTCGCGCGCTCGGCAGAGGCTCTGCGCCTCACCGCTGCGACGCCGCCGCGCACTCATAATCTTGGCACCGATTACGACGGCTAAGATTCAGGCTGAGCGTGCCGGGCTATAGGCTCGGCAGCGGATCTTTCAGGATTTAACGGGATGTCCGGCATTGCTTTGCGGTGCCGGATATTTTGTTTTTGGCGCAGGTCTTTCCCGCAAATTGCTGGTGCGGATGAATCGGCCCGCATCAATGGCGCGACGATCGTCTTGATCCTGTCTGACCGGGCAGAGCTGATCGCAATGTTGAAGAAGCTGTTGGCGATGACATCGGCAATCTGCACGCCCGGTGAGCGATGGCTCTCGATCATCTGGGCCGAACCGCAGCTGGCCAAGAGCTTTTCGATATTGAGCCGAACGACTTCCAGCGCCAACGCATCATAGCGCCCGGCGTCGATGATCACATTGGCGCAGTCCCCGGCGATTGGCGTCCACTCGTTCACAAGTTGGGTGAGCAGGGCGACATAGACGTCGATGTCGGCAGGCCGCGTGCCGACGCGCTGAGGATCATCATGAACGATGCAGACCTGGGCGCGCCCTCCGAACCGCTGGAACAGCTCGAAGAAGAAAGCGCGCTCGATGAGGGCGATGCGGCTGCCCTTGAGCTCGCCGCGCAGGCCAGTGACCGATTTGAAGCGATCGAGCAGCTGGAGCGCAGCCTCCGCCTCGATCTCCACGCCCGCCATGAGCATGGCGCCCGCAGGCAGGCTGCCGCTCTCATCAACATAGATCGGCATCGCGTCTCCTGATCTAGCTTGTTCTAACGATCTGGCCTGCTCGGATGATCTGAAATCGAATCGGTCACACCAACCGCGTCATCCCGGGCTTGACCCGGGATCCCGCTTCTTCTGGGCCTGTCCTCGAAGAAAGCGGGACCCCGGATCAAGTCCGGGGTGACGATTGTGCCATCTAGCCGAACAAATCCACAGGGTATCTCTGCTCCGCCAATGCCGCCCTCAAACAAAAGCGGCGCTGCCATCTGGGAGCGCCGCTTCATCATCTCATCAAACGCTCTGTGGCGCCGTATCGCCCAGCGAGCCCTTACGCCTGCCCGTCCTCGGAATGGACGTTCCGGCTGCGGGCACCGGCGAGAGCTTCACCTTCTCGCCCTCGCGGATCAACTCACCCTTCTCGATCAACGTCTGGATTTCCTCGCCCGAAAGCGTCTCAAACTCCAGCATCGCATTGGCGAGCAAGTGCAGCTCATTGGCATGTTCGGTCAACAGATGCTTGGCCCGCGCATAACCGGTTTCGACAATCTTGCGGATTTCCTTGTCGATCTTCTGCGCCGTCTCATCGGACATATGCATGCGCTGGCTCTGCGAATAGCCAAGGAAGGTCTCACCCTGCGGCTCTTCATATTGCAGCGGGCCCATCTCATCGGACATGCCCCATTGCGTGACCATGTCGCGCGCCAGACGAGTGGCATATTGAATGTCGCTCGACGCGCCGGATGACACCTTATCGTATCCGAAGATCACTTCCTCAGCCACACGGCCACCCATGGCAACCGCGAGGTTGGCGAACATCTTGTCGCGATGGTAGCTGTAATTATCCCGCTCCGGCAGGCGCATCACCATGCCCAGCGCACGACCGCGCGGGATGATGGTGGCCTTGTGGATCGGGTCAGACGCAGGCTCATGGATCGCGACGATGGCATGACCGGCCTCATGATAGGCCGTCATCTTCTTCTCATCCTCGGTCATCACCATTGAGCGCCGCTCGGCACCCATCATGACCTTGTCCTTGGCCGCCTCAAACTCGCTCATCGCGACGAGACGCTTGCCACGCCGCGCTGCCGTGAGCGCAGCCTCATTGACGAGGTTGGCGAGATCAGCACCCGAGAAACCGGGCGTGCCGCGCGCAATCGTGCGGGCATCGACGTCGGGCGCCAGCGGAACCTTCTTCATATGCACACCGAGGATCTTGATGCGACCATCAATATCCGGGCGAGGCACGACAACCTGACGGTCAAAACGACCCGGACGCAGCAGCGCAGGATCAAGCACGTCGGGACGGTTAGTCGCGGCAATGAGGATCACGCCCTCATTGGCCTCGAAGCCATCCATCTCGACCAGTAACTG
>CBIHKY010000135.1:0-6997 GCA_966205705.1 uncultured Alphaproteobacteria bacterium
CGACCGGTGCGCGCCTGCCCGGGCCACCAGCGGGCGCGCTCGTTTGCGCGAAGGCCGCTGCCCCGAGGGAGAGCAAACCGATGCCAAGGATCGAGAGAGAGGTTTTACGGGTCATATCTTGTTCCTGATCTGTCAGCGTCGGGGGGGACGCCTGAGAAAGGATATAGGCCCGTGATGTCGCGAGAGTTTGTCGCGCAACGGAAAAATTGTGTCAAAATGTCGTCGGGAAAGGCGGACAACGCCAGTCGGTCAGGCTGCGACGACGCAGTTCCGCCCGCTGCGCTTGGCCTGATAGAGCGCCGTGTCAGCCTCATGGATGAACTCGTCCACGGTTCGGCTGTCGCTCAAGCGGGCAACGCCGCAGCTGATCGCGACGCGCAGGCCATTGCCGGATGGCAGGACGACCGCATCGCGATTGACGGCGGTGACGATGCGGTTGCAGATTTCCTGCACCCTGTCCCAATCCGGGGTCGAAAGGAGGATCACGAACTCATCACCACCCAGCCGACCGACCGCATCGCAACTGCGCACCTGACTGGCGATGCGCTGCGCAATCTCACACAGCACGATGTCGCCGACCTGATGGCCGCTATTGTCATTGATCAGCTTGAACCGGTCGACATCCAGCACGGCGATGCTGAGCGAGCCATGCGGGGCGTTGATGAGCGCGCGCTCGAGCCGGTCGCGGAAGCCTGCGCGATTGAGCAGGCCTGTGAGGCTATCGGTCGTCGCGGAGCGCGAGAGGGTCAACTCCTGATTTTTGCGTATCGTGACGTCATGCACGGTCGCGATCGTGCCGACGCATCGCCCTTCATCATCAAAGTGCGCGCGGAACACCGCTTCGATCCAGGCATCGCGCAGCTTGGTTGTGCGGAACTCAGCTGAATAGCCTTGGGAAACATCCTCCAGCGCCGCCTCATGCGCACGGCGCAGCTCGAACTGGCCCTCCTCGGAAATTTCGGAAAAGCTCCTGCCGACGAGCGTGTTTGGCGTGCGATCGAGCAGCGGCTCGCTTGTGCCGACGACATGGGAGCAGAAGCCATCAAGATTGAACGAAAGCAACAGGATGGGCGAGCGCGTGGCAAGCATGCGGAGCGAGCGCTCACTTTCGCGCAATCGCTCCATGATCGACTGGCGCCCGACAAGGGCCGCGGCGATCGGCATTTGGAGGAGGATGAGCGTCGCGATGAAGATCTGCAGGCCATAGACGGAGCGCATGACGCTATCGGCGTCCTGGGCGAAGAAACCGCGCCCGGAAAGCGTTGCCGCAACTGCGACTGTGGCGACGAGCCCAAGCGCGATCTTGGTCCCAACCAGGCCGGTGCGAAATGACACGAGCATCATCGGCATGATGAGCAGAAAGCCGACATGGGCAGTCGGCAAAAACAGAACCAATGTTGCCGTGCCTGCTGTCAGCGCCATGAGCCCTGCAAATTCAGCCCGTCGCTTAAGGCTCATCATGTTGATGCCGTGGAAAAGACCACCACTTAGCATGGCGAGGAACAGGGGCGTGAAGATGAGCAGCCCGAGCGCATCGGCAAGAAACCATTGCGTGAACAGCTCTAGGACCGGGTCCTGGCTGAGAAATGCTGCCCATAGTCCTCCGATGCTGGCGCCAGCAGCAGGCGCGAGCAGCCCGGCCCACAGCAAGACGCGCGGCACTTCGCGGGGTTCGGAGAAAAGGCGCTGCCGTTCTTCGCCATGTTTGAGGCCGGTGGTGACGATCAGCAGCTCGATTGCGTTGGCTGCTCCAAAGATGAGCTGATCGGCAACAGACCCGCCATTCACGGCCATGGCAAGGGCGTGACCCAGCACACCGCCCGCTATGAGCAGCAGAGCTTCTTCGCGTGGGCGCCAAAGAATCAAGGCAAGAATCAGCGCGTTGGCTGGCCAGATAGGCGCCACGCCATCGCCCCAGACCGAGAGCTTATGGGCGGCCAAAGAGAGCAGGAAATGGCCAATGCACGCAAGGAGCGGCAATACCACTCCTTGCGAAACACTCGCAAATCTCCGGACCCCCTGTTCGATCATCCTGGCATCTTGCCAGCACAGGGTTGTCAGCGGGTTAATCTGGACGAAATTTCCCTGTCAGGACGGGCGCGTGCGCTCGGTCACTCGTCGCCGCGCAGCTTCTCATGGTGACGGATGACCTCATCGATGATGAAACGCAGGAACTTCTCGGTGAAATCAGGGTCCAGCTTGGCATCTTCGGCCAGCCGCCGGAGCCGCGCGACCTGATTGGCTTCCCGGTCAGGATCGGCGGGGGGGAGAGCGGTGTGGGCCTTATACTCGCCGACAGCTTTCGTGATCTTGAAGCGCTCGGCCAGCATGAAGACGAGCGCGGCATCGATATTGTCGATGCTGTCGCGGTAGCGGCTGAGCGTTTCGTCCATCCCGGTTGCTTTCCCTGGGGTTTGAGGCCCGGCTCGCGCGGTTGCGAGGCGGCATCCATCATGAGGTTTGCGTGGCATCACTCGTCGCTCTCGATGCACAAGGCAAGTCAAATTCCGCGGCTTTGACCCCAATTTACTTGCAAAAGCGGGGCGCGGCGGACAAGAGCGGCGGCATGAGCGCAGAGATCCATCGCTTGCCGCGCGAAGGCGCGCCTACCCTCCAGCCCATGATGAACCTGGTGGCTGAGGATATGAACCGCGTGAACGAGGTCATCCTCGCCCGGATGCAGTCGCGTATCCCCCTCATTCCCGAGTTGGCGGGCCATTTGATCGCTGGCGGTGGCAAGCGGATGCGGCCGATGCTCACCCTGGCTTGCGCGCGCTTGCTCGATTATGCGGGCAACCGGCATCACAAGCTGGCTGCGACGGTCGAGTTCATCCACACTGCAACGCTGCTGCACGACGATGTTGTGGATGGGAGCGGAATGCGGCGCGGGCGCCAGACGGCCAACATGATCTGGGGCAATAATGCCTCTGTGCTGGTGGGTGACTTCCTGTTCAGCCGCTCGTTCGAGCTGATGGTCGAGGATGGCTCGCTCAAGGTTTTGCGGATTCTCTCCAATGCGTCTGCCGTGATTGCGGAGGGCGAGGTCAATCAGTTGACGGCGCAGCGCCGCATCGAGACCGATGAAGATCAATATCTCGACATCATCGGCGCGAAGACGGCGGCGCTGTTTGCCGCTGCCTGCCGGATTGCTGCCGTTGTTGCCGAGCGACCCGAGTCCGAGGAATTGGCGCTCGATGCCTATGGGCGCAATCTGGGCGTTGCGTTTCAGCTGGTCGATGACGCGATCGACTATGTTTCGGACGGCGCGACGATGGGCAAGGATAGCGGCGATGATTTCCGCGATGGCAAGATCACCTTGCCGGTGATCCTTGCTTATGCGCGCGGATCAGAGACCGACCGCAAATTTTGGAAAGAGGCGATGTCTGGCCTGCATGGCGACAATGCCGATCTCGCCCATGCCACGCAGTTGCTCCGCGAAACCGGCGCGATTGACGATACAATGGCCCGCGCGCGCCATTATGGGCAGCGCGCGATCGACGCGATTGGCATGTTCGGCAAAAGTGCGGCGAAGTCTTCGCTGGTCGAGGCAGTCGAGTTTGCTATCGCGCGGGCTTATTGAGGCTGGTTTCTAGCTCGACAGTTTCATCATGACGAGACCGCTGACGATAAGCCCGGCGGCGGCGATGCGCATGGCGCTTGCGGATTCGCCCAGAAATATGATGCCAATAATGAACGCGCCGACCGCGCCGATGCCTGTCCAGATCGTATAGGCCGTGCCGAGCGGCAGGGAGCGCATCGCCCATGAGAGCAGCGCAAAACTCACGATCATCGCAAATAATGTGATGAGGCTGGGGATGAGCCGCGTGAAGCCTTCCGACTGCTTCATCGAAAATGCCCAAACAACTTCCAATAATCCTGCGAACAGCAGTGCGAACCAGGCCATGATATCCTCCGAGAAATAAACGCCGGGCCGTCCCGGACTTTACCCTGCGGAGGGGGAGGACGTGGCCTCACGCTTAGAGAGATAGGACAGGCGGGCCGTGGGTCAAGAGGATGTCCGCACTGGCGCTGGGTGGTTGCGCGCGATAAGCGGCGGGCATGAGCGATCTTCCTATCCACGCCGTCTTGCCAGAGCTGATCGCGGCCTTGCGATCGCGGTCCAGCGCCGTGCTGGTCGCGCCGCCGGGCGCGGGCAAGACGACGATGGTGGCGCCGGCGCTGCTCGGCGAGCCTTGGGTGAATGGTGGGCAGATATGGCTGCTCTCGCCGAGGCGATTGGCGGCCCGTGCGGCTGCGGAGCGCATGGCGGACCTTGCTGGAGAAAAGCCCGGCGAAACCATCGGCTATGCGACGCGACTTGAGAGTCGTACATCGGCCAGCACGCGCATTCTCGTGGTGACGGAGGGGATTTTCCGCCGCCGTATTCAGGCTGACCCTGAGCTTTCGGGCGTTGCTGCGGTGCTGTTCGACGAAGTGCATGAGCGCAGTCTGGAGGGCGATTTCGGGCTGGCGCTTGCTCTCGATAGTCAGGCGGGGTTGCGCGAGGATTTGCGGCTGCTCGCTATGTCTGCAACGCTGGATGGCGCGCGCTTTGCGGCGTTGATGGATGATGCCCCGGTGATCGAGAGCCAGGGGCGCAGTTACTCGATCGATCTGCGGCACATCGGGCGTGCGGCGGAAGCGCGGATTGAGGATAGCATGGCGGCGGCGATCAAGCGCGCGCTGGCGGAGGAGGCGGAGGGCGACATCTTGGCCTTTTTGCCCGGCGTTGGCGAGATTGAGCGGACCGCAGAGCGTCTCACGGGACTGCCGGAGCATGTCGCTTTGCATCGCCTGCATGGTTCACTTGATCCATCCGCTCAGCGGCTTGCCTTGAAGCCCGCGCCTGCCGGAACCCGCAAAGTCATCCTCTCCACCAGCATTGCCGAGACGAGCCTCACCATAGATGGCGTGCGGATTGTGGTGGATTGTGGGCTCGCGCGCCGCCCGCGCCATGATCTGGCAGCGGGCATGAAGAGGCTTGTGAAGGAGCGTGCTAGTCAGGCATCGGTAACACAGCGGGCCGGGCGCGCGGGTCGGCAAGCGCCGGGCGTGGCATATAGGCTGTGGGAAGCAGCGGCGACAAGCGGCCTTCCCAAGTTCGATACGCCCGAGATTCTCGAAAGCGATCTGACCGGCCTGCTGTTGGATTGCGCGACATGGGGGGTGACCGATCCCGCAACGCTGCGCTGGCTCGATGCCCCGCCGCTCGCCTCCGTCACCGAAGCGCGGCGGCGGTTGACGGTGCTGGGTGCGCTGGATGCAAGCGGGCGCGTGACGGCGCATGGCCGCAAGATATCGGAATTGCCGCTCGAACCGCGCCTTGCGCATATGCTGCTCGTCTCGGCCGATACCGGAGAAGCGGCGCCCGCGGCCGATCTTGCGGCTCTGCTCACCGAGCGCGGGCTTGGCGGGCCCTCGGTCGATCTAGCCCGTCGTCATGCAGGCTGGATGCGCGAACATGGCAAGCGCGCTGACGGTGCGCAGGCATTGGCGCGCCGATGGCTGGCGTTGGTGGGTGGGAAAGCGAGTAATGGCCGGCCCGACGACGCCACGCTCGCGCGCTGCCTGATGCGCGCATTTCCGGACAGGGTGGCGAAACGGCGCGATGCCAGTGGGGCGGACTGGATCAGCGCAGGTGGCCGTGGGTTTCGGCTCGATCCTGCCGATCCGCTCGCCCGCGCAGGCTGGCTCGCGGTCGGCGAAATTCAAGGTAGCGCTGCGGGTGCGCGCATCATCAGCGCCATTGCGGTGGACGAGGCCGATGTGCTGGCGGCGATGGCCGATCAGATTGGCGAGGTGCGCACTGTGCGCTGGCGCAAGGATCTGGCGGGTGTGGAAGCCGTGCGGGAGCGGCGTCTGGGTGCGATTCGCCTGTCGAGCGGGCCGGATGATTCGCCCGAGCGCGCCGATGTGATTGCGGCGCTGGCCGTGGCGCTGCGCAATGATGGGCTGGACCTGCTGCCGTGGGGCAAAGCGGCGATGGCCCTGCGGACGCGCGCTACGTTTGCAGGGGAGGGCGATGCGATCAGCGATGCGGCTTTGCTGGCGGATGCAGAGGATTGGCTCGACATGCTGTTGCCCGCCCATGCGCGGCGGCTGACGGCGATTGATGCAGGCGCGCTGCACGACCTGCTCACCCAGCGCCTTGGCTGGGAGGTTGCCCGGCGGATCGATGCGCTCGCGCCAGTCGATTTCATCAGTCCCGCCGGGAGTCACCACAGCATCGACTATGCAGCGCTTGCCGGGCCAACGGTGGAATTGCGGGTGCAGGCGCTGTTTGGCCTGAATGCGCATCCGACAATCGGCAAGGCCCGGATTCCGTTGGTGTTGTCACTCACATCGCCAGCAGGCCGCCCGATCCAGACGACGCGTGATTTGCCGGCCTTCTGGAAAGGCAGCTGGACCGATGTCGCAAAGGAAATGCGGGGCCGCTATCCGCGCCATCCCTGGCCGGATGATCCCGCCGCCGCGAGCGCGACATTGCGGACCAAACGAGCGGATGCGCGGCGGGACAGCTGAGCGTCGGCTGCCAATCATCTTGACAGGGAGGGCGCATTTGGGCGACGGCGCTTAGCGTTGACGCAGGAGTTATCGATGTCCGCTCGTATCTATCAGCTTCCCAAAAATGCCATGCAGTCCGGCAAGGCCCGCACGGCGACATGGATGCTGGAGTTTGAGCCTGCCGAGGCGAAAAAGCCCGATCCGATGACGGGCTGGGCTGGCTCTGGCGATACGCAGGAGCAGGTGAAGCTCAGCTTCTCAAATGAGGCGGCGGCCTGCGCTTATGCCGAGCGCTACGGCATTGCCTATCATGTCATCCAGACGCCGCCCAAAACGCTGAAGCTGCAGACCTATGCGGATAATTTCCGCTAAGCTTAGCAATCAAAACTGATCAGCAAGATCCATCATCTTGGTGAGCCGCTTTGGCGCAACCGCGCGCCAGCTTTTGCTGAGCCAGTCTGCAACATGCTCCCAATCGACGCCCTGGTGATCA
>CBIHKY010000136.1:0-6957 GCA_966205705.1 uncultured Alphaproteobacteria bacterium
CTGATCCAGCACAGCGTCCACCACATCGAGAACGGCGGGCATGGAGCGGAAGCTCATCGCCAGCGGCAGCTCTGCAAAGGGATGGTCGACCCGTTGTGTGGCCTCGCGAAAACGGTGGAGCGCGGCGGTGAAGGCTTCCGGGCTGGTGCCCTGAAAGCCGAAAATCGCCTGCTTTGTGTCGCCCACCACGAACAGCGTGCGCAACCGCGTCAGGGCATGTTCTTCCGCTTCGAGAAATTCCTCGACGATCGACCAGACGATATCCCATTGCGCATCATTGGTATCCTGCGCTTCGTCTACGAGGATATGATCGACGCGCTGATCGAGCTTGTAGCGGATCCAGTCCGCCATGCCGGGCTGGGTCAGCAGCGCGCTTGCCCGCCCGATGAGATCATCGAAATCGACCGCGCCTGCCTGCCGCTTCGCCTTGGCATAAGCGCGGGCATAGGCACGACCCGCCACCAGCCCTTGCGCTGCCGTGCGCGCGAAAGCCACTTGCTTGCGCAGGTCCAGCATCGCGCGGATCGCATCGCCGCACGATGTCGCCAATGCGACATAGTCGGGCTCGGCGGTGAGCAGCTTCTCCTTCTCGCGGTTCTTTACCTCGCCCTTCTGGGTCATCAGCGCCGCGAGCAACGCGTCAAGCTGCTCCACCCGCGTCGCTGCATCACTGGCAATCCAGTGAGCAATCATATCTGCGCAGGCGAGGCCAGATTTGGCACCCCAAGCCGCATTGGCCGTCGCAACCGCTTGCAGAGAGCGGACAGGGAACAGGTCATCACTGCACCGGCGCGACAGTTCCTCATCCACATCGCCGTCCGGCAAATCGAGATAGGTCAGGAGCACGGCTTCCAGATCGTCCGGCAGCACATCCAGCAACCGCCCGGCTGGCACACATTTGGCGAGGTAGGATTGCGTGCCCTCCTCCCCCAGCCGCAACGCGAGCATTTCGAGCGCGCTCATGACGGCATGATCCACGTCACGCTCGGCAGCCTCGATCATATCGATCAGCGCACGGCGGGACAGCTCCGCCTGCCCGCGCTCGTCCAGCGGCTCGAACCCGGGCACCAGCCCTGCCTCCAGCGGGAAGGCAGCGAGCAGCGCCTGACAAAAGCTGTGGATCGTCTGAATGCGCAAGCCACCGCCGGTCGCATCCAGCACGCGTGCGAACAGCAGGCGCGCCCGTGCGATGGACTCCGGCCCCGGATCTTCGCCCAGCGCAATCAGATCGCGCGCGACGTCCACGGATTGCCCCTGCACCCACAGCGCAAGGCGGCTATGGACTCGTTCGGCCATCTCCGCAGCGCCCGCCTTGGTGAAGGTGAGGCACAGGATGCGCTCGGGCGCGACGCCATTGAGCAACAGCCGCAGCACGCGCGCGGAAAGCACGGCGGTTTTGCCCGTGCCCGCAGAGGCCCGCAGCCAGACATGGGATCGCGGATGCGAGGCTTGCGCCTGCTCGCCGGTCAGGCGCTTGAGTTCACCCTCAGCCATTCGCACCGCTCTTCTGGCCGCCCCGGCCAAACCATTCGTCGAGCCGCATGAGCTGATCGAAATCGGTAAACACCGGCGCATCGCTATGCGGGCGAGCGGAAAAGGCCTCGTCGCCCGTCAGCCAGCGCGCCGCCGCTTCATCGAAAAATTGCGAGACCATTGTGAGGAAGCGATCGGTCACGATGCGCTTATAGGTGCCTTTGGGATCGGTGATCGGTCGCTTGAAGCCGAACCGTGCCGTGCGTGGGCCTTTGCCAAGCTTCCAATATTCAAAAGCGCTCACGTCCGTCCCGGCTTCGACATTCGCGAAGCCGCCTGCATTGGCGATCAGGCCAAGCAGGCCAAGCTGGAGCGAGAAGCCTGCCTCGACCTGCTTCACGCTCGCCGTTGCGCCGCTCTTGTAATCGACCACGGCGACCGAACCATCCTCGCAGCGATCAACACGGTCGGGCTTGCCGCGCAAGGTCACCCCATTGCGCTCAATCTTGCCCCATTGCTCACCAAAGAGAACCTCGCGGCCCGTCTCCTTCTGCGTCTTCACTTCTGCGGCTACCCATTCCAGACCCGCGAGCAAGCGCGGTTGCCAGAGTGCCTTGAGCAGCGGATGCGCGACGGCATCGGCGATCATCTCCTGAGCGAGGGCGGTCAAGCGCGCGGGCTCGCCGCTGCCTTCCTCCATCCAGCGCTGGAGCACATCATGCGCCCGCGTGCCGCGCCATGCCGGGCCGGGATCGGCATCCACCACATCGAGGCTCGCGAGCCGCAGGATGCGCGCGGCGTAAAAAGCGTAAGGGTCCGCTCGCAGCCGATCCACATCGGTCACCGCGATCTCCAACGGGCGCAGCGCCTTGGCCGGGCTGGGCGCGGGTGGCGCATAAGGCGCGGCGGGCTGATCGGGCCGGTCGATGGCCTTGGCCAGCGCGATCAGCGCGCGGTCCTCGCTCCAGCGCGCGCCAGTCATCGCCTTGAGTCGAAGCCAGAAGCGCGAGGCCACGGTGGGCGCAGAGCGATCCCGCCTCGCCCGTGACAGAATGACCTGCGGCGCACCCAGGCCGTTCGAAAAATCATGCGCGGAGAGGCCGATGCGATAATCGAGGCCCGGCAGCCCAAGCGCGCGGCGGATGCGCGGCGCGAGCCACGGGTCCGGCGAGGGCAGGCCCGGCCACACGCCCTCATTCAGCCCGGCCAGCACCATGAGATCGGCCTGCTGGAGCCGCGCTTCGAGCAGCCCCAGAATCTGAATGCGCGGATGCCCGCCTTGCGGTGGCCGCACCGCTTGCGCGCCGAGGATTTGCGCCAGCATCCCGACGAAGCCCTGTCCATCGACCAGAGCGGGGCCATGCACGGCGGCAAGCTCCGCATCGGCAATACATTGCGCGGCTGCGTGGCCCTGATGGCCCGCCCAGATACGCTCACCGGTGAGCGTGGAGGCTGTCTCGCGAACCGCTGCGAACAGGCTGATGAGGGGCTGCTCAGTCGAGAAGGCGGCCTCAATCGGAGCAAGCAAGTCGGCAACCTGCGCCCACCAGGGCAACAAAGCCGTGCGCAGGCCGCTCTGCCGCCCATTGGCGGTGGCGAGCAATTGGGTGATGCCTGCCAAACCGGCAGGCGGGCGCGGGCCGCGCAGCACAAGATCCAGCCGCCGCACCTGCTCCAGCCAGCCAAGCCGTTCGTCACCCGCTTTCACGAGCGGATGCTTGAGCAACGCCAGCAGCGAAACGGGCGCAAAGCGATCTGCACCGGCCTGCACCAGCGCCAGCAGCAAGGTGCCCGGCGCAAGCTGGGCGAGCGGGCGACCCGCGCTATCATCGGCATCAATGCCCCAGCGCCGCAAATGGGCGGACACGCGGGTTGCCAGATCGCGATCCGGCGTCACCAAAGCTGCCGTGCGGTCCGGCGTATCGACCGCCTCGCGCAATGCCAGCGCGATGGCTTGCGCTTCCTCGGCGGGATTAGCCGCCTCGATTGCGCGCACATCCTTGAGCGAGCGTTGGGCCACCGGCACATCCGGCCAGCCGCCGGTCAGCAGCGCTGGCAGCATGGCGTTGCTGATCGCTTTGCCGCGCGCAGCCCGGGCATCATGCTCGCTACCCCAGCGCCACAGCGCCACTTCGGCGCGGTTGACGCCCATGCGCTCCAGCAGCAATTTGAGCGCAAACTGAGGATGGGATTCATTGGCTGGGGGCGGCAAATCACGGCCCGGCTCTGGCTTGGTTGCCGGGCCGATGGCATCCCATTGCTCATCGCTCAAATTCTGGTCGAGATCGGGCAGCACCACCATGCCCAGCGGCAGCCCTGCGACCGTGCGCAGCAGGCCTGCAACCGCAGGCGCATTGGTGACAATGCCCGCCGCGACGATGAAGCGATCTGGCGGGGCCTCGCCCCAGCGCGCCGCGACATGATCGAGCAGCCGGTTGCGCCGCTCCGCCATGTCGATGAGGCCGCGCGTCGCGAGTTCGCGCTGCCAGCTATCCATCAACTGCTCGAACGATCCGAATGCGGATTGCCAATGATCGGAGAGATCATCGGGCTGCAGCGCCTTCAAATCCTGCAGGCTTTTGCGCTCTACCAGCAATTGATCGAAGGCGCGGGCCAGCGCCGCCGCCAGCCGCCACGCTTCGCTAATTTCCAGCCGTTCGCCCATTCGTCCGCGCTGCTCTTGCACCAGCCGTGTGAGGATCATCAGCCGTTCGGCAGGCGCAATCGCGGGCGCGATGTCCGCATCCGATCCCATCGGCGCGAGCGCATTGCCGAGCGTCTCATCAAGATCGATGTCGCCCACCGGCACGAGCCGTGGCAGCAGCAGCCCAGTGCCGGATGCGCGCACAAAGGCGTCGCGTACGGCGCGCACAGCGCGATTATTGGGCAGCAGCAAGATGCCGCGGGCCAGCGCAAGCCCACCATCGCCGCCAGCCTTATGCTGCGCCAGCAACCCGGCAGCGAGCGCATCGGAAAAGGCCCGGTGCGCCGGGATCGTAAACAAGCCCGGCGCGCGGCGCTCAGCCATCGGCAATACCGGCCTCGACCAGCGGAATGGCGGCGGGCGTGCCGACATCATACCACATGCCGCCATGCGAGAGGCCATAAGCGCGCCCGGCAGCGATTGCGCGATCCCAGAAGATACCCGTCGAGAACATATCAGCCGGCGGATCGACGATCAGCTTGGGCGAGAGGATTTGCACGCTGCAATAGACGAACGGAGCGACGCGGCCCGACTTGCGGCGGCTGATCTTGCCATCGGCATCCATATGGAAATCGCCCATGCCCGGATAGCCATTGGCCCGCGCGAACGGCACAAGCAGCAGCAGCGCATCCATGATCTCAGGATCCCAGCGTGCGCTCAACGCAGAAATTGCGTTGGTCGGTCCATCCACCCACAGCACATCGGCATTCACGCACAGGAATGGCTTGTCGCCGATCAGGGGCAGCGCTTTCACAAGGCCGCCGCCGGTCTCCAGCAGCTTCTCGCGCTCATCCGAGATAATATAATCCGCGCCCGTTCTCGCCGCCCGGCCCTTCAAATGCGCTTCAATCGACCCCGCCAGATAATGCACATTGACGATGGACCTGCGGATGCCCGCAGCCTCCACCTTGTCCAGCGCATGATCCAGCAGCGCCTTGCCTGCCACCCGCACGAGCGGCTTTGGCCGGGTCGCCGTGAGCGGCCGCATCCGCTTGCCAAGGCCCGCCGCCATAAGCATCGCCGTCTCAAGCTTGATGGTCATGCCTCGTGCCCGCCGATCACAAGCTCACCCCGCGCGCTGGCAGGGATGTTCTCAGCAAACCAGTCCGCAACCGGCGCCAATGCGGGATGCGTAAGGTCACGCTCCAGCAAGCCCCACATGCGCGGCAGAAAATCGAGATAGCGCGGCTTGCCATCGCGCTGACAGAGCCGCGTGAATATGCCGATGATCTTGGCATTCCGTTGTGCGCCAAGCACGGCATAGGCCGCCAGAAAATCGTCGGAGACTTTGGCGCGCGCCTGATAGCGGGCCAGCATCGTCTGCTCCACTGATGGGCTGACATCGCGCCGCGCGTCTTGAAGGAGCGAGACGAGATCATAGGCCGGGTGGCCCGCCAACGCGTCCTGAAAATCGAGCAGACCAAGCCCGTGTGAACGGCTGTGATCCGGCAGCAGCATGATATTCTCGGCATGATAATCGCGTAACACCGTAACAAGCGGCGCCTGATCCTGCTCCGCAATCGGCAGCACGGCATCCCAGGCGGCGATATAGCCCGCCTCATCAACCTCCAGGCCCGCCGCCGGGCAGAACCACTCCGTCAAAAGCCCCACTTCGCGCTGGTAGACAGCGCGATCATAGGGCGCGAGATCGGCCTGCGCGGGCAAGTCATGCAGATCAGCAAGCAAATCCACAGCGCGTTCGTAAATCGCCATCTCTTGCTCAGGCGCAGCGTCCAGATGTTCGCGCACCCGCTCGTCGCCAAAGTCCTCGATCAGCACGAGGCCTTGGGTCAGATCACGCGCCAATATTTCGGGCGCGGCAAAACCGTTCGCGCAGAGCCATTCGCCAACCGCGATGAACGGTCGCGGGTCTTCATGCGGCGGCGGCGCATCCATCAGCACGGCGCGTCGCGCGCCATCCTCTATGCGGAAATAGCGCCGGAACGAGGCATCGCCTGCGAGCGGGAGAATTTGCGCGCCGGGCCATCCGGCAGCGGCGAGAAAAGCGGGCGCGCCATCGGGCGCTGTCATCATGCTGGCCATCGGCTCTCCCAAACCGTCGGCACCCGCGCTGTCAAGCATCGCGTGCCATCCAGATCCACCAATATGCTGATCGCGAGCGCAGTATGTGCATAGCGCGCGCCCAATCGATCGGGCCATTCGATGGCGAGCGCGCCATCGCTCAGCCATTCGTCCAGCCCCAATTCTTCCAGATCGGCAGGATCTTCAATCCGATACAGGTCCACATGCCCAAGCGGAAAATCCGTTTCCGGCGGTTCATAGCCTTGCAGGATCGCGAAGGTGGGGCTTGGCACCTCGCCTTGATGCCCAAGGCCGCGCAGAAGCCCGCGCGCAAACGTCGTCTTGCCCGCGCCCAGACCACCTTCCAGCGTGACCACATCGCCGGGCCGCAGCAGCGCCGCCAGCCTTTGGCCGAACGCGTCCAGCGCATCGGCTGTCGCAAATCGCAATGGCTTCTCGCTCACGCTCTTATGCGCCCCTTGGCAGATCGATGGTGATGATCGTCCCCTGCCCCAGCTGTGAGACGAGCGCCACGGTGCCGTCATGCGCCTCCACAAATTGCTTCACCAGCGGCAGGCCAAGCCCGGCGCTTTGTGCATCGCCATCACGCCCGAACCGCGCAAAAGCGTCAAACAGCCGCGCCTGCGATGGTTTGTCGATACCTGGCCCATCGTCAGACACGATGATCCGCACGGATTTGAGCGCTCCCTCGGCATGGATAAGCACTCGGCCACCCCGGCTAACGAAGCTCAGGCTAT
>CBIHKY010000137.1:0-6898 GCA_966205705.1 uncultured Alphaproteobacteria bacterium
GTCCAGATCCTCATTGATCCGGTCGACATCATTCGGGTTGAGTTTCAGCAGGTCGGTCAGGCCGGTGACGACCTTCTCGCGGTCCTGCAATCGGTCCGGAATGATATCGACGCGGAAATTAGTGCGGTTGGAAGCGATGGGCCGCGAATTGCGATCGATGATCCAGCCGCGCCGTGGCGGGGTGAGTGTCAGATTGATCCGGGTGCTATCCGAGAGGAGCAGATAATTCTCATTCACGGCACTCGCAATCCAGCCCATGCGGCCCACGACAAGCCCACCAACAGCCAGCTGCGCGCCGCCCAGGAAGAAGGTCCGGCGGCTGAAGGTGAAGGCTTGGCTTGCTTCGGTAACGACCTGCTTGGGGAACAGGGTCTTTTTGAAGGAAATCACGGCAATCGCCACCGGTCCAGCGCTGCACAGATGCGCACGATAAGAGGGAAGAGGCCGATGCTATACGCGATCTGTGGCAGGATTTGAATGACTGCGCCGCCGCCGCCTGAAAGATGCACCGCAAGCCAGCCACCGACCAGAGCGAATATGATGGCAATCGAGGCGATGATCCAGCCGTGCCAATAATCCCGCCAGAACTGCCGCTGGCTCTCAAAATCGAGCACGAGCAGCAGCACCGTCCACAGGAACATCGAGCTACCAATGGGTTGCCCGCTCATCAGCTCATCGAAAAGCCCGAGCGGCAACCCGATCCATAATGGCCAAATTTCCGGGCGCAATTGCCGCCAGGCGATGAGGATCAGCAGGCCAAAGGGCGGCAGGAGCGGCTGCTGCGCAATCATTGGGATGACTGCGGGGATCATGGAACCCAGCATGACCGAAGCGATGGGGACACCGCGAATGTGCAGGGCACTGCGCGGGCGGGCGATCCGGTTGTTGAACCGGCTGCTCACGGCGCAGCGCTGTTCGCGGCTTCGCTCCCGGCTGGGGTATTAGCGCGGGCAGCCTCGGCAGGGCGGAACTGCGGTTGCACGACCACCAGCTCCACTCGGGACGGGTTGGCGAGCGGGATCGCAACCGCGCGGTCGCCCTCCAGCCGCGCCACGATGGCGACGGGGATGTTGGCGCGATAGACGCCGCCAATGCCGGAGGTCGTGACGATATCGCCGGGTTTGAACGGGTTGCGCTCCGTATTCAGCGCGCGGATCTGCAGCGTGCCATCACCCCGGCCTGAGCTGATACCTGGGATATTGTCGCTCGTGCGCCGCACGGGGACGACATTGCCCTCGTCGATCAGCAGCAGCACATCCGAGCTGTTCGGCCCGGCGCGTATGATGCGGCCAACAAGGCCCTCGGCTGCACGCACCGGCATGCCGGGCATCACGCCATCGCGCGTGCCGATATCGAGCAGCGCCATGCGCGCCGTGCTGGATGTGGTGGAGGAGATGAGATGGCCCGCCGCGACGACGCCCGTATCTGCCTCGGCCAGACGGAGCAAACGGCGCAGGCGGATATTCTCCTGCTTGATCGCGTCCGCTTCGATCAGCCGGGTGCGGTTGGCTTCCACCTGACGGCGCAGCGCTGCATTTTGGGAGCCAGCGCTGATATAGGCGCTCACCGCTTCATCGACATTGCCCACGCCCACCACCAGCGCGCGCATGCTGCTCGATATCGGCCGGATTACTTCAGCCGCGCCGGAGCGCAGGGCGGCAAATCCGGTTGGATCGCTGATCGAGATGATAAGCAGCAGCAGCGCGACAATGGCACCCACCATCGCGACGACATAACTGGCAAAGAGACCATATTGCGCTTTCCGGTTGTAGCCGGGGCGCCGGTTGCTCGGTGGCGCCATCGTGACAACCTATCGCTTATGCGGTCTGGAGCACACCGCGGAAGATCGGATCTTCCATCGCGCGCCCCGTTCCGATTGCGACGCAGGTCAGCGGTTCGTCCGCGACAGTCACCGGCAGGCCGGTTTCATCGCGCAATTCCTCATCCAGCCCCTTGAGCAGCGCGCCGCCACCGGTGAGCACGATGCCCTGATCAACGATATCGGCTGCAAGCTCCGGCGCCGTATTCTCAAGCGCGATGCGTACGCCCTCGACGATGGTGCCGATCGGCTCGGCCAGCGCATCGGCGATCTGGCCCTGATTGATCTGAATTTCCTTGGGTACGCCGTTCACAAGGTCGCGACCCTTGATGTGGATCGTCAGGCCAACGCCATCGGCAGGCTTTTGCGCGACGCCATATTCCTTCTTGATCCGCTCAGCCGTGGCTTCACCGATCAGCAGATTATGGTGACGGCGCACATAGGAGACGATCGCTTCGTCCATCTTGTCCCCGCCCACGCGCACGCTGGTCGTGTAGGCAAGGCCGCGCAGCGAGAGCACGGCAACTTCGGTGGTGCCACCGCCAATATCGACGACCATCGAACCAATTGGCTCCGTTACGGGCATATCTGCACCGATTGCGGCGGCCATTGGCTCTTCGATCAGGAAAACCTGGCTCGCGCCTGCATTGCTCGCGGCATCGCGAATCGCGCGGCGCTCAACGCTGGTCGAGCCTGATGGCACGCAGATCACGATCTCAGGGAAACGCAGGAAGCGGCGATGGCCATGCACCTTGCTGATGAACCATTTGATCATCTGCTCGGCAATGTCGATGTCCGCGATCACGCCGTCACGTAGCGGGCGGATCGCCTCGATCGAATCAGGCGTCTTGCCCATCATCAACTTGGCGTCATTGCCCACCGCCTTCACGCGCTTCACGCCGTTGAGCGTTTCCACCGCAACAACAGAAGGTTCATTAAGCACAATGCCGCGACCGCGCACATAAACGACGGTGTTTGCCGTGCCTAGATCGATGGCCATGTCGTGGGAGGTGAACTTGAACAGTCTGGAGAAAAACGACATTGATTGTCCTGTTCGTGCCGGATGCACCAGCGTGGGCGCGTTCTCAGTTCCGTAAGGAATTTGGCGTGGTCGGGCTCTGGCCTTAGACCCTGGCGTTAACCGGAATAAATGGCTTTTGCTCGCGCTAATCGTTCGCTTGGTCTAGTCGCAATCCAATGTCAATACGCCGCCTCCCCGAGTCCCTTGTTAATCGAATTGCTGCCGGTGAAGTGGTCGAACGGCCAGCCAGCGCGCTCAAGGAATTGCTCGAAAATGCACTGGACGCCAATGCGCGTTCCGTCGCGGTTTCGCTGCGTCAGGGCGGGTTGGATGGCATCAGTGTGAGCGATGATGGGCATGGCATTGCGCGCGATGAGATCGCCATCGCGCTGGAGCGCCACGCCACCTCCAAGCTGCCCGATGAAGCGATCGAACTCGTTCAAACGCTCGGTTTTCGCGGTGAAGCATTGCCGTCCATCGGCAGCGTCTCGCTGCTGACGCTTTCCTCGCGACAGGCAGGCGGGGATGGTTGGCGATTGCGCTGCGACAATGGCGAGATGAGCGGCCTTGAGCCTTGCGCGATGGCTCATGGCACGCGGGTGGAGGTCGAGCGCTTGTTTGAGCGCGTGCCTGCGCGCCGCAAATTCCTGCGCAGCGCCCGCTCGGAATATGCAGCCTGCCTCGATATCGTCCGCCGCCTCGCAATGGCGCGCAATGATGTGAGCTTCACGCTGGAGCATGATGGCCGCCGTATCCTCTCGCTGGCGGGCGGGCAGGATCGGGAAGATCGGGTCGCCCAGATCATCGACCGGGAGCTGGCCGAGAATCACGTCATCGTTTCGCTGGAGCGGGAAGGGGTGTCGCTGAGCGGCGTCGCCTCGCTGCCGACCTTCCATCGCGGCAGTGCCGATCATCAATATCTGTTCGTGAACGGGCGGCCCGTGCGCGATCGCCTGCTGGTGGGCGCGGTGCGTGGCGCCTATGCCGATTTTGTGGCGCGGGACCGGCATCCTGTGCTGGCCTTGTTCCTCTCCATCCCGATTGGCGATGTGGATGTAAACGTCCACCCCGCCAAGACCGAAGTGCGCTTTCGCGATCCCGCCTTCATGCGCGGCATGATCGTAAGCGGGCTTCGTCGGGCGCTGGATGATGCCGGAATGCGGGTGGCGAACCGGGCCGATGCAAGCTCGACGCAGCTTTGGCAGCGGGAGATGACGCCGGTTGAGGGCTTTGGGCCGTCAGCCGCGCCGTCCAGCGGGTGGCCCTCTGGCTCATCGGGTGGCGCTTATGGCGGCGCATCGCTGCTGGGGGATCGTCAGGCGCGCTTTGGCGGCTTTGCGCCTGCGGGCCGGGCGGAAGTTGCCATGCCCACGCCCGAACAGCCGCGCGACTTTCCCCTCGGCATTGCGCGTGGGCAGGTGGCCCGCACTTATATCGTGGCGGAAGCCGAGGATGGCCTTGTGCTCGTGGACCAGCACGCCGCCCATGAGCGGCTCGTGCTGGAGCGCATGCGCAAGGCGCTGAACGATGGCGCCGTGGCCCGCCAAGCGCTGCTATTGCCCGAGGTGGTGGAACTGGACGAGCCCGCCTGTGATCGCATCGAGGCGCGCGTCGCCGAACTGGCCGAGCTTGGCCTTGAGGTGGAGCGCTTTGGCCCCAGCGCCATCCTCGTGCGCGCGGCTCCCGCAATGCTCGGCACGGGCGATGTGGTCGGCCTCGTGCGCGATCTCGCGGACGATCTGGCGGCGCTGGGCGATGCGACGACGCTCAAGGCGCGGCTGGATCTTGTGGCCGCGACAATGGCTTGCCACGGCTCAGTGCGGGCGGGGCGGGTGCTGTCCGTGGCGGAGATGAATGCGCTGCTGCGCGAAATGGAAGTCACGCCCCACAGCGGCCAGTGCAATCATGGCCGCCCTACTTGGATCAAGCTGGCGCATGGCGATGTCGAGAAGCTGTTCGGGCGGCACTGAGCCGGTCGCTCAGGTTTCGCGGGGCTGCCTGCGCTGCATCACGATGGAGATGAGGCTCAGCACTTCCTCATCGTTCTGATTGAACAGCTTCGTGCGCCATTTGAGGATGCCCATCTCCGGCTTGGTGCGCGACGCAATCTTTTCGATCAGCTCACTCGTGCCGCGCAATGTATCGCCCGGGAACACGGGTCGCCGCCAGCGCAACTCGTCAATGCCCATCGCGCCCAGGGATTGCTCCTGCCAGCCCGGCATCTGCTGCCAGCGCTCGACCATCGCGCCCATCATCATCGCGCAGGTATGCCATCCGCTCGCGGCGAGCTTTCCAAAATGGGTCGCCGCCGCAGCCTCCTCATCCAAGTGGAAGGGCTGGGGATCAAAGCGCTTGGCAAAGGCCAGCACCTCCTCACGCTCAACCTCGAACGGGCCGAAGGCGTCGCTCTGGCCAATCTCAAGATCTTCCCAATAATAGCCCATATGCGGTCTGCCTCAGCTGTGCAGGAAGTGCATCACGTCGCCGTCCTGCACGACATAGGCCTTGCCCTCCGCGCGCAGCTTGCCCGCCTCGCGCGCCTTGGCTTCGCCGCCGAGCGAGATGAAGTCATCATAAGCGATGGTTTCCGCGCGGATGAAGCCCTTCTGGAAATCGGTGTGGATTTCTCCCGCTGCCTCCGGTGCGCTGGCGCCCTTGTGCACGGTCCATGCGCGCGCTTCCTTGGGGCCGACTGTGAAGAAGGTGAGCAGGTGAAGCAGCTCATAGCCCGCACGGATGACACGGGCGAGGCCAGCCTCATGCAGGCCCATTTCTTCAAGAAATTCAACGCGTTCATCCAGCGCCATCGTCACCAGATCGGCCTCGATGGCAGCGGAGACGATGACCGCCAGCGCGCCCTCGGCCTTCGCCTTCTCGAACACGCGGGCGCTGAAATGATTGCCTTCCGCCGCCTTCTCTTCCTCGACATTGCAGACATACAGAACAGGCTTTGAGGTGAGCAATTGCGCCTGACTAAAGATGCGGATTTCTTCCTCATCACTCATCTCGACCAATCGCGCGGGCTTGCCCTCCCGCAGCAGATCAAGCGCGCGACCGAGAACCGCAGCAGCAACCTTGGCTTCCTTGTCGCCGCCATTGGCCTTTTTCTGGAAGGCAGGCACGCGCTTTTCAAGGCTTTCAAGATCGGAGAGCATCAGCTCGGTCTCGACCGTCTCGGCATCGGCAATCGGATCGACCTTGTTATCGACATGCTGAATGTCGTCATTCTCAAAGCAGCGCAGCACATGGACGATGGCGTCCACTTCGCGGATATTGCCGAGGAACTGGTTGCCGAGGCCTTCGCCCTTGGATGCGCCGCGCACAAGGCCGGCGATATCGACAAAGGCAAGCTGGGTCGGGATGGTCTTCTGACTGCCAGCGATCTCGGCCAGCTTGTCCAATCGGGGATCGGGCACGCTCACCTGACCGACGTTCGGCTCAATGGTGCAGAACGGGTAATTGGCCGCCTGCGCAGCCTGCGTCTCCGTGAGCGCATTGAAGAGGGTCGATTTGCCGACATTGGGAAGACCGACGATGCCGCATTTGAAACCCATGACTGCTTGCTCATTCTAAGGAAGAGGAAAAGCCGCCCGATAGTCGCTTGAAGGCGATTGCGCCAGTCCTGTTGCGGGGCGATGTGCGCGCGGCCCATGCGAAAATGGCCGCCACGTCATCAAGACGCAGCGGCCATTCACATTTACTGAGCGGATCAGGCGCCGACTGGCTTGCCGTCGTCGCGCGTCACCACCACAGTCGAGCTGCGTGGCCGCTCGCCGGAAATGGGCCAGTTGCCCGTGGGGTGCTGAATGTTCACGAAGAAGGTCTTGAGGTCCGGCGTGTAGGCAAGGCCGGTAATCTCGCAACCCTTAGGCCCAACGAGGAAGCGCTTCGACTGCTTGGTCGTCTGGTCGATGTAGAACATCGCATTCTGACCAACCGTATCTTCAATCGAGAGACCGGTCGCGCCTGATGTGCCGGGAACGCTGTGATCGGTCTGCACCCAGAGGCGGCCTTGCGGATCGATGCGGATGCCATCGGGGCTGGAGAAGGTGTCACCC
>CBIHKY010000138.1:0-6881 GCA_966205705.1 uncultured Alphaproteobacteria bacterium
GCGCCCAGCATGCTTTGGACATGATCCAGCGCGCATTTCGCAGCCTCCTCTCCAAAGGCGGCAGCTAGATGCGCAGCATTGCCGAGCCGGAAGGCGACCATGGCAAACCCGGCCGCCGGCATGGGTGGTCGACCGTCCAACGGACGAAAAGTTTTCGCACTCTCTTGAGCCATATCCTGCATCCCAAACTGCTTGCGAGTCCGAGACAGAATACTGAATAGTGTTTCAACCAGCTGTTTTCTAAGGATTTTGCATCGCAATATAGGTGCGTTAACCACCCATTCCTGTTATGATGTGCAGGAGGCTCTGTGATGCTGAATATGGTGTTTGGCGGCGACGGGAGCCGCAAATATCTCACTCAGGACGAGAAGCTCAAAGTGCTTGACCTTGCTGCCCGGGAGGCGCCGGAAACCTACACCTTCTGTTTGGTGCTTGCAGTAACGGGGTGCCGTATTTCGGAAGCGCTTTCACTAACCCTCAAGAGCATCGATCTGGGGTCACAATGTATTGTCATCGAAAGTCTCAAGAAAAGGCGGCGCGGCATTTATCGCGCTGTCCCCGCCCCACGGGATTTGGTGAAACTGATCCACAAAGTACATGCGAGGAACATTCCTCATAATGAGGCCCCGCTATGGGGATGGTCGAGAATGACTGCATGGCGGAAGGTGAGCGCCCTTATGCACGCGGCCGGGATAGAAGGTTTACAAGCAACCGCCAGGGGCTTCCGACACGGCTTTGGTGTGTCCGCTATTCACTCGGGCGTTCCGCTCAATATGGTGCAAAAATGGATGGGCCATGCTGACATCAGCACAACGGCGATATATACGGGAGCAGTAGGGGAAGAAGAGCTGGCAATTGCCAGCCGCATGTGGGGAATGCCCCCCGGAGGCCGCCGAAATAGGGTCAGCCGAAAACCTTCATTAACCCGGTAAATCGGGCGTTTTGATCACCATTGGGTGGAAAAATGATAATAAATTTTAATGATTTCCGCGCAACCTATTGCGGCTCGTTACATTATTCAGTATAATGTAACATAGATTATCATTAATTTTCATTATCTTACTCTATTTTTCTTTTAGATTTTTACCTCTACGTGCGCGCCTCAGACCGCATATTGCTGCGCCGCACAATGTCGTTGCCAGAAGGCATCCTCACACTGCGCCCATTAGGTAAATATTTTATTGTGCATGGTAGTTACCCAACTTTGAGTCTCGCGGTAGGGCCTTGCGAGAAGGTTGGTCGTAATCTTTCACCCATTAGCCTGAGCGGCATGGATGTGACGGCGGAGATAACTCAGTTCGAGATCGTTAGTTCCAAACAAAAGCAGTATGACGTGACATATTCGTCGGTGTAGCGGCTGATAGAAGCCAGCCATCCCAACCGCCTCCAATTGGTTTTCAGCCGGCAGTCTCTCACGACACCTTGAACCAAAGCATAGAGGTCGAATGCCCCGTGCTTCTTTAACAAAGAGCGTCAAGTGCATCGGTCCATCGCCCTGAAACAACTCGTCAGCGAGTACGGCGGCGCCAAGATCAATCCTAAGGCGATGCGGGGTTTCGAGCGAACCGCGATTTTGAATGGCTCTGAGCACCGTCAGAACGGCTGGCGCTTGAAGTTTGCTATCGGCTCCTCCCCAATATCAGGGAATACATCGCGATTGCGGCTCACAATCACGTCCCGGGCCTGAATAGTTGACCAACGCCCGCTGGGATCAACAGTTTATCCGCATGCGTGTGGGACGATTTACCCGAGTTCTTTGCGGCCCATTCGCGCAGCTTTTCAAGTGACCATACGCTGTAGCAATGCTGTTTCGGATGCGCCTCATTCTAGAAGCGGCAAGGCCGTCGTCGACTTGATTTCCTGCATAGCGAAGGATGAGCTCACATCGTGCAGATCTGCGACCTTAGTCAGTTTGCGATAAATGCGATCATAATCGGCAATGTCGCGCGCCACGATTTTCAGGATGTAATCGATGTCGCCACTCATCCGGTAAAATTCTACCACTTCCGGAATAAGCGACACACCTTCTGAAAAAATCTTCAGCCAGTCCTCGCTATGCTGTGCCGTCTTGATCGCCACGATCACGGTAATGCCCAGTGATAAGCGCTCGCGATCGAGAATGGCGACGCGTTTTTGAATGATGCCGCTGCGCTCCAACCGCTTGATACGCTTCCAGCAGGGCGTTGCAGACAGGCCGACACTTTCACCAATGTCCGCAACCGATCGAGTGGCGTCGTTTTGCAGGATGTCGAGAATCCGCCGATCAATGCGGTCGAGAACTATATTCTCCAATTTTACCATCCCTTAGCATGAAGTAATCGAAAACCTGCGAATATCTGAGCAACTTGAAAGCATATTCCGCGCAGCTCCGTCTATAGATTTCTCTCTATCGCAATGGAGTTCTCATGTTCGATCGATTGTTTCTGGCTCACCCCCGCAGTGTGGGAGAAAGCTATTCCGAGCATATGGGAAGCGCGCTGTTCTTTTCGCGCTCACTCCTGCTGGCGGGGCTGGCAGCGCTGGTCCACGCGATCTTCCCAACCGTGTTCGAGACAACAGCCAGCCGGATCGTCGGCAAGCTCCATGACCGCATGATCGTCAATCGCGCACCAGCCCGCCCCGTACAGACGCTCGATTCAAGCCTGTCTGCCGAATGATGCCGACGTTGGGGGATCGCTTGTCACCTTCCCTCAAGACGGAGCGCGACCGCGTGCCGATGGTCGCAGATCTTTATTGTGACCTCGACGTCGTCACCGGGCCAAAATGGCGGTCCTATTGGCGCGGGCTTTGCATCGTTTGTGCTGCCACGCTCGCTACGGCTTACCTCGCCGAGCAATATTCGGCGCCCATCACGCTGATGGCGCTTCTGGTGGGGCTGTCTCTCAACTTTCTGGGTGATGAAAATCAGCTCGCCCCCGGCATCGCCTTTGCATCTCGTGATCTGCTCCGCTGGGGCATCGTCCTCGTCGGATGTCGTGTTACGTTCGGCCAGATGATCGATCTTGGCCCTGCAGCTCTGGCCTGTGTGATCGGAATTGCGGCCATGACGATCGGAACCGGCCTGGCCGTTGCACGGGTCCTCAAGGTGCCGCCGGCCTTCGGGCTGCTTGCCGGTGCATCAGTCGCAATCTGCGGGGCGTCAGCAGCGCTCGCCGTGGCGGCAGCACTGGGGGAGAAACGCATCAGCCGCATTCAACTCGCGCAAGTGCTCGTCGTCATCGCGATGACGAGCGCCGCGGCGATGTTCCTCTACCCCATATTGGCGCACGCGCTGGCGTTCGATGACAAGCAAGCCGGCTTCCTTTTGGGCGCTGCCATTCATGATGTGGGACAGGCGATCGGCGCGGGCTATGCCTATTCCCCAACGGCAGGTGAGAATGCCGCGATCGTCAAGCTTTCCCGCGTGGCACTGCTCGGACCATTGCTCGCGCTCGTCGCCTATTTTTATCCCGGCACGTCAGGCAGAGGCCGCATTGTGCCGGTCCCGGGCTTCGTCATTGGCTTCTTCGCGCTGGCAATGGCCAATTCGCTCGGTTGGGTGCCAGCAATGGTCGCCGGACTGGCTGGAACGGCCGCCACCGCCTGCCTGGCAGCCGCTGTTGCTGCAACAGGCATCCGCGCACCGCTACGGGAATTGTCGCATAGTGGCATGGGCGCATTCATGATCATCGGCTTGGCGACACTGACGGCATTGGGCCTCTCAGCTCTGGCTGCCGGGTTCGTTATACATTAATTATAGCAAAGGGGGCGACGTGGCTGACAATGTTTCAGCAAGCGGCAAGAGTGAAAAAAGGGGCGCTACCGGGCAGGCAATGACGGCGACGCTTTCATGGCCGCATCTGCTCGCCCTTGGCGTCGGCTCCATCGTGGGCACCGGCATCCTCACGCTCATCGGTATCGGCGCGGATCGCGCGGGGCCAGCCGTTTTGCTCTCGTTTGCGATTGCGGGGGCCATATGCGCCTGCGCCGCGCTTGCTTATGCAGAGATGGCAACGATGCTGCCCTCCTCGGGTAGCGCTTATAGTTATAGCCTCCATGTGCTCGGTGAAACATTCGGCTGGGTCATCGGCTGGTGCCTCATTCTGGAATATTCGCTGGTCGTCTCGACAGTCGCGGTCGGCTGGTCCGGCTATGCAACCCCACTACTGGTCAACCTGGGCTTTCCAGCCGTGCTTGCCGCAGCGCCATCCCTTGGCGGCATTATCAACCTGCCCGCCATCTTCATCATCTTCGTCGTGGCCGGCCTACTCATGCTGGGGACGCGGGAAAGCGCGCGGCTGAACGCTGTTCTCGTCATTATCAAGATCGTGACGCTCATCCTCTTCGTGAGCGTAGCCCTGCCCGCCTTTGACGCGAGCAATCTTCATCCGTTCATGCCTCACGGCTTCAGCGCCAGCGTCTCACCAGATGGCACGCAGCGCGGCGTCATGGCCGCCGCCGCGATTATCCTTTTTTGCCTTTTACGGATTTGACGCCATTTCCACGGCAGCTGAAGAAACCCGGCGCCCGGAACGCGACCTTGCAATCGGGATCATCGGCTCGATGGTCGCCTGCACGATCATTTATGTTCTGGTCGCAGCCGCTGCGGTGGGCGCCGTGCATTACACCAGCTTTGCTGACAGCCCCGAGCCACTGGCGCTCATTTTGCGCCAAATGGGTCAGGGCGAGATCGCCCGCATCGTCGCCATCGCGGCGGTCATCGCGCTGCCAACCGTTTTGCTGGGCTTCCTCTACGGTCAGAGCCGCATCTTTCTGGCAATGGCGCGCGATGGTTTTCTGCCCATGCGTCTCGCCAAAATATCTCGCCGTGGCACGCCCGTAAGGATCACGCTTCTGACAGCAGCGTTAGTCGCCGTCCTTTCCGGCCTGCTGCCCATCGATGAGATCGCCGCGCTCGCCAACGCCGGAACATTGATCGCGTTCATGGCCGTCGGCTTGTGCCTACTCGTGATGCGCCGCCGCGCACCAGACGCACCACGCCCGTTCCGCGCGCCGTTCGGCTGGCTGGTTGGCTCAGGGGCCATTCTGGGCTGCCTGTATCTGTTCGCGAGCCTGCCATTACGAACCTTGACCTGGTGCCTTTGCTGGAACCTGCTTGGGCTGGCAGTCTATGCAATCTATGGTCGTCCAATGCGACGGCGGCAGCTTGGGAAGGAAGCCTCCTGATGGATTCATTCGATTCTGCTTTGGCGATGCGCCTCGCAAGGAGGCGTTTGCTGGAACTGGCCGCGCTGGGCAGCGCCGGGGCCGCTATCGCGGCCGTTGACCACCGAAGTGGCCCTGCCACGCCTTCGCCGCTTCCCCTTAATGATGATTTTCCGCAAAAGCGCGGCATGATTGTCCAGCGCAATCGGCCGCCGCTTCTGGAGACGCCACTGTCCGCCTTCGATGGGCAGGTCTTCACGCCGAATGATCGCTTCTTCGTGCGCTGGCACTGGTCCAACATTCCGCTCGATGTCGATGTGGAGAGCTTTCGCCTGACGGTGAGCGGTCGCGCGGTGCGGCCCCTCTCACTTTCCCTCAAGGACATTCTGGCAATGCCGCGCATGTCGATTGCCGCCGTGAACCAATGCTCGGGCAATTCGCGCGCGCTGTTCAATCCGCGCGTGCCGGGCGCGCAATGGGCGCATGGCGCTATGGGCAATGCGCTTTGGGAAGGCGTGAGCTTGCGCACGATCCTGGATCACGCCGGGCTCCAGAGCGATGCTGTCGCTGTACGGTTCGGCGGCCTCGACCTCCCGCTCACCGATGTCGATCCGTTCGAGAAATCCCTGGCCATCGATCATGCGCGTGATGGCGAAGTGATGCTCGCCTTCGCCATGAACGGCGAGCAATTGCCTATGCTCAATGGCTTCCCGCTCCGCCTCGTGGTGCCGGGCTGGTACTCGACCTATTGGGTCAAGGCGCTCAACAGCATTGAGGTGCTGAGCGCAGAGGATCAGAAATATTGGATGGCGAAGGCCTATCGTATCCCCAAAACGCCCAACGCCAATGTCGCGCCGGACGCCAAGGGCTTTGCAACGGAGCCGATCAACCGCATGATCCCGCGTTCATGGATCACCAATATCGAGCCGGGCAGCGAAACGGCCTATCAGCCAAAGCTGCCCGTGCGCGGCATTGCGATGGGCGGCACGAGCGGCGTGCGCAGTGTCGAGATCTCGTCGAATGGACGGGACTGGGTCGATGCGAAGCTTGGCGCCGATGAAGGAAAATATGGTTTCCGTTTATTCTCCGGCACGCTCCCGGTGCCGGGCAAAGGCCCGCTCATGCTCATGAGCCGCTGCACCAATGCCGCAGGCGTCACTCAATCGATGGAGCCCAATTGGAACGCGGGCGGCTATATGCGCGGCTGTGTCGAGCAGGTTCCGGTGAGGATCTCATAATGAGGATGAAGATGCGTCATCTCATTCCGACAATCAGTTTAGCATTCGCCACTGGCAACGCGCTTTTCATGGGCGCAGGCGTGGCCTCCATACCGCAGGCTGCGATCACCAGCCTCAAAAGCCAGTCGATCACTTTGCCCGAGGATGCCGCCACGTTCAGCGGGCCACAGGCCGAGGCGCTGAATAATAACTGCCTTGCCTGCCATTCGGCCAGTATGATCGGATCACAACCGCCGCTCAACGAGCCGCAGTGGCGCACGATCGTCCTTAAAATGCGCGATGTTTACAAGGCCCCGATCGCCGATGAGGATATCGAGCCGATCGTCACGGGGCTGGCATCCGGCGTGACGATTGCAACGGCGCCATGATCGGACGACCTTCCGAATTTTCGTTAGTTTGGGCTAGATTCGGCCAGCGAGATAATGGTCGGAACGGAGGTGTTGTCTAGGGTCAGGACCCATTGATGTGATCGGCTCGATGTGATTCAGGCTCCTTGAG
>CBIHKY010000139.1:0-6807 GCA_966205705.1 uncultured Alphaproteobacteria bacterium
CCGAAGCCCCACTTCCATTTGGGGGTGTAAGGCGTGACCATGCTGAGCGTCACGGCCGTGGCGCCGACGAGCGACTTATATTTGAAGTCGATATAGCTCAGCGACCCATCGAGCGTCAGAGCGCCAAAGGGGCGGATCGTCGTCTCGACCTCAATGCCCTTCACGTCTGCCGCGCCGACATTGTTCGGCTGGAGGCAAGGCGAGATCGGGCAGGCCGAGAGTGTGAGGATAATGTCCTTGTAATCGTTATAGAAGGCCGACACGTTCAGGCGCATTTTGCGATCGAACAGATCGGACTTGAACCCGGCCTCATAAGAGGTGAGCGTCTCCGGGCTGAAGGATTTGATCTGGTTGAGCGGGCCATTGTTGGGGCCGAAGAAAGGCCGTGGATTGACGCCGCCAGCGCGGTAGCCGGTTGCCACGACGCCATAGACCATGAACTCGGGTGCGAAGCGGTAATCCGCCGAAACGCGCCAATCCCACCGCTTGCTGTCAAACGCTGCTGGCGATCCATTCAGGCCATTGAGCAGGCAGTTTGGAACGCCAGTCGAGAAGGTGGCCGCTGGTGGCGGTGCGCTGCACGGTGCAGGGAGCGAGCCATCAGGATTGTGGCGGAAGAAGGTATATTCCTTCGAATCCCATGAATGACGAATGCCGCCATTGATGTTAAACGAGTCCGTGACGTGCCAGGTGCCGTTGGCGAACAGCGCCTTGTTCTCGGCAGGCGTCGGATCAGGGCCGTGGATGAAGTCGATGCCCGCATAGTTCAGGTCGACGCGCGCTGTCAGTGTGCCGGTGCGCTTGAAGTAGAAGCCGCCCAGCGTAAACTCCACTGCACCATCGGCAAGCTTGCCGTTCAGGCGAAGCTCCTGGCTCCACTGATCATTGACGAGAATCTGGTTGAGCTGCTGGTTGGCGATTGGCGAGTTATCGACATCCTGCGCCCAATCGGACTTGTAATGGCGCCATGCCGTGATCGACTTGAGCTGGAAGTCGTCGCTCAGCTTGACGTCGATGCTGCCCATCACGCCATAATTGTCGAGATATTGATGCGGCGTGAAGCTGAACGGCTTGAACGGCGCCGCCGCGGTGACGGGACGCGTATCCGCGAAGGTCGCATAGCTCACATAGCGGCGATCATAGCCGGTCAGCGTGTCGCAGCTGTTCACGCCATAGGGGACGAAGGCGCAATTGCCGCGCACCGGCTGGCCGTTGATCGTGTTGGGCAGCCAGGCGACACCATCGCCCGTGGTGGAGGCATTATTGTAATATTTCAGCACCGAAGCGCCGGATTCCGAGCGATCACGGGTATAATCACCAGCGACGTTCACCTCGAACATATCATTGGGCACCCAGCGCAGCGCGACTTTACCTGCGGCGTAGGATTGCCCGCCCAGCGTCCCGAGTACTGGCGTGCCGATATTGTTGCCAGGCACGCCGGAGCCGGGATGCGTCGCGGCATAATCGAGGCGCTTCACATAGCCATCGCGGTTCTTGCTGACGGCAGCGACGCGCATGAACAGATTGTCGGCAAGCGGCACATTGAGGAAGCCGCGCACGTCCACGCGATTGAATGAGCCATAGGTGCCCTGAATGGAGCCGCTGTGGCGGTCATCGGGCTTTTGCGAGAAAAGCTTGATCGCACCGCCGATCGCGTTGCGCCCCGAAAGAGTGCCCTGTGGGCCACGCAAAATCTCGACACGGTCCAGATCCATCAGGTCCAGCAAGGAACCAGTCAATGTCGGGATGTAAACGTCATCGACATAAATGCCCACGCCGGGCTCAAGCGCGAAGTTGAAGTCGGTTTGTCCGACGCCGCGAATGAAGGCGATAAGGCCCGAACCATTTTGCTGGCCCTGCGGTGCAAGCGACACGTTCGGCGCTTGTCCGGCAATGTCTGCGACGCTGGCCTGGCCGCGCGCTTCCATCAGTTCCGCATTCATTGCGGTGATGGCGATTGGCGTATCTTGCAAACGGGTTTCGCGAAATTGCGCTGTAACAACAATGTCTTGTGTCGTGTTATCGTCCGTAGCTGCTTGCGGCGCTGCCTGATCCTGAGCCCAGGCAGGTGTTGCGAGGGCAGCGATGAAGGCAATGATGGCGGCTGACGTAGCGTGATTCACGCGCATGGATATCTCTCCTCCTCGTCGACCTGAATTGATGCCTCGTTGAATTGGGCGTCGACGATGCGCTCACCTAGCATTACCCACTGTGCTTAGTAAGGCACACTCCCCTGATCAAAAAACACATTTCATGTGGTGAAACAGACAAAATCAATGATGATTGATGCTAACAAAGGTTAGCTGTGATGCCTTTCAGGGCTTTCGGTAATTTTCGTTGCCTGGATTGAGGTTGCTATGCGAGGGGCAAGCCAACATCGGGCATCAACTGGAGCATTCATGCAAAAAATCGAGACCACCCATGTCGGCAGCCTCCCACGCGGAGAGGAACTTGCTGCACTGCTTATCGCCAAGGATCGTGGCGAGGCTTATGACGCAGAGCGCTTCGAGATCGTCGTTCAGGGCGCCATTGAAGATGCCGTGACCAAGCAGGCGGACGCCGGTGTATCGATCGTGTCCGATGGCGAACTCGGCAAGGTCGGCTACTCCACCTATATCATCGAGCGACTGGAAGGCTTTGGCGGTCATACCGATCGCAAGCCCGCGCTGGATCTCGCGCCACTGCCGGAACTGCGCAAGAAGCTGGCAGCCATCATGGGCGATCAAGAATTCACGCGGGCTTCCTGCATCGCGCCTGTGAAGCTCAAAAATATGGAGCCTTGCCACGAGGATATCCGTCGCTTCACCAAGGCGATGGCAGCCAAGGGGCAGGGCGTTCGCGGCTTCATGAATGCGGCCTCACCCGGCCTGATTACCGCCTTCCAGCCCAACCAATATTATCCAAGCCATGAGGCTTATCTCGCCGATCTCGTCACCGCGATGCGCCCGGAATATCAGGCGATCATCGATGCGGGCTTTGACCTGCAGCTGGATTGCCCTGATCTCGCCATGTCCCGCCACACCGGTTATCAGGACTCAAGCGATGCCGAGTTCGTGAAGATCGCCGAGGCGAATGTCGAGGCACTGAACGCCGCGACCGAAGGCCTGCCGCGTGATCGCCTGCGCATGCACATCTGTTGGGGCAATTATGAAGGCCCGCATGATTGCGATATCGATCTCGCCAAGATCCTGCCGACAATCCTCAAGGCGCGCCCCGGCATCGTGCTGTTCGAGGCGGCCAATCCTCGTCATGAGCATGAGTGGACGATCTGGCGCGATGCCAAGCTGCCTGACGATCTGGTGCTTGCGCCGGGCTTTATCGACAGCTGCTCAAATTATGTCGAGCATCCCGAGCTGATCGCCCAGCGTGTGGAGCGCTTCGCCAATATCGTTGGTCCAGAGCGCGTGATTGCGAGCACGGATTGCGGCTTTGGCACTTTCGCTGGATACGGCAAGATCGACCCTGCCGTGACCTGGAAGAAGATGCGCGTGTTGCGCGAAGGCGCCGATCTGGCAGCGGCGCGGATGTCCGTGCCGGCGTAAGGCGGGAAGGGACCGACATCGTCCTGTGGGCGCCTTTGGCTTTGGCCGCTCGCGTGCGCGTTCAGGGCACGATCTGGCGCCTTCTTGATATGTTGACTGGATTTCTGCTTTCGCAGGAATGACGGAGCGCGGGTGTGCATCATTCCCGTGACACACACACCGTCATTCCCGCGAACGCGGGAATCCACTCAACCCATCGAAATTGCACAATATTGCTCGGAAGCCGCGCTCCCGTGCTGTCTCAAGTCGCCACAACACCCTGCTTCGCGATCTGTGATGGCGCGGTTTCCTTCAGGAACATCGCCACAAAGCCCGCAGCAATCGTCAGTCCAACCATGATCCAGAGCGGGGCGGCGAGTGTGGTCGCATCGGCCGCCATGCCCGCCAATGCCGGGGCGAACACCCCGCCCAATATCTCCGCCGACCCCATCGTCAGGCCCAATGCCGTCGCCGCGTGGCGCGGGTCCACGCTCTCGGATGGCACCGTTGCCATGAAGAGCGGGAAGATGCCATTGAGGCCCCAGCCGAAGAAGAAGATCGGCACCAGCCCCCAGATCGACCCGTGAAAGAACATCGCGCCGAGCGGCAGGATGACGCCAATGAACGGCATGGCGATCATCACCGGTCGCCGCCCGATCCTGTCTGACAATCCCGATGTCGCAAAGCTGCCGATGGTGGCGGAAATGCCGAGCGTCGCGATCAGCCAGCTCATTTCCGATCCGGTAAAGCCGCGTATATTGGTGAGATAGATCGGCAGGAAAGTGAGGCACACCACGAAATAGCTGACCATCAGCACGCCAAGGATCACGCAGACCAATATGTTGCGATTGGCCAGCGCCTTTAGGATGCCATAGCTTTCGCCTGCCACCGCCTGGGGTTTCTCCGGCATCGGCGGTTCTTCTAGTGAAAACCAGATGATGATCGCCGCGATGATGCCCGGGATACCCGCCAGAAAAAAGGCGTTGCGCCAGCCAAACTCCTGCCCGAACCAGACGAGCAGCACTGGCGCGAGGAAAGAACCGAGCAGGTTGGAGCCAAAATTCTGCGCAATGCCCTGCGCGAGGCCACGATGACGCGGATCGACTTCCGTCGCCACCATCGCATGACTGATCGGCATCACGCCGCCCTCCGCCGCGCCCATCAAAAGCCGTGCGCACAGCATGAAGATGAAGCTTGTCGCGATGCCGCTCATGAAGGAGCAGACCGAGAAGCCGAGCGTGGCAATCACCAGCAGCAGCTTGCGATTGCCAATGGTGTCGGAGAGCTTGCCGACGCCAAATGCAGCCAGTGCCCATGTGAAAGACAGCGCGCTCGCCAGCAGGCCAATTTGCGTGTTGCTCAGCGACAGGTCCGACTGGACCATCGGCATCAGCACATTGAGTGCTTGCCGATCAAAGAATACGATGCCGAAATTGATGCTGAGCAGGCCGACCAGCCAGACCTGATAGCCCTTGCTGCGGCGCGCGCCTGTTGGCGCAGCCTCTCCATTCGCGATCATCACGCGCTCCCTCTCCCTGTAAGACCAAGGTTTTTACCTATGTCCCTACATTGACCGGACGCGCGCGCATTTCCAGCGCTATTTGGTGAACATATCCCGAATGGCATCCGGCACGCGCTCGGCACGCATCCCGCCGGGGCGCTCGGCATCCTTGACTGCCCAGACCCGCTTCTCCGTGCCTTCCACGCACACTTTCCCGTCTTTCAACAGCCGGTGCCGGATGGTGAAGCTGGAATTGCCGAATGCGGGCGCCTCTGCCTCCAGCACGACATCGTCCCCATAAGCAGCCGGACGGCTGAACTTGGCCGACACATCGACCATCGGGAAACCGAGCACGCCCTGCGCCTTGAGCATGTCACGCTTGCGCACGCCCAGCGCCTTTTCGAATAGCATGATCGTGCTCTCGCCGAACATCTCCAGAAAGCGCGGCGCATAAACGATCCCTGCAGGGTCGCAATGGCCCCACTCGATGCGATAGGGGCGCGACAGGAAGGGCGTGAAATCGTGGGATTGGGTGGTCATGGTGCAAAATCCAATCCGCCGCGCCGTTCCTCAAACTGCCAGCCATCGGCGGTCTTACGCAGGCGATCGGTGTAGGTGCCAATCAACGGTCCGCTGGTATCGCGTGCTGGCAAGCCACCGCTCTCGCTGGCGCTCCCCTGATACAGGACGATCACGCTCATCGCGGTCGCTTGTGTCTCGCTCAGCACATCAACGACGATGTTGGAGACGACATGGCGCGCGGCACGCGTAGGGCGGGATTTGAAAGTGGCGAGAATGGCGTCGCGACCGATGATCGGCTTATCCGGTGCGCTCGGGCGGGCCATTTTTCCATCATGCGTGTAGAGCGCGGCAACGGCATCCCAGTCCGCTGCATCGTTGAGCAACGTGTAGCGGTTGATCAGCTTGGTGCAGTCCCACTCGATTGCGCGGCGTGTTGCCTCGTCGATCCCGCTCATGCCTGTGCTTCCTCTTCGGGCAGGAGTTCCGTGTCGATCTGCGCTTGCACCGGTGCAGTATAGCGAGGCCCCGCAACCGCCCCCGGTACGAAGATCGCATCCACCGCGGCGATCGCATCTGCGGGAAGCGTGACCGAAGCTGCGGCGATATTCTCATCGAGATGGGCAATACTGCGCGTGCCGGGGATCGCGATGATCGAAGGGTGGCGCGCCAAGACCCATGCCAGGCTCAGTTGGGCGGGCGTGATATCAAGCCCGGCAGCCACGGCGTTGAACTGCTCGACCAACTTGATGTTATGATCGAAATTCGGATGCTTGAAGCGCGGCATTGGTGCGCGGATATCGCCCGTCACAAACTCCGTGCTGGTGATCGCCCCGGCCAGCATCCCGCGCGCAACCGGCGAGAAGGCGACGAACGCGATGCCCAGTTCGCGGCAGACGTCCAGCACAGCAACCTCGGGATTGCGCACCCAGGGCGAATATTCGGACTGGATGGCGGCAATCGGATGCACGGCATGCGCGCGGCGGATCGTGGCGGCGGACATTTCCGACAGGCCAATCGCGCCGATCTTGCCTGCTTCCTTGGCCTTCACCAACGCGCCCATCGACTCCTCGATCGGCACTTTGCGGTCCAGACGGTGCATATAATAAATGTCGATATAGTCGGTGCCGAGGCGTTTCAACGAGCGCTCGAGTGATCCCGTGATCGTCTCCGGCCGCCCATCGAGCACACGCTCGCCATCAATCAGATCGAGCACGCATTTGCTCGCCAGCGAGAAGCTGTTGCGGCGATGGCCGACAGCATGGG
>CBIHKY010000140.1:0-6785 GCA_966205705.1 uncultured Alphaproteobacteria bacterium
GCTGACGTGGCCGGCAAGGACGAAGCCAAGGTCAGCCTTCTCCTCAAAACGAGTCTTCCCAAGACCCCGCTTACGAAGGTTGACTGCGAGAAGATCGACGGCCTGTGCGAGGTAACGGCCGGCGCAAATCTCTTCTACGTCAATCATGGTGCGCGATATCTGATCATCGGCCGTGTCTACGATATGGAGACGCGCCAGGACCTGACAGCGGCCCGGCTGCTGGAAATCAACCCGGATATGCTTGTGGGAGGGGCCGCCAAGGCGAACGCCGTGGCCGCCGAAGGGGGAGAAGCCGACGGGGCGACGACGCCTGTCGGTAAACCAGGGAAAGTGACCGCGCCGGTGCGGCCGGTTGTTCTGAACCTGTCGGGTCTTCCGTCTGATGGCGCGATCGTCTGGGGCAATCGCACCGCGAAGCAAAGCGTCACGATCTTCACCGATTTTCGCTGCGGCTATTGCAGGGCGCTGACGAACGTGTTGCGCGGCATGGATGTGAAGGTCGTCGAGCGGCCGATCTCCGTTCTTGGCAGCCGGGATATCGCGGATCGTGTCTATTGCTCGAAGAATCAGGAGCAGGCGCTGCACGCCGCCTATGCCGGTGAGCCGTTCAAGGGGCCGACGGCGTGTGACACCAAGGGACTCGACGCCAATGAACGGTTCGCACGCGAGCATGGACTCAACGCGACGCCGATCATCGTTCGAGGCGATGGTGCCGTGCTTGAGGGGTATCGGCCAAAGGAATTCCTCGAAGCCTGGCTGCGGGGAGGCCAGTCGTGAAGGCGGTGCGGCTCGATCGGGCACCGTTGCTTCGCGGCTCGACAGCACTAGCGGCGCTCAGCCTTCTAGGAGGATGTGCGACCTTCGGCAGCAATGTGAAGGGGAGCTTCTCGTGCGCCGCGCCGGACGGTATCTGCGCACCGTCAGCTTCGATCGACGACCGGGCGCTGGCCATGATCGCGGAGCAGGGTGCAGTTGGCGACCCCTCGCCAGCGAGCGGGCCGCCCCGCCGCCTCTCGTCAAAGCCGTCCCGCACAGCGTCGTCCAGTCACGTAATTCCGGTCTCGCCACTCGATGCTCGCCGCACGCAAGAGCGCGTGCTGCGCATCATTTTCCAACCCTATATCGATGAGCGTGGTCGGCTCCATGAGGCGAGCGCGATCCATGCGGTGGTCCAGAGCGGAGAGTGGCAGCAGCAGGTGCTGGCCGACGCGACATCGATCCCGGATCGCAACGCCATCGCGGCTGGCCCGCAACCGGAATCGCTCGCCGATGCCGTAGATCGCGCAGACCTCGCGACGATCGAGGCCGGGGGCATGGATCCCAATCTTCCCGATCCTGCGGTCGTCGCCGCGGCGCGCGCTCGGCGCATCGACCCGGTCAAAGCGATCCAGAACGACGTTGCGGCCCGCCTAGCCCCCAAGGCGGGCCGCACACCAACGCCCATCCCAAGGGAGATCGGCAAGAGGCAAGCGGAGACCCGAAGTGTCGATGGAGCGGCGCAAGCGATCCCAGCCTCTAAGCTGAAAGTCGACGGTTCGTCGACGCCGCCTGTATCCGACGCCGCCGCCGTACCTGTATCCGCTCCGAAGACGACGGTCGGCGCTGAAGCGCTGTCCCGGATCAAGGCCTCTCCGGCATTCCACGAACGGGCTGCCCAAGCGGAGAGCGACGCGCGAGCTGCCGGTCAAACCGGCGGCGTTCCTGCAACGAACGTCAAGGCGCAGCCGACAATCGGCGCGGCGGGTTTCCCTGCCGTGGTGCCGGAGGATAAATGAAATGGCACGCGGCTTTCTGGATGAGCTGTTGTCGGGCATCTTCGGAGACACCAAGCGGCCCGACGTGCAGCGTCCGGACCTCTCAATCCCGATGCTGGCGCACTGGCTGCCTTATCGCAGCTATGATCCCAAGACGGGAATCTTCTATAACAGCGCGTCACGGGGTTTCGTCATCGAAGCCGCGCCACTCGTGGGAGCCGACGAGCGCACCGGCGAGATCCTGTCGCAATTTATGTCCGAAGGCGTCCCGGCGCCTGGATGTCTTCAAATCCATCAATGGATGTCGCCGCGCATAGGAGAGCGCCTGTCCAAGTGGTATGTCCCGCGCTACTCGGCGCGCGGCGTCTATGAACGGATGGCAAAGCATCGGGTCGATTTTCTCACGGATGGCGTCTGGGAATCGCTCTCGGCCGATGCACCCTTCTGCCTGCGCAATCACCGCGTCGCGATCTCCTATTCAACCCCGGAATCATCCTCCATAACGGTCGAACAGATCGTCTCGCTGATGGACGGGCTGATTTCCGCGCTCCAGTCGGTGAACGTCGCGGCGCGCAGGATGGATCCCGTAGCCCTTATCGGGTGGATCGACGACATTACTTCTCCAACGACAGCGGCCGGCGAGGACGCCGTCAGCTACAACCCCCTCGATCCCATCGCCGATCAGGCAATCCGCCGAGACATCGAACTGCATATCGAGCCGGACCGGATGCTGCTGCGGACCGAGCGCTTTCGGCCGACGGGCAAGACGTTGAAGGGCGCGCCGGAGATCGGTGAGATTTATCCGGACGTGTTCGACGTGCGCTCCTTCTCGGTGCGCAATCTCCCGAGCCGTTGGGCGCCGTGGGATGTGACGCGGCTGATCGGCGACATGTTCACCGACAAGCTGCGCATGCCCTGTCCGGTCGCGACCAATCTTTGCATCGAGTTTCCCGACCAGCAGGCCTCAACCAACAAGGCCAGCTACAAGTTCATGCGCACCACCAGCCTGGCCGATTCCAAGTCGTCGCGATTTCTGCCTCAACTCCGCGAACAGTCGCAGGAATGGCGCTACGTCAACGAGGAAATTCGACAAGGCCGCAAGCTCGTGCGCGTATTCTTCAGCGCCACGTCATTCTCGCCCAAAGGGCAGGGCGACAGCAACGAGCGCGTCCTGAAATCGATCTACCGAGCCGCAGGCTGGGACCTGCTCGATGATCGATATCTCCAAGTCATGGGTCTGCTTTGCGCGATGCCGATGACGATGGCGAATGGTCTGTCGAAAGATCTTGAACGCATGAAGCGGATGCGCACCCTGCTCACGACGACGGCCGCCAATCTTGCGCCGCTGCAGGGCGAGTATCTCGGCGGAACCATACCGCATTTGCTACTCATCGGCCGCCGCGGCCAGCCCTTCTTCTGGAGCCCATTCGAAAACAGCGCGGGCAACCACAACGTCGCGGTGTTCGGCAAGTCGGGATCCGGCAAGTCGGTGGCGTTGCAGGAGCTTTGCGGCTCATTGTGCGGCGCCGGGGCGCGCGTGGTAGTGATCGACGACGGACGGTCGTTCGAGCATTCGGCGAAGTTGCAAGGCGGCGCTTTTGTCGAGTTCACCATGAGCTCGGGCTTCTGCCTGAATCCGTTTTCAATGATCGACGAAACGCAGGCTGTCGAAGACGAGGATTATCTTCTCGACTGCATGGCGATGCTGAAAGCGATCATCAACCAGATGTCGCGGCATATAAATCTACTCGACGATACGGAACGTGGCCTGATCGACGGAGCGGTGAATCAGGTCTGGGAAGCGCACGGAAGCCGTGGCTCGATCGATCTGGTAATCGAGGCGCTCGAGGCGACAGGGAACGGGCTCGCGGTCAATCTCGCGATCGCGATGCGACCCTTCTCATCCGGCGGAACTTATGGCCGCTTTTTCCAGGGAGAGGTTTCGTTCGAGCTTAAATCTCAGCTCACCGTCTTCGAATTATCCGACCTGTCCGCGCGTGAGGAACTGCGCAGCGTTGTCCTCACGGCGATCATGTTCATGTCGCAGCAGATGATGCGCAAGCTCGATCGCTCGATTCCAAAGGCGCTGCTTCTCGATGAAGCGTGGCAAATGCTCCGTGGGGGTGCGATGGCCGATTTCATCGAGACCTATGCGCGCACATGCCGGAAATATGGCGCCTCCCTCGTCACGGCGACGCAGTCGCTGAACGACTACTACAAATCGGCCGGTTCGATAGCCGCGCTCGAAAACTCCGACTGGTTCGTGATCCTTCAGCAGAAACCGGAGACAATCGCGGACTTCAAGAAGCACGATCGTTTCGAAATGGACGATTATACGGACGCCCTGCTTCGTTCACTGAAGCGTAACGGCTTCGAATATTCCGACATCATGATCAAAGGGCCTGATACCTTGGCTGTTGGCCGTCTGGTGCTGGATCCTTATTCGGCGACCCTCTTCTCTTCGAGCCCCAAAACCTTCGCCGCGATCGACGCGCTCATCGCGGAAGGTTTGAGCATCGATGAGGCGATCGAGCGGATCGCCTTCCCCGACAATCCTGAAAAATGGGTGAGCAGCCTCGTCCCGGCGGACGAGGCTGCCATCGCGGCGGAGTAGCGACGATGGCAGCACGCCCGGACAGCGGAACACATCGACGGATCGTTGGCTTCACCCGGCGCGAATGGCAGAGCACGCTCTATTTCCTGCTGCATGGTCTCGGGTTCCTGGCTTCCACGTTGCTGATCACCTGGGGGCTGTTCTGCCTCTTCTTCCTCGCGATCGGCGGCTTCTCGTTCGATGGCTTCGTCCACCAGCTGAACAATTTCACGACGCGCTACGTCGCCGCCGATCCGGCTCGGACCGGCGCTTTCCTTAACATGTTCGCGATTGCGCACATGATCCTGTCCACCGCCGTCATCGCCTTTCGCGCCGATCGCATCCTGCCTCCGCGCGATGAAGAGGGAGCCTCGCGTCATGGCTGAACAACCTCAACTCGACTTTCCCGTTCCACCCTCTGCGCCTGACGTTCGTGAAGCGAAGCGCAAGATCGGGTTCGGCGGGTTCACTCGCGGCCAGATCTTTCTCGGGCTGGTGCTGGTTGCGACCATCGTCTGGGGGATGTGGGTGACCCGCGCACTAACCCAGTCGAAACAGGAACATATCGTCTCAGCGCGACTTTCGTCGCTGGTGGGCGACTATGTCGAAGCCCAGCGCTACTCGGGTTCGCCGCCCGATCGCGTGCGGGCCGAGATGCAGGCGTTCATGTCATCGCTCGACACCGAGCTGCAGCGTCGTAGCCAAAGCGGTCAGATTGTCCTTGTTGGTGAAGCGGTGCTCACCAAGAACGTGCCGGATATCACCGATAGCCTGAAGAAGGCCGTCTTCGCTGCCGGAGTGCCCGAGCCCAAACGCCTTTCGGTCGAAGAGTTGCAGCGGATGCAGGAGCTGGCAGCAGCGCAGTCCGCAGTGGCAGCATCGCGAGCAGCACCACTGGCGACGCCGGGCGCCGCTGTCGATCCCATGGCTGGTGTAGCGGGCATCGGGCCGCTGGCACCGGTGGCGCCCAATGCACCGTCGCAGCGGGTTCCCGCGCAAGTGTCCGGCGCATCGGTCTCGACCTTCGGAGGTCCCGATGGCAACGGCGGCCAATGAAATCGAGCCCCTGCGCTGGCGGCCGCGGAAGCGTTTATGGGGGGCGCTGGCGGCAGCTGTAATCGGCACCGTCGTGTTTGGTGCGATCAGCGGATGGCGCGACGACCACGTCCTTCTCGTAAATGTAACGGACTCGCTGCCGAACTGGGCGTTTCTCATCCACCGCAAGCAGGTCCCGGCGCGGGGACAGTTCGTCTTCTTCGATCCGCCCCACACCAATCTCGTGCGCCGGCATTTCGGTGCCAAGCCGCAGATGTTCGGTAAAATCGTCTATGGCATGCCGGGCGACGTCGTCGCACACAACGGTTCGGTCGTGACGATCAACGGCAAACCCGTCGGTCGCATGAAGCCGCAGACCAGGGATGGCGAGCCGCTCACGGTAGGCGCCGTCGGCGCTATCCCTGCGGGTTGCTATTATGTCGGCTCGCCCCACCCCGATGGCTTCGACAGCCGGTACGCCGACATTGGCTTCGTCTGCGCGCGCCAGATCATTGGCATTGGGAAGGCTATCCTATGAAGCAGATTCTTGCTGGTGTGGCGGCGGCCGCCATCCTTATCACGGGGGTCGCTTTCGGCATTCCGGTCCGCACCGAGGCGCGTGACTATGGCCAGACCGGTCAGGCCTTTCCTGTGATCGAGCCGGACCTGCTGGCGACGATCGAGACCAGGCTGAAGCGCGCGGAAGCGAGCGGCGAGCTCGCGCGAACCAACGAGATGTTCGTCAAGCGTGCCGAAGCCAAGGTGCGGCGGCCGACGCCTGTCGGCGGGATCACACCAGCGCGCGAGGCGCGGGAATGGGATTTCGATCCCACCGTCCAGGTCGAACATGATGTTCGCGACCAGAAGGGCAACCTCATCGCGGCGGCCGGACACCGGATCAATCCACTCGATTTCGTTGCGATCCGACAGGACCTCGTATTCATCGACGGGGATGACGTCGCTCAGATTGCTTGGGCGACGGCCCGGTACACTGACCTCAACGCCAAGATCATTTTCGTGAGCGGATCGCCGATTGCAGCGATGACAAGCCGAAAACGGCGCTTCTACTTCGATCAGGAGGGCAAGCTCAGCGCGCGATTCAAGATCGAGCATACACCCGCCGTCGTTCACCAGACTGGCCGCGTCATGCGCGTTTCTGAGCACGTGTTGCGTAAAGGGAGGCCAGGCTGATGCCCTTATGGCTCGACCTTCTGCGCACACCTATGGCCGCGCCCGAAACCGCAACGCTCAAACGGATGCGCCTCGTCTGGCAGAGCCTCTGTTTCTCGACCGCGGCCGGTGCTGCATTTTTCGGCCCGATTCACCGCGCGGTCGGCCGCGGCGCATCAGGCGGGATGGCGATCCTCCTGTCTGTCTGCGTCCTTTGGACCGCGTTCTACTTC
>CBIHKY010000141.1:0-6701 GCA_966205705.1 uncultured Alphaproteobacteria bacterium
TCCGTCCCCTGATTGACGCCGTTGATGCTCAGTCGAGTAAGAAACTCGCCGTCGATAGCGCCATCCAGCATCACAGCGAGGCAGCGGTAGCGCAGATTCTTGAGGGCATCGAAAGCAAGTTTGCCGAAGGTGCCAAGCTGCGCATTGGAAACCTCGCCCACATAGGAAAGCGTGCCGGATTGGCGCGTGGGATCGCAGGGGATGCTCACGCCCTGCGTCGTCTCAAGATAAAGCGGCGCGTTGCCCTGCTGCCGCGCGACCAGCAAGCCGCCCTCGATCCGCCCGCCATTCTGATCGAAGATCATGGGCAGAAGTCCGTCGAACGTGCCGGTCGCCGAGATATTCTCGAGTTCCAGCGTGTTGATAAACGCGCCAGCGTCCATGCCCACGACGCGGAAGGTGAGATTGCGGGCCTTGCGCGAATCAAGCTCAAGCGTAGCGGGTAGAAGTTCCAGCACGCCGCCGGAGAATGGCCAGCGCCCGCTGATGATTCGCGCTTGCTCGCTTGAGAGCAATTGATAGCGGATAGTCCCATCGCGCACATCAATGCCCGGATTCACGCTGTCGATCGTCGCCACTTGCTCGGGCGCGGTGCGCAGGCCCAGCAGATCAGTGAAGTGCATCGTCGTCGAGAGGCCCGTAACCGGACCGAATGCAGCGGCAAACGCCATGCCCTGCGTGGAGAATATCCCGTCGCTCGTCACGTTGCTGCCTGTCCAGCGAATCTGGCCCTTGCCTTCCACAACGCCGTTGACGTTCGCCACCACGCCCAGCGCTAAGGGCGTCAGATCATCGGGCTGCAACGCATCACCGAATCGCAGTCTATCAAGCGCGATGTCCGCGCGCCCGACCCCGTTCGACAGGTCATGGCGGATCGTCACCGAGGCGACCTTGATGTTCCGCTGCGGTTGCAAAAGCGTGGCAGTCGCGAGAATCTTATTGTCGAGCAAGGAAAGCGTCACGCCGTTGCCCATTACAGGATTGAAGCGTGGCTCTGCCTGCGTGTCGCTCACACGCAGCGTACCGGTCAGGTCCAGTCTGCTTTTGGCGAACGTCCAGCGCCCATCAATCTGCGTGAGATCGAGCGGCACTGTTCCGATCCGCCCCTGCCCCTCCTTGATCGTCCCTTCCAGCCCGCCCTGTGCGCGATTGGCGCCCTGTAAAGAGCCGGCCGCCAGCCGCACCGGGCTATCCGGCTCCCCGATTCTCAAGTCCGGCTGCGCCAACTCGAAGTTGCCACCGCTAACGGAATATCGTGTCGATGCGGCTGTGAAGCGGAGCGGATTGCTCCCCAAGCGTCCATCCAGCGCGAGCGCGCCCGTACCGAGACGACCATCGTCAACGCCACAAACACGCACCGTCGCCGGATCAAGCGTGAGCCCGGAGAGCGCAAAGGATGCCCAGCTAACCGGCATGCAGTCCGCCGCAAGGCTGAACCGCCCCTGAGCACTCAGGCGAACGTCGAGCGGCGCCTTGAGGCCGCGCACCATGCCATCCGGCAATGGGCCATCCAATGTCGCCACCGTGCGGATTTGCGCGCGACCAGCGCCATCGACGGAGAAGCGGACCGGCGACAGCTGCAGTTGCGCAGGCCCTTCCTTATAGGGGCGCAATTCAGCGGTGCCCGCAATGCCGCCACCGGGATTGGTTGCAAGATCGATGCGGCCTTCAGGAAGCCCCCCGCCCCTGATGTCGATGCGGCCAGATGCACGGAACTTGCCGGGCCAATCGATGCGGACATTACTGCCCTCCCAGCTTTCCACCCGCGCGCCGCTTGCCGCGCTCAGCGAGAGCCGATCTAGCCGGGCATTGCCGCGACCACCGAGCATATTGATCTGCCCGCCCAGTTCGATGTGGTTCGATCGACCAATCTTCTCGATCGCACCAACCAGCTTGCCGACGAGGGGGCCAACGGGCGTGTCAGCCCCCAGGCTGCGATACCGCGCTAGATTGATGCCGCCTGCGGGCCGGGCATTGTCCAGCGTCGCCGTGCCCTGCCATGCGAGCGCACGGTTGCGCGGGGCTAGGCCAATGGCAAAGTTGCCGCCGATCTTGGCCGCGTCGCTTTGCACGCCATCCACAAGCGCGTTCGTTGCCCCTAGCGACATGCTGCCGCGAAGTTCCTCGACCCCGCCTTTGAAGGTCGCGAGTCCCGACAGCTGGGAAAGTCTGCGCGTTCCTTGCCCGGCCCCATCCGCCCGCATGCCGATCGCGCCGCCTATGTCCTCCAGCGCAAGATCGGTGCGGATGTTGATATCAAGCTCCGGCGAGGCGAGCGTCAGGTCCAGCCCTTCGCAGCGGAAGGCGGTCGAGGACATGAGGCCCTTGAGCAATATGCGCTCGTCCGCTGTCGAAACCGTGAGCGGCGCAATCAGCCGCGCCATCCCGCAGTCGCCGGACTGCAGCAATGGTGCAGCCAGTCGCAGTCGACCATTGAAGCCGGAGCGCAGCGGGCCTTGCCCATCAAGCGCGGCAACGATCGGCCCGAGCGGCGTGGCTATCTCCGCGCGGCTATCCTCCAGCGCCACCGTCCAGGGGGGAAGCTGAGCCTTTCCAGAGCCGCCCTCAAGCAAGCGGCTGACTTGCCCCAGATTGAGCGCACCATCGCGGAAAGCCCCGCGCAGAAGCACGCCGCTTGCCTGCACACCCTCAATATAGGGACCTGTGAAGCCCCAGCCGATATCGATCTCCACGAGCCGGGCCGTGAGATCAGGCTGGCGTGGATCGCCAATGACGAGCGATTCCAGCCGCTGCGTCCTTGGGCCGATCCTCGTGACCTGATAGGTGCCCTGAACACCACGGGCAGCAAGTTCGCGCGCAATAAATCCGTCGGCAATCGGCTCTCTTGCAAGCCATAGCCCGCCAGCGATCAGCGCGATGACCGCCACCGATGCGCCGCCAACAACGCGCAGACGTCTGCGACGACGGGCGATGCTGCCACCCACCGAACCATCATCGACATCTTCAATTTCGGCCGGGTCGGTCAGCGCAATCCTCGCCTTAAAATCACTCAACACACAACGCGCTTGCCGCATCTTGGTCGCACGCTTAGCTACGCCGATCATGAGCGAAGCGCCATCCCAGAGCAAGAGCGAGCCTGCCGTGGACAAGCCCCATCATGGCACGGGCCATCGCAGTCGCCTGCGCAAACGTCTTGCCGAGGGTGGACCGGACGCGCTGCTGGACCATGAAATCATTGAATATCTCCTGGCGCTTGCGATCCCCCGCCGGGACGTGAAGCCGCTGGCGAAACAGCTCATCACACGTTTCGATAGTCTGGGCGGCGTGCTGACGGCGGAATGGTCTGAGCTGGAGCGGGTTGAGGGGCTTGGCGAGACCAGCGTCGCCGCGCTCAAGATCGTGCAGGCAGCGGCACTGCGGATGCTGAGCAATGATGTGCGCAAAAAGCCTGTTCTATCGAGCTGGCAGGCGCTGCTCGATTATCTGCGGCTCGACATGGCTTATCTGTCGGTCGAGCGGGTGCGGGTGCTTCATCTCAACAGCGGCAACATGCTGCTGCGCAATGATAATATGGGCGAAGGCTCAATCGATGAAGCCGCCATCTATGCGCGGGAAGTCGCCAAGCGCGTGCTGCAATATGGTTCGGCCAGCATCATCCTGGTGCATAATCACCCAAGCGGCGTGCCTGAGCCGAGCCGTCAGGATATCGCCATCACAAAGCAAATCATCGACGCGCTCAAACCCCTCGGCGTTGCCGTACATGATCATGTCATCATTGGCGCACAGGGCCATCGGTCACTGCGCGCGCTGGGGCTGATGAGCTAGACCGGTCGGCGCATTTGCCCCTTTCGCGATGCCCTGCTAGGGGCGCGGCATATCCACCATCTAATATCAGGAACCCCGCTTCATGGTGCCTCGCTACGCCCGCCCGCAAATGACCGCGATCTGGGAGCCGGAAGCGCGCTTCCGCATCTGGTTCGAGATTGAGGCGCATGCGACCGATGCACTGGCCGAACTGGGCGTCGTGCCGAAGAGCGCGGCAAAGGCGCTGTGGGATTGGTGGGCGACCAAGCCTGTGATCGACGTCGCCGCGATCGACGCGATCGAAGCTGTCACCAAGCATGATGTGATCGCCTTCCTTACCTGGGTTGCCGAGCAGGTGGGTGATGAGGCGCGCTTCATGCATCAGGGCATGACCAGCTCGGATGTTCTGGACACATGCTTCAATGTGCAACTGGTGCGCGCCGCTGAGCTGCTGATTGCAGATCTAGACGCCCTGCTCGAAGCCATCAAGCGCCGCGCCTTTGAGCATAAGCTCACGCCAACGATTGGCCGCAGCCACGGCATCCATGCCGAGCCGGTTACGTTCGGCCTCAAGATGGCCGAGGCTTATGCCGAGTTCAGCCGCTGCCGTGCGCGCCTCGTCTTTGCGCGAGACGATATCGCCACCTGCGCGATTTCCGGCGCTGTGGGCACGTTCGCCAATATCGATCCGCGCGTGGAAGAGCATGTTGCCGCCAAGCTCGGCCTCACGGTGGAGCCGGTCAGCACGCAGGTGATCCCGCGTGATCGCCATGCGATGTTCTTCGCAACCCTCGCGGTTGTGGCGGGATCGATCGAGCGTTTGTCGGTCGAGGTGCGCCATCTGCAGCGGACCGAAGTGCTGGAAGCGGAAGAATATTTCTCGCCCGGCCAAAAGGGTTCGTCAGCCATGCCGCACAAGCGCAATCCCGTGCTGACCGAGAATCTGACCGGCCTCGCCCGTATGGTGCGTGCTTACGCCCTGCCCGCGCTGGAGAATGTCGCGCTGTGGCATGAGCGGGATATTTCGCACTCATCGGTCGAGCGCTTCATTGGCCCCGATGCCACCATCACGCTCGATTTCGCGCTGGGTCGCTTGACCGGCGTGATTGACAAGCTGCTCGTTTATCCTGAGCGGATGCTGAAGAATATGAACCGCATGGGCGGCCTCATCCACTCGCAGCGGGTGCTGCTTGCGCTCACCCAGGCGGGCATGAGCCGCGAGGACAGCTATTCGCTCGTGCAGCGCAACGCCATGAAGGTGTGGCAGTCAGACGGCGCGCTGTCGCTGCTCGAACTGCTGAAGGCCGATCCCGAGGTGACGGGCAGCCTTGAGGTTTCCGCGCTCGAAGCTTTGTTCGATCTCGATTATCATCTCAAGCATGTCGACACGATCTTCACGCGCGTTTTCGGGGCACCAAACTGAGCGTCAGCCATTAGCGTTATTCAATAGGCAAGTTGCGCCGGGCTGCTTATGGTCCGCCTTCAAGACTAAAGCCGGGAGAAAGCTGCCATGCAGTTCCTAAGAACCGCTTTCTGGGTCGTGCTCGCGATCATCATCATGATCTTCAGCTTCGCAAACTGGAACCCCGTTGTCGTGAACCTGTGGGGCGGATTGCAGCTGGAGACCAAGCTGCCGGTGCTCGTCATCGTGGCATTTCTCGCAGGCTCACTGCCCTTCTGGGCGCTGCACAAGGCGACGAAATGGCGGATGCGGCGCAGGCTGGATAATGCCGAACGCGCTTTGGCCGCGTCGGTTCCGGCGGCTTATGGGCAGCCAGCGCCGACACCGGCAGCCCCGGCTACGCTCACCCCTACGGAGATCGAGACGGCAAGACCGGTCGAGGTTCGCCCGGTGGAATTGCGCCCGGATGCTTCCAGCTTTGACACCAGCCCGGGCAAATTATGACCAGCATCATCTATATTGCGATCGACACGCCCTTGCTCGCCCGCGCGCAGGAGATTGTGCAGCGGGTGCGCAATCATATCGGCGGCATCAAGCTGGGCCTCGAATTTTTCTGCGCCAATGGCCATCATGGCGTGCATGAGATGCGCAAGTTCGGCCTGCCCATCTTCCTCGATCTCAAGCTGCATGACATTCCCAACACTGTCGCCAAGGCCGTGCAGTCGCTCCATCCGCTGGAGCCTGCGATCATCACCGTTCATGCCGCTGGTGGCCGCGCGATGCTGGAGGATGCCAAGGCGGCGGCGGGCATTCATACCAAGGTTGTCGCCGTCACGATGCTCACCAGCCTCGACCAGACCGACCTTGAAGAGACCGGCGTGAATGGCGATTCCCATGCGCAAGTCGAGCGGCTGACGCTGCTCGCCAAAGAGGCCGGGCTGGATGGCATCGTCTGCTCCGGTGCGGAAGTGGCCCATGCCCGCAAATTATGGCCCGCTGGCTATCTCGTCGTGCCCGGCGTTCGCCCGGTCGGCGCGAGCAAGGGCGATCAGAAGCGCGCCGTGACCCCGCGTGAGGCGCTGGACGCCGGCGCCTCCATCCTCGTGATCGGTCGCCCAATCACGCAATCGAGCGAGCCGGATCAGGCTGCGCGGGAAATCGAAGCGACGCTCTAAGCCCGGTTAGCGGGCGAGCGCCTGCGCCCTGCCCCGCCATGCCTCGGCCAGCACCGGCATGCCGGCCAGCGCTGCCACGCCTGCCGGATCGCCCTTGTGCCCGCCACCGACCAGCAGCGTGAACACCCGCGCGATCGGCCAATCCGGCAGCGGGCGTTCGGTCAGCACCATCCCATCACCCGCCTGCGCCTCACCCTGCTCGATCACGCGCAGATACAGCCCGACATGCCCGCTCGCCACGGCCTGCGCGAGCACATCCTTGCGGCCAAAACGCGCCTTGAGCTTGGAGCAAGGCTGGCGGCCAGGGCTGATCTCCAGCCGCGCAGTCCCCACCTGAAACCGATCGCCAAGGCACAGCG
>CBIHKY010000142.1:0-6691 GCA_966205705.1 uncultured Alphaproteobacteria bacterium
AACCCGCGGAAGGATGCGAAGGAGGCCACGGCCTACAACGCCTTGATCGCCGACTGGACCGAGCTGACGCGGCAGGCGGCAGCAATCCACGACACGCGCGGGGATCGTCAGATCGGGCTGGATTTCTGAGGGGGGAACGGGACAGTGGCTAAGAGCACGCGCCAATATGTTTTCGAGGGTATGGAGCTGCTGCCCGCAGCCCTTATTCCGTTCGTCGAGAAACGGCTGGAAAGCTCGCTAAAGGGGCATTGGCAGGTCCAGGTTCTGGAAAAGGTGCCGAGCCTGCGCCCCAACAGCGATGGCGCTGTCGGCTGGGATCAGGCGGCCTTGTTCAACGCGATGGACCGCTTCTGGTCGGAGGCGTTCAAGGCCGTTCTCGGCCGTGCCGAACGGTCGTGGGTGAACGAGCTTGGCGACGTTCGCAATAAGCTCTCACACAACGAGACCTTCACCTATGACGATGCCGAGCGCGCGCTGGATTCCATGCGTCGTCTGATGGAGGCGATCAGCGCGGGCGAGACTGCCGAGCAACTCTCTAAGATGCGCGACACCATCCTGCGCACGAAGTTCACCGAGCTTCAGCGCAACGAGGAACGGCGGAAGACGCAGCGCCTGGAAATCTCCGTCGAGACCGTAGCGGGCCTGCTTCCTTGGCGTGAGGTGGTCGAGCCACACCAGGATGTCGCGACCGGCGAATTCCAGCAGGCCGAGTTCGCGGCCGATCTCGCCAAAGTGCATTCGGGTAGCGCACCTGCCGAATATCGCGACCCGCGCCAGTTCTTCAGCCGCACATATCTCACTGAGGGGCTGAGCGCGCTCTTGATCGGCGCGGCCAAGCGGCTGTCGGGCAGCGGCGGCGATCCGGTTGTCGAACTGCAAACCAATTTCGGCGGCGGCAAGACCCACTCGATGCTCGCCCTCTATCACATGGCAGGACCGACGCCGGTCCAGGATCTCTCCGGGCTGGATCAGTTGCTAGAGAAGCAGGGGTTCAGCGTGCCGGAGGGCATCAAACGTGCCGTACTTGTCGGCACGTCGCGCGGGCCCCAGGACGTCCTCAACGCCGAGGGCGGCCGTAAGATTCGCACGACCTGGGGCGAGCTGGCGTGGCAGCTTGGTGGTGCCGAAGGCTTCGACATGATCTCCGAGAACGACGCCAGCGGGATCGCCCCTGGTTCCAACTTGCTCGAAGCGCTCTTTAAGGCTTACTCACCTTGCCTGATCCTGATCGACGAATGGGTCGCCTATTTGCGGCAGATCTACAGGGTCGATGGGCTGCCGTCCGGCTCGTTCGACGCTAACCTCTCGTTCGTGCAGTCGCTCACGGAAGCGGTGAAGGCCAGCCCGCGGACGCTGCTGGTCGCCTCCTTGCCGGCGTCTCAGATCGAGGTTGGCGGCGATGGCGGCCAGGAGGCGTTGGCTCGCCTTAAGCAGACCTTCAGCCGGGTCGAATCGTCATGGCGGCCAGCGAGCCAAGAGGAGAGCTATGAGATCGTTCGGCGACGGCTGTTCAAAGAAATCTCCGGCGACAAATTCCATCACCGCGACAACACCCTGAAGCAGTTTGCGAAGCTTTATCGGGAGAACGCCAACGACTTCCCGCAGGGTTGTGCGGACGAGGACTATCGACGCAAGCTGGAGAAGGCCTACCCCATCCATCCCGAGCTGTTCGACCAGCTCTATACGACTTGGGGATCGCTCGAAAAATTTCAGCGGACGCGCGGCGTGTTGCGCTTGATGGCGCAGGCCATCCACGAGCTCTGGATGAATGGCGATCCCTCGGTAATGATCATGCCGGGGAGCGTCGCGGTAAACTCGCCACGCGTAGAGCCGGAGCTGCTCCACTATCTCGACGTGAGCTGGCAGTCGATTATTGCTGGCGATGTCGATGGCACGACGTCCACGCCGTACAAGATCGATCAGTCAGCGCCCAACTTGAACCGCTACTCGGCGACCAGGCGTGTCGCCCGCGCGATTTTCATGGGCACTGCTCCGACACATCAGCAGCAGAACACCGGCCTGGACGACAAGCAGATCAATCTTGGCGTCGTGCAGCCCGGCGAGCGGCCGTCGATCTTCGGCGATGCGCTCCGGCGGCTGACCAATCAGGCCAAGTTCATGCACGCCGATCTCGGCCGCTACTGGTACTCCATGTCGGCAAGCCTCAACCGCATTGCGGCCGACCGCGCAGCGCAGCTCGAGGACGCCCTTGTCGCGGTGACAGTCGATCGGGAGCTGACCAAAAATGTGAATGGCCTGGCTGACAGAGGCCATTTCGACGCCGTGCAGGTTGCGCCAGCATCGTCAGCCGAGGTGCCGGATGAGGCCGGCGGCGTGCGGGCCGTGGTGCTAGGGGTAGCGCACCCGCACAACGGACGCGACGCCTCGGAAGCGCTGAAAGAGGCGAAGGATATCTTGATGCAGCGCGGCAGCACGCCGCGAGTCTATCGCAACATGCTGGTGTTCATCGCCGCCGACGCGCGCCAGCTCGACAATCTGAAAGATGCTGTGCGGGCGTCCCTGGCCTGGGGCGAGATCGTCCGCGATACAAAGCGGCTGAACCTCACCCAAAGTGATAGTGCGCTGGCCGAGGCTAAGCTGGCCGAGGCGAACGAGACGATGAAAACGCGCCTCAAGGAGGCGTGGTGTTATCTTCATTATCCAGCCCAGGAAAGCGCCCAGGCCGATGTCGAATGGGTATCAGGTAAGATTCCGGCGCAGGACGGGTTGCTGGCGCGAGCGACCAAGAAGCTCGTGGGCGAGGAAGGCCTGCTTACTGAGCTGGGCCCGGCGCGGTTGGATCGCGATCTCCAGAAATACATCTGGAACGGTAAGCCGCACATCTCGCTGAAAGACCTGCGAGAATACCTCAACCGCTACATCTATTTGCCGCGCTTGAAGAACCAGGAGGTCCTGATCAAGGCCGTGCAGTCGGCCGTCAGCGGCATGCTGCCCGGCCCCTTCGCCTACGCCGAGCGCTGGGACGAGAAGTCGGACACCTATTTGGGGCTCGCGATCGAACGGGGCGGCAACGCGCCGGTGGTCATCGATAGCGACAGCGTCATCATCAAACCGGATGTAGCCGAAGCGCATCGGCCGGCGCCGCCGCAACCCGGGCCGACCGGCACGCCACCAGGACCTGGGGACGGAACACCGCAACCCGGTGAGCAGCCCACTGGCGAGCCGCCCACGCCGGCCCCGACCGAAAAGAGGCCGACGCGATTCACCGGCGTGGTGATGATCTCACCGGAGCGGCCAGCGCGGGACATTCATCAGATCGTCGAGGCGATCGTCGAGCAGCTCACGACGCTGCCGGGCAGCCAGGTGAAGCTCAGGCTCGAGATCGAAGCGGAAGTGCCCGGCGGCCTTGATCGCGCCAAGGTGCGAACGCTCGTCGAGAACGCCAACACGCTCGGGTTCATCGAGAAGTCGGTCGAATGATGCCGATGCGCTTCCATGACTCGTCGGCTCAGGGGTATCCGCCAAGATCGCCTGGGCCGGGTACGAGGGAAAGCGTTCGGGGTAGATGTTCGTTTGGACCGGAACTCCAAAGATGAACGGAGCCGGGCCTGTCGAACGCGACCTGATCTTCATCTCCAAGGCGACGCCTGGCGATGACCAGTTCGTGTTGTGGCTCGCGCCGCGTCTCGAAGCCGCGGGTTACAAGGTTTTCGCCGACATTTTCGATCTCGATGCCGGCGACGAATGGCGCGGCAAGCTCACTGCGGCCCTTCAGACAAGGGCGATCAAGATGTTGCTGTGCTGCAGCGACGAAACGCTCGCGAGAAGGGGCGTTCGCGAGGAAATCGCCATAGCCGAGGACCTGACAAAGCAGCTGCAGGATCCCAATTTCATCATCCCCCTCAAGGTACGCGCATTCCAAAAACTCTTCGGCATCGGCGGCCTTCAGTATGTCGATTTCGAGAGTGGCTGGGCCAAGGGACTGGCGAGCCTGCTCAAGTCGCTTGAAAGGCAGCAGGTGCCGAAAGCTGGCGGCGGGATCATACAGCCCGAATGGTACGCGCATCTGCGCCGGCGCGCCGTGGAGATCGAGACCGCTCCCGAGGTCCTGACATCCAACTGGCTCCGGATCATTCGGATACCGGACAAGCTCAGTCACCTGGTGCCGCGCAACCGGGCCAATGAGGCTTTGCTGCGCAAGCTCGGCGCGTCCTTCGAATACCCGATGGCCGAGTTCGGCGACGGTTTCCTGACCTTCGCCAGCCCGCTCGACCTGACAGAACATTTCGAGCGGGTGGGGCCGTTTCGCGCCGAGCGTGACTTCGATGTTCTCGATCTCCTCGAGAACGGGTCATCGGACGCGGGGATCGAAAGCCGGGATGCCCGATCGATCATGATGAATCTCCTGCGCCAGGCGTGGGAGAAGCATTGCGCCCGCGAAGGGTTTCTTACCCACACCTTCTCGAGTGGCCTGTCCTTCCATGTCGGCGAGGACAAATTGGGCCTCAAGAAGCGTGTCTCATGGGGCCGCCAAGGTCAGAGCCGCAATTCGATGCTGCGCGGCGTCGCCCGCAAGAAGATCTGGGAATATGGCGTCAGCGTTATTCCCAGCCTCTTTCCCTATCCCCATATGCGCCTCAAGGGCCGCGTGCTGTTCTCCGACATCGGCGAGCGCAACAAGCCGATTGTCATTCCGGACACGAAAACCCAGTTTCGCCTGCGGCGTTCGATCTGCTCGGCTTGGCGCAACAAGGCCTGGCACGGGCGTGTGATGGCGTTCATGGAGTTGTTGGCCGGCGACAGCCCCTATGTCGATCTTGCTGTCGGTTCGGGCGGCAGCATCACGCTCGACGCGATGCCGATCCAGTTCACCGCGCCCGTCACCGCGCGCCAGACCAACAAGCTCGGCGAGGATGCGGAAGAAGCCGATTCCACAACGCTCGGCGGCCACTTCGAGGAGGAGGACGCTTGATCGAATTTCCCGAAAAATCCGCTCCGGTCCTCTACATTCCGGAACCAACGCTCGGATTTGGGCACGGGCAGGCTTCGGATCATCCGAAGGACGGTCTCACGCTTTACGGGCCCGCGTCCATGCCCGATCGTGCGCAGATCACGATCGGCGCGATTGGTACAAAACATGGCCTGGATCTCCTGCGCCGCTGGCTCGAGGCGATCGGCAATCCCGTCGCGATTCCGCTTCGCGGCAAGCGCGACAAAGAGTTCCGGCTGCATCTGTCCGACTTTCCCGGTCTCGAAGAGGCCTTCGGGATCCGCGCCGATCCGGGCGCCATGATTACATGCGAAATCGATCCGGCAGACATCCGTGCCGCGATTGCGATCGAGAACCATCACGAGGCGGTGGCCGCGACGACCAAGCTGTTCATCGACCCGATCGAGCGTCACGCGAAAAATGAGGAGCGGACAGTTGACGTCTGGATCTTCGTCGTGCCGGAAATCGTGTTCGAAACCTGCCGGCCGGTTGCGGGTCAGCGCCGCAAGGTCGAGCTCCTCAAGGGGGAGTTGTCCAGGCGCCAGAAGGGGCGCGCCGACCTTCCGCTGCTGGCGGGAGTCATTGATGACACACTTGAAGCGGTGTTCGACGACATCCCCGACTTCCACCGTCAGATCAAGGCGAAGCTTTTGAAGCTGGGCATGACATCCCAGCTCATTCGCGAGACGACGCTTGCCCCCGAGGAATTCGTGAACAAGGCGGGATATCCAAAGCGCGGCACCCAGGATTCCGCCACCGTCGCCTGGAACCTGGCGACGGGCCTGTTCTACAAAACGCAGGCTGAACCCCCGTGGAAGATCGCCGGTATGCGGCCGGGCGTCTGCTACGTCGGCTTGGTCTTCAAACTCCTTCCCAACCATCCCGACAATCACGCTTGCTGTGCGGCGCAGATGTTCCTGAGCGAAGGGGATGGCGTCGTCTTTCGCGGGGCGAACGGGCCCTGGCAGACCGAAAATAGAGAATTTCACCTCAGCGATCTGGCGGCTGGAAAGCTGATCAAGACGGTTCTGGAAACCTACAAGCAGCGCTTCGGGGTCTATCCGAAAGAGCTGTTCATTCACGGCCGAACCAAGTTCAACGACGCCGAATGGGAGGCCTTCAGCAAGGCCGCGCCTGATGGCACCAATATCGTGGGTGTGCGTATCCAATCGACCCATGGGGAGACCAAGCTCTTCCGCGACGGCGATTATCCATGCCTGCGCGGCACGGCGATCCAGCTCGGCGACAAAGATGCTTATCTGTGGACCACTGGATATGCGCCGCGCATCGACACTTATATCGGCCCGGAAACGCCGAACCCGCTGTTTGTGACCGTGCTGCGCGCGAGCGGTGAATTTCCGGCCATCGAGACCGTACTGGCCGATATTTTGGGTCTCACGAAAATCAACTACAACGCCTGCAATTTCAGCGATGGACTGCCTGTCACCATTCGTTTCGCGGACAAGGTCGGCGAGGTATTGACCATGGGAAGCGCCGCAGGCGCAGAGCGGCAGCCCTTCAAGTTTTACATCTAATGATGGCGGCCGCTGGAAGCTAGGCGGCCAGCCGCCGCTCCTCCCCGCCTTCCGCTGCATCGTCACCGGCCGCCTTCTGAAGGAAGCGTGCGAGCGCGGCCTTTCGAGATGCGCGGTCGAGCGCGTAGGCCGTCTGCTTAAATTCCTTCCCGTCTAGCAAACCCTCAATGTAGCCGGCGATCGTGTCCGCCGCCATGATCAGCGC
>CBIHKY010000143.1:0-6679 GCA_966205705.1 uncultured Alphaproteobacteria bacterium
GTCATGGACGCCTTGTGTAAAGGGCCAATTTGCCATGAAGCCGTCTCCTAATGATCAAAGTCTAGCCATATGCAGCGACAACACAATTCCTATTTCCAAGAATTGCGTGGTTGTGCTTGCCGGGCGGGTTAAAAAGCGGAATAGCATAGGGTCTTGAATGGTTTTGAGGTTCCATGGCGAAGGTTGCGACGAAAAAACGCGGGCAAGGTAGGCCGTCTGACAATGCGGTAGGGCGCGAGGCTGTGCTCGCTAAAGCCATTGAATTGCTGCAGGAGATGCCCCCTGCCCGAGTGACAATTTCGCTCATCGCGCGCGAAGCCGGGGTCGATCCCGCGCTGATCCGCTATTATTTTGGCGACCGCGCAAAGCTGCTGCTGGCGGTGGTCGAGCGGCTGATTTCGCAAGCGCCGCCCGAACTGCTGCAAAGCACGGAACCGCAGAGCGAGCTGGAAGGCCGCATTCGTCACGCAGCGCGCTTCACCCGATCCACCAAAAATGTTCACCGCCTGATGGTGGATGAAGTGGCGGACGCCCGCTCCGCCGAGGCGCGCAAGCTGCAGGGCGAAATGAACATGCGGGCGGTGAATGCCTATGGCGACCTGATGGCGCGCGATGACGGAGCGGAACTGCGGACGGTCGATCCGCTGTTCCTCCATCTCGCGCTTGTCGGCTTGTTCGACTTCTTCGTCTCCGCCCAGCCGGTTGTCCGCAACCTCGTCCCTGAGCATACTGACATGGACGAGCTGGGGAACGAGTTTGAGGATTTTGTGGTGGACCTGATCCTCAATGGGGTTCGCAAGCGCTAGGGGGCGCGAAATCCTGAATTTGCCGCACTCTTCTGCCATGACCGCACTCCGTCATTCCTAGCACTCCGTCATCCCGGACTTGATCCGGGATCCCGCTTTTCTTGTAGATCTGCGCAGAAAGGCAGCGGGACCCCGGATCAAGTCCGGGGTGACGATGTTAGAGATGTAGTTCGACGAGCCGCCTCAACCCTCAGCGACGCACGGATTACGATGGGTGCCAAGGCCCGCAATCGTGCCTTCCATGACATCGCCGGGTTTCAGGAACACGCCAAAGGCCGAGCCATTGCCATAGGGCGAGCCGGTGCAGATCACATCGCCCGGCATCAGCACGACACGATCGGACAGATACGCCACCTGCCGCTCGATATTGATCATCATGTCGCGCGTGGATTCATCCTGATAGACCTTGCCGTTGACGGACAGCTTGATGTTCAGATCATAAGGATCAGCCACGAACTGGCGCGGCACCACCATCGGGCCGAAGGGCAGGAAGGTGGGAAAGCATTTGCCCGAGAGCCAGTCGGCGCCGATCGAGCCGGCATCACGGCGGAAGATATGCTCTCGCGCGGTCACATCATTCACCACCACAAAGCCCGCGACATGGTCCATCGCCTGCTCAGGTGAGACATGATGCGCGCGCTTGCCGATGACCACGCCAAGCTCCAGCTCCCAATCCGGCTTCACCACATTGTTGGGCAGAATGACCTCGTCATTAGGCCCAACGACGCAGGAGGGAAGCTTGATGAAGCAATAGGGCAACGAGGCGGTTGCCCGCTCGTCCATCATCTTCTCGACGCGTTGGAGCCGATCTTCCTCGGACTCGCCCTCATCCGCAGCGGTGCGCATAGACGGATCGCCCATGATGAGGCCGATCACATGCTTACGATAATTGGCCCCGGTGCAGAAGATCTGGCGCGGGATGTAAGGCGCATCGAGCGCGCTTTCATCGAGCGGAATGCCGCCTTGCCCGTTTGCCGCAATCTGCTCCAGCTTGGGCAGGCTCGCGTCCCAATCATCGAGCAGCGCCAGCACATCGCGCGTTTCGCCATTGGCTGCCAGTGGCACCAATGTCTCGCCGACGACCAGCGCCGCTCCGCCAGCACGCAGCTTGGCCAGACCGAATGTCATGCAATCTTCTCCTGATCAGTAGGGCGCCTGGAGCTGACCCATGGTCGCTCCAAGCATCGTGTTGCTCTCGGTCTCTTGACCAGCCATCTGAATTTCACCGATACGCACCGAATTCTCGACCACCAGCCGCGCCCGCTCGAAGCGGCGATCCATGAAGGCGCGCAGGGCGGTGGCCGGGTCATCATGACGGGCGATTTCCTCAGCCAGCACAAGGCCGTCCTCAGCTGCAATGCCAGCGCCGCTCGCCAGATGCGGCGTCGTCGCATGGGCAGCATCACCGATCAGCACGACCCGGCCCTTATACCAGGGGTCAGGCAGCAGCAGCCATTCCAGCGGGCGATAATTCACCTGCGCCGGGTCCGTAATGCTCTCGCGGATCGCGGGCACGGCACCGGCGAATGGCGCCATCAGATCGCGCAGATGCGTGACCAGTTCCTCGCCTTCAAACCGGGGATTATCAGGCACATGCTCCAGCAGGAACATATACATCTCATCCTCGGAAATGGGATTGAGGCCGAGCTTCACCGGCCCGCCAAAATACATTTCCGTGCGGTCGACCTCGGCGGGACGCTTGGCGACAACGCGCCAGCAACCCTGCCCGGTGAATTTGGGCTTGGCCGCCTCGGGGAAGATCATCGCCCGCGTCGTCGACGCAATGCCATCCGCGCCGACGACGAGATCATAGCGGCCTGCCGTGCCGTCCGTGAACGTCACATCCACGCCGGCATCATCCTGCACCAGCGTCTCGACCTTCACGCCAAGGCGCACATTGATCTGGTCGCGCCGCACCGTGGAGGAGAGAATATCATGCAGGACCGGACGCAAGATGCCGCCGCCCTGCTGGATGGGCGTTGGGTTTTCAGTCGGTGGCACTTCAACCACGACATGCCCGCCCGCCGTGCGACCCCGAAAGCCCGAGCCAACATGACCGCGCTCTTTAATCTGATCGAAAATGCCTAGCGCATCGAAAGCGCGCAGTGAGATGCCGGTCACGCTGATGCCAGCGCCATAGACCCGCCATTCGGGATCAGCATCGATCAGATCGACATTGACCCCATTGCGCTTGAGCGAAATCGCCGCTGTCATGCCGCCGATGCCACCACCGACGACCAACACTTTGCCGATCATGCGGGCACCTGCCACAGGCCCTTGTCGGGATGCATTTCAGCATGCGGCACATTGCCCGGTATGATGCGGCCCGTGCCCCACTGATCCGTGATGCTCGGGGTGAACTCATAGACCGTTGGCTGCCAGTCATCCCCAACCTCTTCAAGATCAGAGGTATATTCCACGGCATTGCCATTGGGTGTGAGATAGTAAGTGAAGGTGTTGTTGCCAGCGGTGTGACGGCCCGGCCCCCAAGAGAGCGTGACGCCCTTCTCATGCATCCGCGCAAGGCCGCGCATCATCTCGTCCACCGATGTCACGTCGAAAGCGACATGGTTGAGCGCTGGCGGTCCGGGCAGGATGGCGAGGCGATGATGCACGGGATTGCAGCGCAGGAAGGCCATGAAGGTGCCGATCCAGTCGGTCAGGCGGAAGCCGAGCACATCCTCATAATATTTCACGAGATCGGCAGGCTTGGGCGTGTGGATCACGATGTGGCTGAGGCCCGTCGGGATCGCCTCACCCTTGGCGAGCGTGCGATGGATGCGCTGGGTGCTGTCACAAATCACCTCGATCGCGCGGCCATCGGGATCGAAAAAGCGGAAGGCATAGCCGCCAGCCGGGCCATCGGCAGCACCCGGCTGGGAAATGACCTTGGAACCGGAGGCCTGAACCTGCGCGAAGATGGCATCCACGTCCGCACGCGATGCAGCGGAGAAGCCAATCAGATCGGTCTTGCGCTCATCATCCTGACGCAGGCGGATGACATAAGGATGCGGCGATCCCTCTGCGGCGAAATAGACTTTGCCATCGCTCTCGCCAACCTCGACAAGGCCCCATGTTTCGCCAAAAAAAGCACGTTCTGCGGCAAGGTCTGGCACGGCTAGCGCGACGAAGTGAAGATCAGTGACTGCGGCCGACATAAATGCTCCAATTCATAAATTCCCGTTATCAGGAATAATAGCTCATGATGCGAGCCGAGGCCAATTCTTTCCGCGCCACCGGAGAGAATTGGCCTCAAGCTGTTAGAATTTGCCGCCGATGCGCACGCCCCAGGTGCGTGGCTGCTCAGCATTGGCCGAGATGACGCCCGCAGAGTTGGTCGTTCCCGAGATCAGACGCTGATTATCCTCGATGTTGAACACATAGAGGCTGGCGAAATAGCGGTCGTCCGCATCTGATACGGTGATCGACGCGTTGCTGACAAAGGCTGCTGGGGACCGCAGATATGGCAGATAGTCAGCCGTCGAATAGCTGCTGCTGCGATAGCGCGTGCCGCCCTGCAGCGTCAGCTTGGCCGCGCCCAAGGGGATCGTCTGCTGGGCATTCAGGTTGAACGACCATTTGGGCGAGTTGAACGCTTGCTTACCAGAGCAATCAATGCGGAACACCGCCACTGGAGACCCACCCGGCACCGCTTGCGATTGCGGTGTGAAGCCGCAAGTCGTGTTCGGCGGCGTGCCCTGATTAGGAGCGAAATAGGTGAAGCTGTCATATTTCGTATCGAGATACTGCACATTGGCCGAGAGCAATGTGTTCTTGGTGACGAGCAGTTCCACATCGACATCGATGCCCTTGATCGTGCTGTTACCGATATTCCGCGTCAGGAACACGGTCGATGGCGGATTGCCGAGATCGAAGCCGAACTGGGTGAACTGCTGGTCCTTATATTTCCACAGGAACGCCTCGACATTCACTTGCAGCTTGTTGCCAAGGAAGCGGTTCTTGGTGCCGATCGTGTAGGCCCTGATCGATTCCGGCCGGAAGGTTTCGACACCGCGCGCAAATGAGAAACCGCCTGCATGATAGCCCGTCTCATAGCTCGCATAGACCATGCTGCGCGGCGTGAAGTCATATTGCGCGGCAAGGCGGTAAGTGAACTTCTCATTCTGAAGTCCCGAGTTGATCGCAATCGGCGAGCGCAGCACGAACGGTGCGGTCTGCGACCCACCTGCCTGTGGCGGCAAGGCGAACAGGGGGGCTGGCGTCACGCGAAAGCCGCGCGAGGTGTAGAAGGATTCCAACTGAGCAGCACTGTTCACCACGGGCGTGAACGGCAATGTCGGGCAGAAATCCTGCGGCGGTGCAGGGTTCCCGCAGAACAGGATGTAGACCTGCGACAGGCCATTAAACTGCTTCTTGTCGCTCGTGTAGCGACCTGCCGCCGTGAGGCTCAGCTTTTCAACCGGGCGCACCGTGATCTTACCAAAGCCCGCCCATGATTGCGTCCCGGTCGTGAAGGACTGGTAAGGCGTCAGCGTGGATTGGTTGTAGAAGGCCTGCGGCACGTCGATATCTTCATCGAAATACATGCCGCCGATCAGATAATCGATCGATGGACCGAAAGCCCCTGCCCAGCGCGCCTCAATGCTTGCCTGCTTGTCCCGCTCCTTCACGCCACCAAGGCGAAACACGCCATTGAAGGTGTAATCGAGATTGGCTTCACGATAGGCTGGCTGCACGGTGAGCGTGCCGGCATCCGTGATGTAATTCATCTCGGCGGTCATGCCCCAATAATCATTATCATTGTAAGGCACGCCATCCACGACCGCACCGGTGCGGCCAACCGAAGGGACGAAGCGCGAGCTTTGCAGCGCGTTGGAGCGCGGATCGAGCAGGCCCTGGTTTACCGAGAAGCCGGTCGGCACATAATTATAGCCAGCAAAGCCGGTTTGACCGAAAACCGGCGTGACCGTGCCCAGATAGTAGCCGCTGGCGCTGCTGCCGCCCTGATGGGCATAATCGATGCCAAACCGGAAGGTGAAATTGTCGCTCGGCTCGGCATAGATCTGGCTGCGGAATGCATATTCGCGCTGCTTGCCCGTGCCATCGGTGAGGAAGGCGTCGCGGCTGGAGACGGTGCCTGCCACGCGCACGGCAACCTGCTCGCCAATCGGCACGTTGATCGCCGCCTGACCGGTCAGCCAGCTATAATTGCCATAGCCGACCTGCCCCTCGCCCGAGAACTGCCCAAGCTTGGGGCGGTTGGGGATGACGTTGATGGCGCCGCCGGTGGCATTACGGCCATAAAGCGTGCCCTGCGGCCCCTTGAGGACTTCCACACGCTGAAGATCGTAGAACACGCCCGAGGTGGAGCTGGGGCGGCCGATATAGACGCCATCATAATTGAAGGCGATCGCAGGATCAGAATAGCTGTTGTTCGTCGCATTACCGACGCCGCGCACGAAGAAGGACGTGGTGGGTCCACCCGCCGCCGATGCGCTCAGTGCGGTCGTGGTGCGGGACAAATCCTCGGCGCGAATGACGTTCTGGCGAACAAGCTCTTCAGGCCGGACCACATCAAGCGCGATCGGCGCGCGCTGGCTGCTCTCTGAAATGCGCTGCGCTGTGACGACGATTTCTTCCAGTCCGCCTTCCACATCACCCTGCGGCGTCACCGAAGACGGCGCAACCTGCTGAGCGCTTGCCATCGGCGCGCCAACCAGCACGCCCAGCGCCGCCGAAGCTAACAAAAAGCCCTTCATCTCACTCTCCCAGGTTTTCGACTCAAATGTCGATTATTCCTATTTCCCTGAATACGGAATTTGGTAGAGCCTGCAAATTATTTCCGTGAATCAGGAATAGCGGGTCGGTGTGCAGGTGCGAAGGAGCGGCACTACCTGTTACTATAGTGCCAC
>CBIHKY010000144.1:0-6607 GCA_966205705.1 uncultured Alphaproteobacteria bacterium
GGATAGGCCTATTTCCTCTAGCGCGTTCATGGTCACGCGCGAACAGGCCGCAGGAAAATGATAAAGGGTGATGGGCATACTGTCTCTCCGAGGCTTTTCGTCCGATGTCAGTCGATTTCCTGCACCAGTGTATCCAGCGATGCACCGCTGGATATAATGCTTTGCAGGGCAGGGGACGGCGTCATTCCGATGGCGCGCAGACCATCGGCCACCGCAGTTAGCCCGATGGCTTGGGCATGGTGCATCGGTCCGCCTGTATGGCGCGGCCAACCATAACCGTTGACCCACACGACATCGATGTCGCCTGGTCGCATCGCTACGCCTTCGGCCAGAATTCGTATGCCTTCGTCGATCATCGGAAGGAATAGCCGATTATGTATCTCTTCGGCGTCGATCCGGCGCCGGGCGACGCCGAAATCCTGCGCAAAGCGCCTTACGATGGCATCTGCGGTGGGGGAGGGCACGGCGGTTCGCGCATCGTCATAATCGTAAAAGCCCGCACCGGCCTTCTGCCCGTGACGTCCTGCTTCGTTCAGCCGCTCGCGAATGGTGGCGCCACCCGACGTCGCCGCGCTCCATCCCAGATCCAGCCCGGCAAGATCCGCCATCCGAAATGGTCCCATGGGGAAACCGAATGCCTCGATCACCGCGTCTATGGCTTGCGCGCTGGCGCCTTCGACGAGCATGGCTTCGGCCTGGGCGCGGCGAACGGCTAGCATGCGGTTGCCGATAAACCCGTGGCAATTCCCCGCAACCACCGCAACCTTGCCGATCTTTTTGGCAAGCGATAGGCCGCTGGCAATGACGTCCGGCGCTGTTTTTGCGCCTCGCACGATTTCCAGAAGCTTCATGATATTGGCGGGTGAGAAGAAATGCAGGCCGACCACATCTTCGGGGCGCTGGGTAGCGGCCGCGATCATGTCGAGGTCGAGATAGGATGTGTTGGATGCCAGTAGTGCTCCTGGCCGTGCGACCTGATCAAGTGTGGCAAAGATGCTTTTCTTCACCTCCATCGTCTCATAGGCGGCTTCCACAATAAGATCTGCTGCGCCCAGCGCTTCATAATCATCCGAAAAGGCTAGGCGTCGCAGCGCCAAGCCCCTTTGCGCCTCCGCCATCCTTCCCTTGGCGACATCCCGCACCAGCGTTGCCTCAATCGTCTTGCGCGCGCGATCGATGACCTCGGCCTGCTGCTCGACAAGCATGACGGGTAGCCCGGCGGACAGCATCGTGAGGGCGATCCCTGTGCCCATCGTCCCGGCGCCGACAATGCCGACCTTTTTGATCGTTCGCGGCGTGGCCCTGTTGAGCCCGGGAACCTTGAACACCTGCCTTTCGGCAAAATGGAGATGTCTCAACGCCACTGACTGCGTACGGGTGCGCAACCTGAGCGACATGGCCCGTTCGTTGGCGGTTGCCTCATCGAAGGGAAGTCGGACGGCGTCACGCATCGCACCGATTGCGGCTGCGGGTGCTTCCTGCCCCTTAATGCGCGCGCCATTGTCCCGCTCGAAAGCATCGATAGTTGCAAGCGCGTCACCATCGGACTTAACGGGCAAATTTCGTACAGCATCCCATTCGCCTTCGGCCAGGGTCAGGGCAAAATTTCGCGCCATTTCCATCAACGCATCTTGCCCGACCTCCTGATCGATCAGTCCCCATTCGGCGGCAAGCGTAGCATCGATCGGCTGGCCCATGACGATCATGGGCAGTGCATGGCGCAACGGGATCAGACGTGGCAGGCGTTGCGTGCCGCCCGCGCCTGGAATGAGGCCAAGCGTGACTTCAGGGAGTCCCAGTCTGGTCCCGGTGGCACCAAGACGACCATGACACGCCATCGCCAGTTCCAACCCGCCACCGAGTGCGGCGCCGTGAATGGCCGCGACCACGGGCTTGGGCGATCGTTCGATGGCGTTTATGACGTCTGTCAGGGACGGCGCGGCTGCCGATCGGTCGAATTCGCGAATGTCGGCGCCGCCGCTGAATATCTTGCCTGACCCGATGATCAGAATCGCGCTGACACTGGCATCGTTAATAGCTCTGCTCAGTGCTTCGGATATTCCGACACGCACCGGCAGGGACAGGGCGTTGACCGGCAAATTGTCGATGGTGATAATCGCCACCTGTCCATCGTGCGGGTCACGGACGGGTGCTGTTCTGGCAGCGTCGGGGGAGGGGAACATGTCAACCACCGCGGCGCACCGTTTCCCGTGCGACAATCAACTGCTGGATCTGGCTCGTGCCTTCATACAGGCGAAGCAGCCGCACGTCGCGATACAATCTTTCGATACCATAATCGGCGATGTAGCCCGCTCCGCCAAAGATCTGCACCGCGCGGTCGGCGACGCGGCCGACCATTTCCGTGGCGAAGAGCTTGGCGGCGGCGCTCTCGAGTATCACGTCACTTCCGGCGTCTTTTGCTGCAGCGGTTTCCAGGACCAAGGCGCGTGCGGCCAGAGCCTCCGTCTTAGAATCGGCGATCATTGCCTGCACCAGTTGATGCTCGGCAATGGGTTTGCCGAACTGGCGGCGCTGGGTTGCATAAGCAACGCTGTCCATAATCAAGCGCTGGGCAATGCCCACCGACAGCGCCGCTATGTGCAACCGCCCGCGATCCAGCACGCGCATCGCGATCTTGAAGCCTTCGCCTTCCGAGCCCAGCCGGTTTGCGGCGGGAACGGGGACGTCATCGAAGATGACATCGGCAACCTTCGCACCGCGCTGACCCATTTTCCGTTCCGGCTCGCCAATTGAAAGGCCAGGAAGGTCACGTGGCACCAGAAAGGCCGACACGCCCTTGCCACCGGGCGTGTCGCCAGTCCGGGCCATGACAGTGAAGAGCGACGCTTTGTCCGCGTTCGTGATAAATCGTTTCGTGCCGGTCAGGCGATAAACGTCGCCATCGCGCCGGGCCACCGTTTTGACGGAACCCGAATCAGAACCGACATCGGGTTCGGTCAAAGCGAAGCTGGTGATGATCTCGCCGCTCGCTATCGCAGGCAGCCATTGCGCTTTTTGTGCATCAGACCCAGCCATGACAAGGCCCTGGCTGCCGATCCCGACGTTAGTGCCGAAGACCGAGCGAAAGGCGGGTGTGGTGTGCCCGAAGGCCATGGCCAGATGGGCTTCCTCCAGCATGTTGAGGCCGAGGCCACCATATTCCTCGCCGATCGACAGTCCAAACAGGCCAAGCTCGCGCATTTCCGCGATGACCGCCTCGGGCACAGCATCCTGCGCCTCGACTTCGGCTTCCAATGGGCGCAGCCGTTTGTCGACGAAGCGCCGTACAGTGTCGAGGAGCAGGCCAAAGGTTTCTGGATCAAGGCTCATGATGTCATTGTCTCGCTGATCTTCCAGCCCGTCACTTGATCGACTGCATCTGCCAGAGCGGCATTCCTGTCGGTAACGTTCTTGGGTTCCACCCAGGCGATCCGTCCATCGGGCCTGACAAGTATTGCAAAGGGATCATCGCCCCAGAATTCGCCTATGCTGGCGATCGGGCTACGCATATCGGGATCCAGAGGCACGATATTCACCATCATGCGATTGCGTTGCAGCGAGGCTACGGCCTCTTGCCATGACCCAACATCGCCAGAAGGTGCAAACAATGTCAGAACATCGAAGCTGAGGGCATCAATCGAAGCCCGACCCGGGCTAATCCAGAAATGGGGTATATGCGCGCCCGGCTGCAAACTCGGCTGATAACCTTCATGGGACGGGACGGGGCGGGGGATGGGGCGGTCCGCCGGAATGAAGGCGCCTGTCTTTGGCGATGCGGCGACTTCCAGCTCCAGAAATGAAAAATGAGGCATCTGATCGTTGATTGCGGTCTGGATTTGCGCAAATTGTGGATGATCCGGGTTCGCCTTCAGTAAGTCGATACGCGCCTGAAAATCGGCTTTGTCTCCATTGCTGCCCAGCACCGTGTCGACTTCGCTCATACGCGAATGGTTGGAAACCGATTGATTGGTATTGCGCACGGCGGTCGGACGGCATTCCGCTTCATAGCTCTCGAGCAAGGCTTCACCCGCTTCACCGCGCAAGACGGCACCCAGTTTCCAGATGAGGTTCTCGACGTCTTCGACGCCGGTATTGAGGCCAAGTCCTCCGGTAGGCGGAAAGCGATGGCCTGCGTCGCCAATCAGAAACACACGGTCGTTCCGATAGCCTGACGCGACTTGGGCAGACATGGCCCAGCGATCGATCGCAGCAATGGAAAAATCATGCGGGCAGCCGAATATCTCTTCCATGATGCTTCGGCATTTGGCTTCATCGAAGCTTTCATAAGGCGCCGTTTCAGGATCGTAGCGCATCATGAAAACCTGCGAGCCAACCGGCTCGTGAACGATAAAAAAGCCCTCATATGCAGCGGACCGGATGAAGAAGATCAGGGCCGGGTTTCGCGCCAGAAATGGCATCATGTCCGATTTGATATGGATCGCGAGGAAATACGCCAATGCCTGAGGGCCTTCCATGCCTAACCCCGCGGCACGCCGCACGGCGCTTGCCGCGCCGTCTGCCCCGATGAGATAGCGCGTACGCACCTGCCGCGCTTCCTCCTCAGCGCCTATCGTGACCGTCACGCCATTATCATCCTGGCTGAAGTGCGTGAACGGCGTAGAAAAGGATACCGGATCACGTCCAGCCAGCGCCTTAGCCCGCTCATGAAGGATGGGCTCGACGATATTCTGGGGCAGGTTGGCCGAATGCACAGTGCTGATATTCATGAAGCGCGGCACCTTGCCTCTCCGCCCGCTAAGATCGAGTTTGCCATACATCAGGCCGCCGATGCTCTCGCACCATGCAATGCAGGTCTGGAGTTCGGGTGGCGTACAAAGCCGGAGAATCTCGTCGGACGCGCCGATGCGCCCATAGACTTCCATCGTATGCGTCTTGAGAACATGCGCCGAAGGCTCGGTATGCAGGCCGGGCCGTTGTTCGATGACCTGATGCTTAAGTCCGATCATGGAGGCTATCGAAGAGGCCAATAGCCCTGCAGGACCTGCGCCAACGATTAGAAGATCCAGGCTGTCCATATATTTTCCTGTCCTTGAACATTGCCAATGGTCGGTCACTAAAGTGCCATCGTAACGTGGTGGCAAAATGGCATGCCATTTACGAAACAATCAAGATAATTCTGAATATCATACCAATAAAATTGCAAATGGCATGCCAATCTAGCTACTAGACGTCAGCTCGTTCTGATGGATCCGCCTGCAAGGGATTGACGATCATGGCCGGGTATATTCCCACAGTCCGTCCTGACCGAGGTCTGTGCCTAACCCGACTCCTTGGCCCCGCGAGGCCGAACGAACGGGGCCATTGCCATATGCTGATTGACCCAGATGACGCCGGAAGCGATCTGCTCCGCAATGTGCATGGCGCGTTCAAGGTCATGTCCCCATACCGAACCCGGCTGGCCCGAATTCGCAGGCGTTGATGCGCACAATCGCATCATCAATGTCGCTTTGGAATGACCACTGCTTTTGTTGATGGGATCGCGCCTTCGCCATCGATCACGTCGCCATTGACGAGCAATTTGGAATCCATCGCTCATTCCTTCACTTTTCGCTGGTGACCGTGCCGCGCATCAACGGGCGGCGGTTTTGGAGGGCGGTCCCGCGATGGGAAGTGCCTGTCTGGCGCGCTGCGCGAGATAGCCGCGAATATCCTCGACGTCGGTAGGAGACAAAGTCCCTGCAAACCCTGCCATACCAGTATCCTTGAGCGCTCCATCCAGGACGATCGCCCGGAATGCGTCCTTGGCTAGCGCCTGGCTGTGCCTGAGGTCAGGCGCGATGCCCGCCGTGATGGCGGCCGTGCCGTGGCATGTCGCGCAACTCCGTTCATACAACCGGCGGCCAATCTCTATACGGGCGCCGACGGGCGCGTCGGTAGGCGGGCTAGGTTCCGGCAGCGCAACGATTGGCGGCGGAGGAGGTAGCTTGGCCTTCCCGTCAAGGCTGAACACCATGAGGCGGCTGATATTACGCTTCTTGCGATCAGGGTTCGTTAGAGCGCCGGGACCAAAGGCACCCACCCCGCCATAGCCGACCATGACGGCGACATATTGTCGTCCCTTGATCGCATAGCTAACGGGAGCGGCCATGATCGGGCTCTGGGCGTCGAAGCTCCAGAGCTTCTTTCCATTGTCCGCGCGATAAGCGGCAAGTCGACCCGACGCATTGCCCTGGAACACGAGGTCGCCAGCAGTCGCCAGCGTGCCGCCGTTGAAGGCTTCGCCGAAGTCGACCCGCCATACTTCTTTCTGTCGCACGGGATCCCAGGCGACGAGTGCGCCTTTGATCGATGAGCGAATGCCTGCAACGATTTTGGGGTCGTCGGGCAGGGGCGGCGTACCCATCAACACACCCAGATTCCAGCCGCGGCGATTATGCCGGAACTGGCCATCGGGTGCATATAGAAACGGAACGGTCTGGGTTGGAAGATACACAAGCCCGGTCTTTGGGCTATAGGACATTGGATGCCAGCTATGCGCACCCAACGGCCCCGGCATTTGGAGGAACGGTTTGCCGGTTTCACTGTAGCGCGCTTCAGGGTTCTCGATTGGTCGACCGGATTTCAGGTCGATGCCACTGGCCCATGT